>NZ_WOTN01000001.1:2577344-2899512 GCF_010993745.1 Fodinicola acaciae
CTTCCAGCGTCACCAGGCCATCGACAACGGCGACATGGACGTCGCGCAGATCGGCCCACAGCGTCCGCTCGAAGACTTCGTGCAGCACATTGGCGCGGACATCTTCGTCGGTGCGATCGTAGAGTCGCAACAGATCGCCGCGTGAGAGCACGCCGATCAGCCGGTTTTCGTCGTCCGTTACGAAAAGCCGGCGCCGTCCGGTGCGGCACAACTCCCGTGCCGCGGCCGCGTACGAAACGTCGGCGGTGATCGTGTCGACCGGGGTCGTCATGAGGTCCGCCGCCGTCCGTACGACCGCGGGCTCGCTCGGCCGCCGGTGCCGCCGGCGCTTTTCTCGCCGTGGAATCAGATCGCCCTCGGCGACGACGCCGACCGGCGAACCGGAGTCGTCAAGCACGGCGACCGCGCCGATTTCACGCTCTACCAGCAGAACGACGATCGCCTTGACAGGCGTGTCCGGCCGTACCGTCACCGGACCGCGGGTCATCAGCTGCGCCACGGTTGGACCGCGCATGACTGCCTCCTCAGTTTTCCTCCGGTTCCATGGAAATAGCGCCACACGGACATTCCTCGACGCAGATTCCGCAGCCCTTGCAGTAGTCGAGATCGATCGTGTAGCGGCTGCCCGGTCCGAGCTTGACGACCGCGTTGTCCGGACACACGCCGTAGCAGTTGTCGCATTCGAAGCAGTTGCCGCAGGACAGGCACCTGCGCGCCTCGAAAAGCGCGCTTTCGGTGTCCAGACCGCCGACGACCTCGTCGAAGGTCGAGATCCGGCGGGCCAGGTCCAGCTTCGGTCGTACGGTGGCCGGCGCGTCGGAGAAATACCAGGAGTTGATCCGCTCGGACGCGGCGATCGGATGCCGCGCCGACAGCTCCAACCGCTGGCCACGCAACCACGCATCGATGTGCCGTGCGGCCTTCTTGCCGTGTCCGATGGCGCTGGTGACGGTGCGACTCGTCGGCACGACGTCGCCACCGGCGAACACTCCGGGGTGGCCGGTCATCAGGTCGGCTCCGACGGTCAGCTGGTCGTTTTTCCATTCCACGTCGGCCAGCCGCTCGACCAGTGACAGGTCCGCGCGCTGGCCGATGGCCAGGATGACCGTGTCCGCGCCGAGTTCGTCGTATTCGCCGGTCGGCTGCGGGAATCCGGAATCGTCCAGCCGCATCTTCTCCACCACGACCCTGCCTTCGTCGGCCTGAGCGATCGTGGACAGCCAGCGCAGCTGCACGCCTTCGGCCACCGCGTCCTCGATTTCGGCCGGTTCGGCCGGCATCCGATCACGCGTACGCCGATAGACGACGACCGCGTCGGCGGCGCCAAGCCGCCGAGCCGTACGCGCCGCGTCCATCGCCGTGTTTCCGCCGCCGTACACGACAACTCGGCGGCCGAGCTCAGGCGGGTGGTGCGTTTCGACGTCACGCAACATCGAGATGGCATCGAGGATCCGCGCCGAGTCGCCAGCCGGGAGATAGGTGCGGCGGCCGAGTTGTGCGCCGAGCGCAAGGAATGCCGCGTCGTATTGGCCGTCGGACATCGCACCGCCGATGTCGAAGATCGCCTCCGCCATCCGCATTTCCACGCCGAGATCGACAATCCGCTGGATCTCCGCGTCCAGCACCGTACGCGGCAGCCGGTATTCCGGAATGCCATAGCGCATCATGCCGCCAGGCAACGGGTTCGCGTCGTGAACCGTCACCTGGTGGCCGAGTAACGTCAGCTGGTAGGCGGCGGACAGGCCGGCCGGTCCGGAGCCGACGACCAGGACCCGGCGGCCGGACGGCGGCGACGGCACCTCGACTCTCCAGTTTTCCCGGATCGCCTCGTCACCGAGAAACCTCTCGACCGAGTTGATGCCGACCGCCTGGTCCAGCTGCGCGCGATTGCAAGCCGTCTCGCAGGGCCGGTAACAGACGCGCCCCATCACAGCGGGAAACGGGTTGTCGGCCATGATCTGCCGCCACGCGGCCTCGTAGCCGCCGGCCTCCGCGTGATACAGCCACTGCTGGATGTTCTCGCCGGCCGGGCAGGCGTCGTTGCACGGCGGCAGAAAGTCGTGATAGACGGGCCGTTCGGTGCGCCACGAGCCGGTGTGGTTGGCCTTGCTGGAACCGACGTCCAGAGTGATCGCGAACGGTTTCTCTCTCATCGCGTGTCCCCTGTCAACAGGCCGAACCTGCGGATGTTGCGGTCGGCGATGGCCTGGATGCGCGCGATGGTGTTGGTCCGCGGCTGCGGCTTGAACAGATGCGCGTAGCGGCCCTGCAGCTTGAGATAGTCCTCCACCGGCACCTGGCGGCGGATCCTCGTCACGTCCGTGATCTCGCCATGTTTGGCCTCGAAGACGGGAAAAAGTCCGCTCTCCACGGCGAGGCGAGCGACGCGTACGGTGTGCTCGGCCGCGCTGACCCAGCCCAACGGACACGGCACCAGGATGTGCAGGTAACGCGCGCCGCGAAACTCCATCGCCCGCCGCACCTTGTCTTCGAGGTCGCGCAACTGCGCGACGGTCGCGGTTGCGACGTATGGGATCTCGTGCGCCATCGCGATCATCGGCAGGTTTTTCCCCTGTCCGAAGGCGTTTCCCGGCTCGTCACCGACCGCCGGTGTGGTGGACGTACGCGCCGCCGGTGGCGTCGAGCCGGAGCGCTGGACTCCGGTGTTCATATACGCCTCGTTGTCGTAGCAGATGTAGAGCACGTCGTCGTTTCGCTCGAACATCCCGGAAAGACAGGAAAGTCCAATGTCGACGGTGCCGCCGTCGCCACCTTGTGCGACCACCCGTACGTCCTCGCGACCCTTGGCGCGCAGTGCCGCCGCGACGCCGGTGGCGACCGCGGCGGAGTTGCCGAACAGCGAGTGCAGCCACGGAATCTGCCAGGAGGTTTCCGGATACGGGGTGGAAAAGACCTCCAGACAGCCGGTTGCGTTCACCGCGACGACCCGGCCGGCGGCGGCGCGCATCGCGGCGTCCAACGCGTATCGCGCGCCGAGCGCCTCGCCGCAGCCGCGGCACGCGCGATGGCCGCTGTTCAGCGAGTTCGTCCGGTGCATGTCGGCCTGGATCGACCGGCGCGACATGTCCAGCAGCCGGTTGCCGACCGCGTGGCTGCCGACCTGGTAGAACTTTATTTCCTGGCTGGCCATCTGTTCATCCGATCCGGGAGGCCACGACGCCGAGGTCGCGGAGCAGGTTTTCCGCGGTGGGACCGGATCTGCGGCGGCGCGCCAGCCGCGCCAGTTCGCGTTCGATGAGACTGTCGTCCAGATCCAGGAACGTGAGCGGATCGAGCCGTCCGGCGGCCGCGTCCAGCAACATCCCGCGCACGGAGGCTCGGGTGACGGCGCGGCCACCGAGACCGGCGACCACCGTCTGGACCGGGACCGCGCCATTCAGCGCTGTCACGACGTCGGCGGTCACCGCTCCCCCGACGCCGACCGAAAACGCCTTCTCCAGCACGATCAGGCGTCGCGCACCACGGACCTGCTGGCGCAGCCGCTCAGCCGGAAAAGGCCGGAAAGTGGTGAGGCCGAGCGCGCCGATTCTCTGGCCTTCGGCTCGCAGATCGTCGATCGCGTCCTGGATGGTGCCGAGCACGGATCCGAGTGCGACGACGATCGTCTCGGCGTCCTCGGTCCGGTACGGCCGGACCAGACCGCCGGCATCGCGGCCGAACGAGGTGCGGAATTCATCGGCGACCGCGGGAATCAGCTCCAGCGCCTGGATTTGCTTGAGATGAGCCAGATAACGGACCTCGGTGAAGGCCTCCGGCCCGACCATCGCGCCGATGGAGACCGGCTCGGCCGGATCGAGGATCTGCCGCGGCTCGTACGGTGGCAGGAAACCGTCGACCGCCGGCTGGTCGAGCAGATCGACCTCCTCGTACGCGTGCGTGAGGACGAAGCCGTCCATGCACACCATCACCGGCGTGGACAGGTCCTCGGCGATCCGGAACGCCTGCACGTGCAGGTCGGCCGCCTCCTGGTTGGTCGCCGCGTACAACTGGATCCAGCCGGAGTCGCGCTGCGACATGGAGTCGCTGTGGTCGTTCCAGATGTTGATAGGCGCTCCGATGGCGCGGTTGGCCACCGTCATCACGATCGGCAGGCCGAGGCCGGAGGCGTTGAACAGCGCCTCGGCCATGTAGAGCAGGCCCTGGCTGGCAGTCGCCGTGTATGCACGCGCACCGGCGGCCGAAGCACCGATCGCCACCGACATCGCGGCGAATTCCGACTCCACGTTGACAAACTCGCAGGGCGTCAGCGCCTTTTCCTTCACGTGCGCGCTCAACGCCTCGACGATGTGGGTCTGCGGCGAGATCGGATAGGCGCAGATGACTTCCGGCCGGCACAGCGCGACCGTGTCGGCGACGGCCCGGGACCCCTCAATCTGCCGCAACATGACGCAGTTTCTCCTGTTCCTCGCATCCGAACGCGTACGCGCGTTCCGCGGCCGCGTGATTGGCCTCGGCGACCGCGCCGGCGAACCGGTCGGCGATCGCCGCGTGTACGGCCGACAACGAGATTTCGCCGGTAACGGCGGTGAAACCACCGAGCAGCGCGGTGCCGGGCAACGGCCGGCCGAGGGTGTCCAACGCGATGGTCGTCGCCGGCACGACCAGCAGCCGGTCAGGCCGGCGACCGGCGGCGAAGTCGGCCAGGCCAAGGTCACCGAGGCCGCGGCTGGAGTTGATCAGCAGGTACGCGTCGTCTTCCAGGCCGGCGAACAGGTCCACCTGGTGAAGCAGGCTGGCGTCCTGGACGATCAGCGCGTCCGGATGGGTCACCGGATCCCGGCCGCGGATGGGCCGCTCACCGATCCGGCAGAACGCGGTGACCGGCGCACCGGTGCGTTCCGGCCCGAAACTCGGAAACGCCTGAGCGTGCCGGCCGTCGCGGAACGCGGCCACCGACAACAACTCGGCGGTCGTCACGACGCCTTGGCCGCCGCGGCCGTGCAACCGTATCTCGAACATGTGACCAATCCTCGGCGCAGCACCCCGGCGGCTGGACAGGGACGGAGGTCCCGAGGTGCGTACGCCGTAGGTCGGTAGCCGCCGGGTGCGCAGGCTTTTGCCGGCCCCGGCAAGGCCTTTGGTCCCTACCTGGCGGCCGGCCGCCAATTCGAAGGTGGGATCACCGATCCGACCCGACCCCCGGAGCCACCATGGACCGCTACACCCGCCGCTTCGGCGAACTTGGCAAGGACGACACCGAAACCGCCGGCGGAAAAGGTGCCAACCTCGGTGAGCTGACCGGGGCCGGCCTGCCGGTGCCGAGCGGTTTCGTGCTGCTCGCCGGCGCCTACCTGGACTCCATGGACCGCGGCGGAATGCGCGAGGAGATACGGAAAACGCTGGAATCGGCGACCGAGGCCGTGGACCGGCCGGACGAGCTGGCATCGCTGTGCGAACGCATGCAGACGGCCGTACGCGCAGCCGGTGTGGCGCCGGAGGTGGCGAAGTCGATCGTGCACGCCTACCACGAACTCGGCTCCAACGTGACGGTCGCGGTCCGGTCGTCGGCCACGCTGGAGGACACCGCCGGTGCGTCGTTCGCCGGCATGAACTCGACCTTCACGAACGTCGCCGGCACCGACGACATCCTTGAGCGGCTGGTGGACTGCTGGGCCTCGCTGTTCACGCCGCGAGTGGTGTCCTACCGCGCCGGCAAAGGCATCAGCGCCGAACCGGCGATCGCCGTGGTCGTCCAGAAAATGGTCGACTCGGAGCGCTCCGGCGTGGCCTTCACCGCCGACCCCTCGACCGGCGACCGCGGTCACATCGTGATCGAGGCGGCGTTCGGCCTCGGCGAGGTCGTCGTCAGCGGCGCGGTCGAACCGGACACGTACGTGATCGACAAGGCCGGCCCGCGACTGCTCCAGACGCGGATCGGCCACCAGACGCACAAGATCGTACGAGCGCCGAGCGGCGGCAACCAGACCGTACGCCTGGATCCGCAGACCGGCGGCGAGCGTGTCCTCACCGACGATGAGGCTCTCGACCTGGCCCGCCTCGCGATCCGGGTGGAGCAGCACTACGGCTCGCCGCAGGACCTGGAATGGGCCGTGGCGGAAGGAAAAACCTGGCTGGTGCAGTCGCGGCCGATCACCACTCTCGAGCGGATCGCGCCGCCGGCCGACGAGCCGGCCGGCGAGGTGTTGGTGCAGGGGCTGTCGGCCTCACCCGGTACGGCCGGCGGCGCGGCGGCGATCCTGGAGTCACCGGCCGACGGCCCACGGCTGCGCGACGGCGACGTACTCGTCGCCACCATGACCAACCCCGACTGGGTGCCGACGATCCGCCGCGCCGCCGCGCTGGTCACCGACGGCGGCGGCATGACCTGCCATGCCGCGATCGTGGCACGCGAGCTTGGTGTGCCGTGTGTCGTCGGTACGCGCAACGCCACGACGGTGCTTCGCGACGGCGAGCTGATCACTGTCGACGGCACCGGCGGCCGCGTCCTCAGCGGAACGGCGCCGGTGCGTACCCGCGAACGCACGCCGGAGCCGACGATCCAGGCCGCACCGGAGACGCTCGGCACTCGGTTGTACGTGAACCTCGCCATCCCGGAGCACGCCGTGGAGGCCGCGGCGATGCCGGTGGACGGCGTCGGCCTGCTGCGTGCCGAGTTCATGCTGACCGAGGCCCTCGGTGGACAGCATCCGCGATACGTCCTCGCGCACGGCGGCCGGGACAAGTTCGTCTCGGCCATGGTCGAGTCGATCCTGCGGATCACCCGGCCGTTCGCGCCGCGGCCGGTGATCTACCGGACGATGGACTTTCGCACCAACGAGTTCCGCGGCCTGACCGGCGGAGCCGACTACGAGCCGCCGGAGCACAACCCGATGATCGGCTATCGCGGCTGCTACCGGTACGTACGCGAACCCGACCTGTTCGAGCTGGAGCTGGAGGTGCTGGCGCGGGTCCGCGAGCAGACGCCGAACCTGCACCTGATGATCCCGTTCGTCCGTACGCTGTGGGAGCTCGAGGCCTGCCTGGCGATCATCGACAGGGGGCTGCTCGGCAAACAGCGCGGCCTGCGCAGGTGGGTGATGGCCGAGGTGCCGTCGGTCGCCTACCGGATCCCGGCCTACGCCGACCTCGGCATCGACGGTGTTTCCATTGGCAGCAACGATCTGACGCAGCTGATGCTCGGGGTCGACCGCGACTCCGAGATCTGTGCGGAGCTCTTCGACGAGAGCGACCCGGCCGTCGTGGACGCGATCTCCCGGATCATCGGCGCCTGCCAGGATGCCGGCATCACCTCGTCGCTGTGCGGTCAGGCACCGTCGAACCGGCCGGAGTTCGCCGAGCACCTGGTGCGCGCCGGCATCACCTCGATCTCCGTCAACCCGGACGCCGTACCGGCCGCCCGCGCGGCGATCGGTTCGGCCGAGCGCCGGCTACTGCTGGCCGGCGCCAGGCGGGCCACATGACCACGCTGGATGCCATCACGACGCGGCGGATCGAGCTTTCCGGGACGGTGCAGGGCGTCGGCTTCCGGCCGTTCGTCTTCCGGCTGGCCGCTGAGCTTGGCCTGGACGGCGACGTACGCAACGACGGCGGCACGGTGGTGATCCGCGCGGCGGGCCCGCCGGCGCTGGTCGACCGGTTCCAGGCCGCACTGGTGGACCGGGCTCCCCAACACGCTCGCGTCGACGGCGTACGCGTCGAGCCGCTGGCCGATCCGCTGCCGGCCGGGTTTCACGTGCTGACCAGTGGCACGCCGGCCGGCGGCTCGGTGGCGACCCCGCCGGACCTGGCCACCTGCCGGTCCTGTCGCGCCGAGCTGTTCGACCCGTCCGACCGCCGCTATCGCTATCCGTTCATCACCTGCACCGACTGCGGACCGCGCGAGTCCATTGTGGACACACCGCCGTACGACCGCGCGCGGACCTCGATGCGGCGTTTCCGTATGTGCAAACGGTGCTCGGCCGAGTACCACGACCCGGGCGACCGCCGGTTCCACGCCGAGACGATCGCCTGCGCCGACTGCGGCCCACGGCTGCGTTGGCACACGCGTGGACGTGCGGTCCGCGGCGATCGTCGTTCGCTGGCCGAGGCCGTGCGGGTCATCGCCGCCGGCGGGCTGATCGCGGTCAAAGGCATCGGCGGTTACCAGCTCGTCTGCGACGCGACCGACGCCGGCGCGGTGTCCCGGCTCCGTGCGGCCAAGCGCCGGCCGAGCAAGCCGTTCGCGGTGATGGTGTCGGACGTCGCCGCCGCCAACCAGCTCGCCGTGCTCGACGAGGCCGCGACGGCGGAGCTCACCAGCGCGGCAGCTCCGATCGTGCTGCTGCCGCGCCGGACCGACCTGCCGCTGGTCGCGCCGGGCCGCACCGAGATCGGCGTTTTCCTGCCGTACAGCCCGCTCCACCATCTCCTGTTGCACGACCTCGACCGGCCGCTGGTGGTGACCAGTGGCAACACCGCGGGTGAGCCGATCGCCGTCGACCGCGCCGGCGCGAGCCGGATGTTGCATCCGCTGGTGGACGGCACGCTCGACCACGACCGGCAGATCAGGTCGCGTGCCGACGACTCGGTCGTCCGGATCATCGACCGTCGGCCGATGACCGTACGCCGCGCTCGCGGACACGTACCAGAGCCGCTGCCGCTGCCGGTGCCAGCCCGTCGGCCGATCCTTGCGGTCGGTGCGCAGCTGAAGAACACGGCGGCACTGGCGATCGACGACAACGCGATGCTCACCGCGCACCTCGGAGACCTGGAGAACACCGCGACGTTCGACGCGTTCGAGTCGTCGATCAGCCGGCTGCTGCGCGTCCATCGGGTCGAACCGTCGTACTACGCGCACGACCTGCATCCGGGCTACCTGTCCACGGCGTATGCCAGGCGCTGGCCGGCCGACCGGCGGATCGTGATCCAGCATCACCACGCGCACGTCGTCGCCACGGCCGCCGAGCACGGCGTGACCGGTCCGTTCATCGGCATCGCGTACGACGGCCTCGGCATGGGGGACGACGGGACGTTGTGGGGTGGCGAGATCCTGCTCGCCGACTACACCGGTTATCGCCGGATCGGCCGGGTCGGCACGGCACCGCTGCCAGGCGGCAGCGCGGCCGTACGCCGTCCGGCCAGGATGGCGCTCGGCTACCTGTACGGCGCCGAGGAGCTCTGCGACCGGCCACCGATCCACGGTGCGGCGGCCGGCTTCGTCAACCGGTTGCCGCGCAGCGAAGTGGCCACGATCCGCCAGATGGTCACCCAACAGGTCAACAGTCCACGCGCGTCGAGCGTCGGCCGGCTGTTCGACGCGATGGCCGCGCTGCTCGGCGTCTGCGACGACGTGTCGTACGAAGGCGAGGCCGCGGTGTTGCTGGAGGCCGCGGCGGCCGGATTCCCGGACGGTCCGACGCTGCACTGGCGACTGGTCCGCCGTGACGGCCTGCACATCTTCGACCCGGTGTCGACCATCCACCACGCGCTGGAACTCGCCACGACCGAGCCCGTCGGGTCGGTGGCCGCTCGGTTCCACCGCACGCTGGTCGAGGCGACGCTGGCGATGGTCACCGAGGCGGCGCGACGCCACCGCGTCCGCACCGTCTGCCTCGGCGGCGGCGTCTTCGCCAACCGACGGCTGGCCGCCGGCCTGCTCGAGGGACTCGCCGGCGCCGGCCTGGTGGCGCACATCGGCGAGCGCGTACCGGTCAACGACGGCGGCATCAGCTACGGACAGGCCGTGGTCGCCGCTGCCCGGCTGCGCGGCAGGTGAGCGCCATGTGCCTCGGAATTCCCGGCCGGATCGTACGCGTCACCGACGACGACCTGCGGACGGCCGTGGTCGACTTCGACGGTCTGGAACGTACGGTGTGCCTGGCCTACACACCGGAGGCCGGCGCCGGCGACTACGTCATCGTGCACGTCGGCTTCGCGATCAGCCGGGTAGACGAGGCCGAGGCGGCCCGCACTTTCGCCGTGCTGAAGGCGATTCCGGACGCGTTGGACGCCGAGCTGGGACCACGCCGATGAAATACCTCGACGAATACCGCGACCCGGCGCTGGCCAGAAAGCTGCTCGCCGAACTGCGCGCGGTGGCGACCCGGCCGTGGACGATCATGGAGGTCTGCGGCGGCCAGACGCACACCATCGTGCGGCAGGGCATCGACGAGCTGCTGCCGGCCGGCATCCGGATGATCCACGGCCCCGGCTGTCCGGTGTGCGTGACCCCTCTGGAGCTGGTCGACGACGCGATCGCGATCGCCTCGCGGCCGGAGGTGATCTTCACCAGCTACGGCGACATGCTCCGCGTCCCCGGCAGCCGCGGCGACCTGCTCGGCCTGAAAGCGCGCGGCGCGGACGTACGCGTGGTCTATACGCCGCTCGACGCGGTCGCGATCGCGCAGCGCAACCCCGACCGCCAGGTCGTCTTTTTCGCCGTCGGCTTCGAAACCACCGCACCGGCCAACGCCATGGCGGTGGTGCACGCGTCCCGCCTCGGCCTGCCGAACTTCAGCATGCTGGCCAGCCACGTGCTCGTACCACCGGCGATCACGGCGATCCTGGACTCACCTGACAACGAGGTGCGCGCGTTCCTGGCCGCCGGCCACGTCTGCGCGGTGATGGGCTGGACCGAGTACGAACCGATCGCGGCGAGGTACCGCGTGCCGATCGTGGTCACCGGATTCGAGCCGTTGGACCTGCTCGAAGGCATCCTGATGGCCACCCGGCAGCTGGAGGAAGACCGCGCCGAGGTGGAGAACCAGTACGTCCGAGCCGTACGCCGCAGCGGCAACGAGCACGCGCAGGCGGTGATCCGCCAGGTCTTCGAGATCGCGCCGCGGACCTGGCGTGGCATCGGCCCGATCCCGGCCAGCGGCCTGCGGCTGCGTGCCGACTTCGCCGCGTACGACGCGCAACGCCGGTTCGCCGTCGACCGTGCCAGCGTCCAGGAAGACCCGGCGTGCATCGCCGGCGCGATCCTGCGCGGCACCGCACTGCCGACCGCGTGCTCGGCGTACGGCACGCGCTGCACACCACGCAATCCGCTCGGCGCGCCGATGGTGTCCAGCGAAGGCACCTGTGCCGCCTTCTACAACGCCGGTCGCTGAACACCATGGAGGAACGATGACCGACCTGAGCCTGGATCCGGTACACGCGAGTTGTCCCGTGCCGCACGCCGAGACCGAGCGCGTCCTGCTCGGCCACGGCTCCGGCGGCCAGCTGATGGCCGAGCTGCTGGAGGACGTGATCACGCCACCGCTCGGCGGCCACGACGTACTCGAAGACGCGGCGATCATCGGGGTCGGCGACGCGAATCTGGCCTTCAGCACGGACAGTTTCGTTGTCACTCCACGGTTCTTCCCCGGTGGCGACATCGGCTCGCTGGCCGTCTACGGCACCGTCAACGATCTGGCGATGCGCGGCGCTCGGCCGCTCGCGCTCAGCCTCTCCTACATCCTGGAGGAGGGCCTGCCACTGGACGAGCTGCGGCGGATCACCGCCTCGGCCGCGGCGGCGGCTCGCGCGGCGGACGTCACGATCGTCACCGGCGACACGAAGGTCGTCGGCCGCGGAGCGTGCGACGGCATCTACATCACGACCACCGGCATCGGCGTCACCGAGGCGAACGCGTGGCCGTCGGCGGCCGGTGGACAGCCAGGCGACTGGGTCCTGCTGTCCGGTCCGATCGGACAACACGGCGTCGCCATCCTGTCCGCGCGGGAGGATCTCGGCTTCGACACCGAGATCCGGTCCGACTCGCAACCACTGCACCGGTTGGTCGAGGCCATGGTCGCGGCCGGCGGCGGTGGCGTACGAACGTTGCGGGATCCCACGCGCGGTGGGCTGGCCAGTGCGCTGAACGAGCTCGCCGCGGCATCCGGCGTCGGCGTGGAGCTCTTCGAGTCCGACATCCCGGTGCCGGCTCAGGTCGCGGCGGCCTGCGAGCTGCTCGGACTGGACCCGCTGCACGTCGCCAACGAAGGCTGCCTGGTGGCTTTCGTCGACCCGGCGGTCGGACCGGCGGTCACCGCGGCGATGCACAGCCTCGCCGAAGGCGCCTCGGCGCGGCGGATCGGCACCGTCACGCACGGCCCGGCCGGACGCGTCACGGCGCACACGCTGGTCGGCTCCACGCGGATCGTCGACATGCTGGTCGGCGAGCAGCTGCCACGGATCTGCTGAGTGTCCACAATGGACAGTCAGGTGATCGGGATGGCCGGGCTCGGGGCGCTGATCGACGCGCTGGCCGCGGCCGGCTATCGGGTCGTCGGTCCGACCGTACGCGACAGCGCGATCGTGCTCGACGAGTTGCGGTCCGTCGCCGATCTGCCGTCCGGCTGGGGCGTGACCACCGCACCGGGCTCGTACCGGCTGCACCGCCGCGCCGACCCGATGGTCTTCGCGCACTCCGCCGGACCGCAGGCGTGGAAGCGGTTCCTGCATCCATCTCGGCAGCAGCTGTGGTCGACGGCGGCGGACGGCACGTACCAACCAGCAGAGCCGGACCCGAGCCGTTACGCGCTGCTCGGCGTACGAGGCTGCGATCTGGCCGCGATCCGCGTACTCGACGGCGTCCTGGCGAGGTCGCGGCCCTACGCGCGCCGCCGTCGGGATCTCTTCGTGATCGGGGTGAACTGCACCGAGCCTGGCGGCGTGTGCTTCTGCGCCTCGATGCACACCGGGCCGGAGGTCGGCGCCGGCTACGACCTCGCGCTCACCGAACAGGTCGACGAGCGCGGCCACCGCTTCGTCGTCGAGGTCGGCACGTCCGAAGGCGCGAAGATCCTCTCGAGCCTCGACACCGCCGCGGCGACCGATGCGGAGATCGGGCCGGCGCGCCGGGCGGTGGCCGACGCGGCCGGGAAGATGGGCCGCGAGATGCCGGCCGGCGACCTTCGTACGCTGCTGCGCGACGCGCGCGAATCCGCTCACTGGGACGACGTCGCGGGCCGGTGCCTCACCTGCGGCAACTGCACCATGGTCTGTCCGACCTGCTTCTGCACGACAACCGAGGACCTGACCGACCTGGCCGGCGACCACACCGAGCGGTGGGAACGTTGGTCGTCCTGTTTCGAGCTGGACTTCTCGTACGTCCACGGCGGCAGCGTGCGTACGTCCGGCGCGAGCCGTTATCGCCAGTGGCTGACCCACAAGCTGTCCAGCTGGCACGACCAGTTCGGCGGCTCCGGCTGCGTCGGCTGCGGCCGGTGCGTCGCCTGGTGTCCGGTCGGCATCGACATCACCGAAGAGGTCGCACGGCTGGGAGAACGGACCGATGGTTGACATCTTCACCGACGTGGACCTCATCGAGGACGTCACTTTTGCCGCTGGTGAACGGATTTTCGCCGAAGGCGAGCCGGCGACGACGTGTTGGATGATCCGCGACGGCTTGGTGGCGCTGGACACCGTGGCACCAGGACGCGGCACGCTGGTCGTCCAGACGCTCGGTCCCGGCGACCTGCTGGGTTGGTCGTGGCTGGTGCCGCCGTACCGCTGGCATTTCGGCGCGGTGGCGACGATCGAGACCCGCGCGAGCGCCGTCGACGCTGCGCGGCTGCGGGACATCTCCGATGCCGACCCCGAATTCGGCTACGCGATGGCGAAAAAGCTGCTCGCCGCGTTGCTGGACCGGCTCCAACACACTCGTGCGCGACTGCTCGACCTCTACGCGGTGCCGCATGACCGGTGACCTGATGCTGCCGGCGCGGCACCGTGTCAGCCACCGCTGGCCGGAGACCGCGGACTGCGCCACGATCCGGTTGGAGCCACTGCGCGACCCGCTGCCGGCGTTCGCGCCCGGTCAGTTCACCATGTTGTACGCGCCGGGAGTCGGCGAGGTGGCGATCTCGATCAGCGGCGATCCGTCCACAGTGGACGGCACGGTGGTGCAGACCATCCGAAACGTCGGAGCGGTGAGCCGAGCACTCAGCCAGGCCCGGCCCGGCAGCGTGCTCGGTGTCCGGGGTCCGTACGGGACCGGCTGGGACCTCGACTCGGCCGCCGGCCGCGATCTGGTCATCGTGGCCGGCGGGGTCGGGCTGGCGCCACTGCGGCCGATCGTACTCGGCGCACTCGCGCGTCGCGCGGCATACGGTCGCGTCGTGTTGATCGCCGGCGCACGTACGCCGGCCGACTTCCTGTTCGGCGACCAGCTCACCGGCTGGGCCGGCAACCCGGACCTCGAGGTGCACCTGACCGTGGACCGGCCGGCGGCCGGCTGGTCCGGACCGGTCGGATTCGTCACCGAACCACTCGCGTCGCTCGACCTGGATCCGGCGCGTACGACCGCGTTTCTGTGCGGCCCGGAACCGATGATGCGGTTCAGCGCGCGCGTGCTCCAGCGAGCCGGCGTCGCCGCGACGGACATCCGAGTCTCGTTGGAACGCAACATGAAATGTGGAGTCGCGCTGTGCGGCCACTGCCAGCTCGGCGAACTCCTGGTGTGCCGCGACGGGCCGGTCGTCGACTACTCCGTCGCCGAGCCGCTGCTGACCGTACCGGAGTTGTGATGACGATCCCGACGCTCGCTGTCTGGAAGTTCGCCTCGTGCGACGGCTGCCAGCTGACCCTGCTCGACTGCGAGGACGAGCTGCTGGCCATCGCCGGCGCGGTGCGGATCGCGCATTTCCTGGAAGCCTCCAGCGACGTGCGGCCGGGACCGTACGACATCTCACTGGTCGAGGGGTCGATCACCACGGCCGCCGACGCGGACCGTATCCGGTGCATCCGTGCGGAGTCCAAGGTGCTCGTCGTCATCGGCGCGTGCGCGACGGCCGGCGGCGTGCAGGCACTGCGAAACTTCCGCGACATCGACGAATTCCGCTCGGTCGTCTACGCCAGGCCCGACTACATCGACACGCTGGCCACCTCGACACCGATCGCCGCGCACGTGCCGGTCGACTTCGAGTTGCGCGGCTGTCCGATCGACAAACGCCAACTGCTGGAGTTGCTGACCGCCTACCTCACCGGCCGCAAGCCAGACCTGCCGGACACCAGCGTCTGCACCGAATGCAAGCGCCGCGGCCTGACCTGCGTGATGGTCGCCGACGGTACGCCGTGCCTCGGTCCGGTCACACACGCCGGCTGCGGCGCGCTGTGTCCGGCCTACCGGCGCGGCTGCTTCGGCTGTTTCGGGCCGATGACCGGCCCCAACGTGCCGGCGCTGACCCGCCAGCTCAAGGTGCTCGGCATGGACGACCAGGCGGTGGATCTGGTGTTCACCACCTTCAACACGGCCGCTTTTGCCGAGGAGAGGACGACATCGTGACGCACCGGAGCCGGCAACTCAAGGTCAGCGCGTTGGCGCGGGTCGAAGGCGAAGGCGCGTTACACGTCAGCGTCCGGGACGGCGAGGTCGAACGTGCCGCGCTGCAGATTTACGAGCCGCCGCGGTTTTTCGAGGCCTTGCTGCGCGGACGCAAACACACCGAGCCACCGGACATCACCGCGCGCATCTGCGGCATCTGTCCGGTCGCCTACCAGCTCAGCTCCTGCAACGCGATCGAGGACGCCTGTGGCGTACGCGTGCCGGAACCGATCGAGCGGCTGCGCCGTCTGCTTTACTGCGGTGAATGGATTTCCAGCCACGCGTTGCACATTTATCTCCTGCACGCGCCGGATTTCCTCGGTTATCCGGACGCGGTCGCGCTGGCGAAGGATCACCGTGAGCTCGTCGAGCGCGGTCTGGCGTTGAAGAAGGCCGGAAACGCGATCCTGGAGATCGTCGGCGGCCGAGCGATCCATCCGATCAACATACGTGTCGGCGGGTTTTACCACACGCCAACGCGCACCGACCTCCGACCGTTGGCCGAGCAGCTCCGGCACGCGTTGGACGCCGCACTGGCGACCGTCCGGCTGGTGTCGACCTTCGATTTTCCGCATCTGCTGCTCGACCACGACCTGTTGGCGATGCAGCATGAGCAGCGATATCCGATCGAGTCGGGCAGCCTGCATTCGGCCAGCGGACTTTCCTTTCCAGTCAACGAATTCTCCCGACACGTCGTCGAGCACCAGGTGCCGCATTCCACCGCGCTGCACGCCACGCTCGACGGCCACCGCTACCTGGCCGGCCCGCTCGCGCGATATTCGCTGAATTTCCGGCAACTCTCACCGGCCGCCAGGCAGCTGGCCACGGAGGCCGGCCTGGGACCGCAATGCCGCAATCCGTTCCAGAGCATCGTCGTGCGAGCGGTCGAGACGTATTACGCCGTCGAGGAGTCGTTGCGGTTGATCGACGCGTACGAAAGGCCCGACCGCCCGTGCGTGGACGTGCCGCCGCGCGCCGGGACCGGCCATGGCGTCACCGAGGCACCGCGTGGCCTGCTCTACCACCGCTACACGATCGCCGCGGACGGGACCATCGAGGCCGCCACGATCGTTCCACCGACCTCGCAGAACCAGGCGGCGATCGAGGACGACCTGCGCCGGCTGGTCGCCGGCAACCTCGACCTCGACGACGATCCGCTGACCGCACTGTGCGAGCGAGCGATCCGCAACTATGACCCCTGCATTTCCTGCTCGGCGCATTTTCTGGAGCTCACCATGGACCGCGGATGAAAACCGTCATCGGCATCGGCAACTCCTACCGAGGCGACGACGGCGTCGGTCCGGTCGCGATCGCGCGGCTGGCGTGCCGCGAGCTGCCGGACACCAGGCTGGTGGTCTCCGACGGCGAACCCAGCCAGCTGCTCGACGCCTGGACCGGCGCTGACCTGGCCGTCGTCATCGACGCCGTGTCCTGCGAGCCGTCCACACCGGGACGGATCCACCGCACCGACGCCACCGGTCTGGTCAGCGGCCGAACGGCCAGCTCGCACAGTTTTGGCGTACCGGAAGCGATTCGGCTCGCCGAAGCGCTCGACCGCACGCCGGCACGACTGGTGGTCTATGCCGTCGAGGCCGCAGACCTCAACTTCGGCACCGAGCTGTCCGCGCCGGTCCGCGACGCGCTTCCGGACCTGGTCGAGGCGGTCGTCGCCGAACTCGGCCTGGCGCGGTCAGAAGAAGTCGGCGTCGAAGACTGACTGGCGTCGCCAATGCGCTGGACGGCTGACGTCGCCGGTCGCCGGCGGTCGGATCCGCCGGCCGCTGATGTCGTCGATGCTGACGCGTACGTATCGATCGCGCGGGTTGGGCGTCCACGGCTCGGTCCACGGATACGCCGCCAGAGCCCGCGGATCGGTGATTTCCTCGGCGCGGCCGGAAACGATCACGCTCCAGCCTCGATGCGGCCCGTCCAACAGCTGGTCGGCCTCGAACTCGACAGCCGACCGTAACATCGCCGCCAACGTCGGACCGGAAACCGTACGGATCAAGAGAAAGTCGCCGTGTACGGCGAAGTTGACCGGCCGGATGCGACCACCGGCGACAACGCGGCCGACCTTCACTGTCGACAACAGCCGGAGGCATTCGGCGCGGTCCAGCATCTCCATCCCTGCGGCGTCGTACACGGCAACCTCCTCGGCTTTCACGATAGGAGTTGCCCGATCACCGCCATAGCGCCGAATGACCCGATCACACCGCGACGTTGGACCCTGGCTGATCTAGGGTCTGTTGCGAGCGGTCCAGTGCAGGTGCGTTCCGCCGCCTGGCGGCGAGCCGATGTCAAGGCTGCCGCCGTGTCGTTCCGCGCGTTGTCGCAGGTTGGACAACCCGCTCAACCGCGACGTGTCGCCGATCCCCCGGCCGTTGTCGATCACTTCGACGACGATCGTGGCCGCGTCGGCCGCCACGTGGACGCCGACCGTGCTCGCGGCGGCGTGGCGTGCCGCGTTGGAGAGCGCCTCTCGTACGACGGCGACGATGTCGTCGGCGAGAGCGTCCGGCAGGTCGCCGCCGAAGCTGGCGAGGTCGGTGTCAGGTGCGAAGCCGAGCGCGGTGGACTGCTCGCTGATGACCTCCAGCAGGCGTCTGCGGACACCGTCCGCGCCGACCTTTCCGGACCGCAGCTGGAAGATCGTCGTGCGGATGCGCCGGATGGTGGCATCCAGCGAGTCGACGTAGCCGAGCACCTGGCTCTGCACGTCGGCGTCACGAATGCGCGGCGCGAGGCTCTGCAGTCCCATGCCGGTGGCGAACAGCTCCTGGATGACGTGATCGTGCAGGTCCGCGGCGATCCGGTCGTGGTCTTCGACCGTACGCAGGACGTCCTGGTCGGCGCGAGCCCTCGCCAGCGCCATGGCCATCCCCACGTGGCCGGTGAAGCCGGCGAGCTGCTCCAACTGCGCCGGGGTGAACGGCGGCCGATCCGGCGTACGAGCGACGGTGATCACACCGATCACCGCGTCGTCCTCGGCCAGCAACGGCACGGCAAGCGCGGTGTGGACGGAAATGGCGCCGGCCGGATGCACGTCTCGCTGATAGTCGGTGACAATCGCCGGTTTGCCGGACCTGATGACCCGTCCGGCCAGCGTACGGTCAAGGTCGACGACCTGGCCGACCACTTCGTCCGCATAAACCCCCGACGAAGCCCGTACGATCCATTCGCCGGTGTCCTCCGGCAGGATGAGGCTCGCGACGTCGGCGTCAGCGCCTTGGGCCGCGTATCGCAGGACAAGCTCCAACGGCGCTTCGTCGCCTTCGGTGAGCAGTTGCCGGGTCACGTCGGTGGAGGCGGCCAGCCACTGTCCGCGCTGCTCCACCTCCTGATACAGCCGCGCGTTGTCGATCGCGACGCCGGCGCTGCCGGCCAGCGCGACGACCAACTGTTCGTCCTCAAGGGTGAACTCGCCATGTGCGCTCTCGGTCAGGTAGAGATTGCCGAACACCTTTTCGCGGATCCGGATGGGGACGCCGAGAAAGCTCCCCATCGGCGGATGGTGCGGCGGAAACCCGACCGCGGCCGGATGGTCACGCAGGTCAGGGATCCGGACCGGCACCGGATGGCGGATCAGCAGCCCCAGGATCCCCTGGCCCCTCGGCAGGTCGCCGATCCGGTCGACCACCTCCTGGTCCATCCCCACGTGAAGGAACTCCTCAAGCACGCCATCCTGCCCGATGACACCCAACGCGGCGTAGTTGGCACCCACGAGCTCACGCGCCGCCGTCAGGATGTGCCGCAGCACCGAACGCAGGCTCAGCTCTCCAGCCACCAGGGAATTCGCCCGGATGAGCGCGCGGAGCCGGCCCTGTGCCTTCAGCACGTCGCGCGCGCGGTCACCGAGCTGCTCAAGCAACTCCTCCAACCGCATCTTCGGCAGCTCCGGAAAGGTCAGGCCGGAGGCCTCCTCGTTGTCAGGCGAGTCGGTCATAGTCCTTCCCCACCTGTTGCCTGCGCTGACCAAGACCGACACCACGATAGCGTCGCCGCCGCCACCTGAGAACACTTTCCCGTGCGGCATTTCCCGCCTTTGCCGTTACTTCCGCCAGCAACAACGGTAATCCGGCATCACGAGCGAAATATTGAAAAGTCGTCGTGTCGCTTTGCCGAGCCCAACCTTGGTCCTCGATCCGCAAGGCCGATCGGCTCTGTGCGCCCACGAGTGCGTCCGGTCTGCTGACAGGACAGTCCCGCGTACGCGCCGGGTCCGGTCCATCGCCGCGGCGAGGAGGAATTTCGTGTCAGTCAAGGAAACGAACCCGGGGCCGGAGTCCGGTGGCCTGGGGGTGACGTCGGCGACCGGCCTGGTCGTCGGAAGTGTCATCGGCACCGGTGTTTTCACCATGCCGGCCGTACTGGCCGGTGCCGGCACCAGCTCGCTGATAGTGCTCGCCGTCGTGGCGGTCGGCGCGTTGCTGCTGGCCGCGTTGTTCGGTCAGCTCAGCCACCGGATCCCGAACGGCGACGGCGGTCTGTACGCGTACGCGCGACACGAGTTCGGCGACTTCGCCGGCTATCTCACCGGCTGGTGCTACTGGATTTCGGCCTGGGCCGGAAACGCGGCGATCGTCGCGTCCTGGGTTTTCTACGTCGAGGCTTTGCTCGGCGTGACGAAACCGTCCGGTTGGCTCAACTGGGGAATAGCGTTGCTCGGCCTGTGGATCCCGGCGGCGGTCAATCTGGCCGGCCTGCGGCAGATGGCCTGGCTGCAAAACCTCACCGTCGTGTTGAAATTCCTTCCATTGCTGTTCGTCGGCGTCATTGGCTGGTTTTTCGTGTCATACGGCAACTTCGGCGCCTTCAACTCCTCGGGCGGCAGCTTGTCCGGTGCGATCGCGGCGGCGGCCGGGGTGGCGTTGTTCTCCTTCATCGGCATCGAGGTCGCGGCCGTGACGGCACGCCGCGTACGCGATCCGCGGCGCAATGTCGGCCGCGCGTCACTGCTCGGAACAGCCGCCAGCGCCGTGCTCTACCTGCTTGCCGCCGGCGCGGTGATGGGTCTGGTCCGCCACGACGTGCTGGTCGGCACCGGCGCGCCGTTCGTACCGGCTGTCGAGACGATTTTCGGTCAGGCGGGCTGGGCCGGCACGCTGGTCGCCGCCGTCGCGGTGGTTTCCGGGCTCGGCGCGCTCAACGGTTGGACGCTGGTCACCGCCGAGGTCTCCCGGGCCGCCGCACAGGATGGACTCTTTCCGAGCATCTTCGCTCGTACGGACCGGAAAGGAACGGCATGGTTCGGCGTCCTGCTGACCGCGCTGCTGCCGTCGTTGCTGATGTTGTGGAGATATTTGAGCGATTCCGGTCTCGCCGTTTTCACCTTCCTGGTGAACCTGTCGGTCGTGACGGTCGCGATTCCATACTTTTTCTCCGCCTGCGCGCAACTGACCTTTCTGCTCTCGCGCCGCGGCGTGCACGGTTGGCGGCTGACCCGCGACCTGCTGATCAGCGGCCTGAGTGTGTTGTTCTCGCTGTGGGTCACACTCGCCGCCGGTTCGCTGGCCGTCTATCAGGCGTTGGTCATGGTGCTGGCCGGCGTGGTTCTTTACGCCTTCCTCAAAGCGCGTCGCGCCGGGCCGGCCAGACTCGGCACGCGATGACGGTCCGGCCACGACGGTTTGTAGCCTGACGCCATGCGAATCGTGGTGGCTCTCGGCGGCAACGCGCTGCTCCGGCGCGGCGAACATCCGGACTTTCGCGTGCAGAGTGGCCATGTGGCGCGGGCGGCCGCGGCGCTTGCCGCGCTTTCCGGACATCAACTGGTGGTCACGCACGGCAACGGTCCGCAGGTCGGCCTGCTGGCCGCCGAAAGCGAGCAGGACGGCGCGCTCAGCCGGCCCTATCCGTTCGACGTTCTCGGTGCCGAAACGCAGGGAATGATCGGCTATCTGCTCGTACAGGGCCTGGAAAACGCCGGCCTGTCCGCCGCGTGCCTGCTGTGCCGCACGGTGGTACGTCCGGACGATCCGGCGTTCCTGCGTCCCACCAAGTTCGTCGGACCGGTGTACGACGAGAAAACCGCGCGTCGGTTGGCGGTTGAGCGCGGCTGGACCGTGCGGCCGGATGGCGACGCCTGGCGCCGAGTCGTCGCCTCGCCGGATCCGATCGGCATTCTGGAGCTGCCGCTCATCCGTACGATCGCCGCGACCGGCACCGTCCTGGTGTGCGCCGGCGGTGGTGGGATCCCGGTGCGGCAGGACGGCGACCAGCTCGACGGAGTCGAGGCGGTCGTGGACAAGGACCTGACGGCGAGTCTGCTGGCGGTCGCCGTCGACGCGGATGCGTTGCTGTTGCTGACCGACGTCGACGCCGTCTACACCGACTACGGCACCCCCGCCGCACGGCCACTACACCGCACGACGGTGCGCGACCTGCGTTCGCGTTCGTTCGCCGAGGGATCGATGGGACCGAAGGTCGAGGCGGCCTGCCGGTTTGCCGAGAAGACCGGTCGTGTGGCGGTGATCGGTCGGCTCGAGGATGCGGCCGCCGCGCTGGACGGCTCAGCCGGCACGACCGTCACGGGCACGTAGAACCCAACGATAGAGCTCATCGACACCCCAGACGACGAAAGGAAAAGTCGCGAGCAGGCCGAGCGTCGGCCAGTCCAGCGGAGCGGTGCCGAACACGTCCCGGAGAAACGGCACGTACAACAGCGCCGCGGTGAAGACGAGCTCGAACCCGATCCCCCACAGCAGCAGCGGGTTGCTGAGCGGCCCGACGGCACGCAGCGAAGCCCGTTCGCATCGAGCGGCGAACGCCGTTCCGATCTGGCACGCGACGATGCCGGCGAAGGTGGCGCTGGTGGCCTCGAGATAGCCGGCGTGCAGCGGCGTGCCAGCACCGACCGGCGCGCCTGGATGCCAGCCGTGCCGCGCCAGTACGAAGAAAAACGCCGCCATCGTGAGCACCGCCGAGATCAGGCCGAGCAGCCCCCACGCGCGCCACAGCTCGCGGCCGCGGATCACGCCTTCCGAGCGCGCACGTGGCGGCCGGCGCATGATGCCTGGCTCGGCCGGTTCGCGGCCGAGGGCCAGCGCCGGCAGGGTTTCGGTGCCCAGGTCGATGGCGAGGATCTGCAACACGGTCAGCGGCAGCGGTACGAGTCCGCCGGACAGCGCGAAAACCAGGAACGGCACGATTTCCGGGGTGGCGTGCGCGAAGATGTAGAGGATGAACTTCCGTACGTTGTCGTAGACCTGACGGCCGGCGCGGATGGCGGTCACGATGGTGGCGAAGTTGTCGTCGGTGAGCACCATCGTCGCCGCCTCGCGCGCCACGTCCGTGCCGTTCCTTCCCATCGCCACGCCGATATCCGCGCGCCGCAGGGCCGGCGCGTCGTTGACGCCGTCACCGGTCATCGCGACGACCTCGCCGAGACCGCGCAACGCGTCGGCGATGCGCAGCTTGTCCTCCGGTGTCGTACGAGCGAACACCAGCTCGTCGCGGCCGGCGAGCAGTTCGTCGAGATCCTTCTCCGGCATCGCCGCGAGTTCGTCGCCGGTGATGCGGCGCAGTCCGCCACCGCCCGGCGGCCGGCCAATGCCGACGCTCGCCGCGATGGCCGCCGCGGTCAGCGGATTGTCGCCGGTCACGACATGGACGCGCAGGCCGGCGAGATGGCAGGTCGCCACCGCGTCGGCGACCTCCGGACGCGCCGGATCCACCAGCGCGACCAGGCCGAGCAGGCACAGCTCGCGTTCGAGCCCGTCGCGATCTCCGGTCGGCTGGTCCCCGAGCGCCTTGCGGGCCACCGCGATCACGCGCAAACCGCGCGACGCGAGTTCGTCGACCGCCGTGTCGACCCGCGACCGGATTGGCTCGTCGAGACCGCGCACACCGTCTGGCGTCATGATGCGCGTACACCGCGGCACGACCGCCTCTGGCGCACCTTTTGTGTGGACGTACGCGACGCCATCGAGCAGGTCCACCGTCGACATCCGGCGGAGCCGAGGATCGAAGCGGTGGACCGTCTTCCTGTCACGCTCACGGCTGGACGGGTCCACGCGGGCGCCTGAGTCGGCGGCGTATCGCAGCAGGGCGATCTCGGTCGAATCGCCTTTGTTCGCGGTCGCCTCGCTGCACCGCGCCAGCGCGAGCAGGAGACCCTCCGGCGGCTCCGCGCTGTTTTCGCCAGCGTACGACCAGATCCGCTCCACCCGCATGCGGTTCGCGGTCAGGGTGCCGGTCTTGTCGGTGCAGATCACCGTGGTGGAGCCGAGCGTCTCGACGGCACTGATCCGCTTGACCACGGCACCACGGCGAGCCAGCACGCGAACGCCGACCGCCAGTGCGAGCGTGATGGTCGGCAGCAGGCCTTCCGGCACGTTGGCGACCAGCAGGCCGATGGCGAACAGGAACGCGGCCGCCAGCGAAAGCCCGGCGAGCACGCCGACGGGCAGAAACAGCGCGCCGACGCCGACGCCGACCGCGGCGATCAGCCAGGCCACTCGCCGCACCTGCTTCTCCAGCGGGCTCAGGTCACGTCCGACCCGGTGCGTCAGCGCGGCGATCCGGCCCAGCTCGGTGGCCGCACCGGTGGCCCGCACGACCGCCTTCGCCTGACCAGAAACACAAGTGGTGCCACGAAAAACCGCGTACGGGGCGGTCAGCGAACCGCCGTCGACGCAGCCGTCCGCGGCCGTACGCAACACCGGCACCGACTCGCCGGTCAGCGCGCTGGTGTCCACCTCGACCGCACCATCGACGACGCGCGCGTCCGCCGGCACCTTGGCGCCTTCGGTGATCTCCACGACATCGCCAGGCACGACCTCGGTGGTGTCGATGTCCAGCAGCCGCCGGTCGCGCCACACCAGAGCGCGTTCCGGGACGTACGCGGCAAGTGCCTCGACGGCCCTTTCCGCATGCCGTTCCTGCAAAAACGCCAGCCCGGCGTTGAGGACGACCACGGCGACGATCGCCCCGCTGAGCACGGGTGTGCCGGCGATCCAGGCCAGGGCCGCGGCACACCACAGCACCAGCGCGAGCGGATGCACGACCTGGCGCAGCAGTTCGGCCGGCCAGCGCAGACCGCGCGTCCGCGGCAGGCTGTTGGGACCGTAGCGAATCAGCCGGCGCCGCGCTTCCCTGCCGCTGAGTCCGTCCCGCTGGGTGCCGAGCCGGACCAGCAGTGCCTCCAACGACTCGGGCTCGACCCGGTCCGGCATCGTCACCACGGTTTTCCCTTTGGTCTCGGAGAAACTCGCTACTGGTCGGTCCCGTGCAGCACGCGCAGCCGTTCCCGGTAGTCCTTCTCGTCGATCTCGCCGCGCGCGAACCGCTCGGCCAGGATCTGGTCCGGTGTCGGGCCGGCCAGCCGGCCCAACGGCCGGCCGGTGCCGCGCCCCAGATAGCCGACGAGGGCCAGGATGGCCGCGATGACCACGACCCAGAACAGCAACGTCCCGCCACCCATGGCGAGCATGCCCCAGAAGTTCATCCCGTTTCCCCACCACATCATGACGATCTCTCCTCCACTCGTGCGCAGCGGTGGTCCAGCCGCCGGCCGCCGACGGTCGCCGCCTGGCGTGCGATCTTGGCCATCACCAGGTCGACCGCCGCCACGGCGGTGCCAGCGGTGGCCTGTGCGCGTATCGGAGCACCGGCGATGTCGAGATTCACCTGCGCTCGCAACGGTTCGGTGACCGAGGGATTCATCGACCTGGTGAGGCGAACACGCGCGCTGATGACGCTGCCGTGGACGTGTTTGATCGCGACCCGCAGTTTGCGCCGCGCGTAGCTGGCGATGTCGGTGGCGATTCCTGATCCGACCGCGACCTGGATCGCCGGCGTCGAGTTGTCCATCAGCCTGGTCATCGCCGCCGTCCTCAGGTGGTGTGCTTGTTCTTCTGTCGGTGGACTGCCTGTTGCACGAAGTCCAGCCGTTCCCGTTCGTTCTCGTCGATCTCGCGCAGCACCGCGGTGTCGATGATCTCTGCGTCCGGTCCCGGAAAAACCAGCGCTTCGTTGCCGTCCAGCCATTTGACCCGGTAGGGCGGCGTTCCGTCGGCGGACCGCACTTCCAGAATGCGGCCGCGCTTACCTCGGTGGTCGACTTTTGGTCCGTACACGACCAGCCAGTCGCCGGTTTTCGCGTGCATCAGCTTCCTTTCGTCGCCGGACCGGCCGCGACACGGCCGGTCCGGCGAGCCGTCACGAGCCGGTCTCGATCCTGACCTCCACCGGCTTCTGCTCGGCTTTTTCGACCATCGGCACTCGCACCTCGAGAATTCCGTTGCGGTATTTGGCTGTCACACCGGCGGTGTCGATGCCGGCGGGCAGCGCCACCTCTCGATAGAACGAGCCATAGCGAAACTCCGAGCGCTTGCCTTCCTGCGCCGTCTCCTTGCGTTCGGCGGCGATCGCCAGCCGACCGTCGAAGGTCGTGACGTGGATGTCGGACGGGTCCAGGCCCGGCAACTCGGCGCGGATCAGCGTGCCATCCTTGTCCGTCACCTCCTCGATGTGCACCGGATGACGGTCTCCGAACGGCCAGGCGGCGTCGAACAGGTCGAAGACGTCCGGCAGGAACGGTCGGCCGGTCGGCCGGATGAGAGTCGCCATCTTGACTCCTTTCGTCGTCCACATTTCCCCTACACGGTCAACAAAACACCGACGCGAAAAGGCGGAACAGGGACCAACTTCCTTATCCCGGCGGGACAAGTCCTGCCGCACCGCGATCGTCAGGGGCCGGACAGCCCTGCCACACCCGGCGTGAATCTGCTGTGCTGACACCGAAAGGAGGCGCCGACATGAAGACCGCGATCCGACCGACACCACCGGACGCCGTACTCGGCGAGCCAACCGCACAGGACATGATGCGTACGGCGTTGTTCGCTGTCGACGAGCGCGCCAAACTCCTGGACGTCGCCGCGGCGCTGCGTCGCACCGGCGCCGGCGTGGTCCTCGTCCTCGTTGACGGCGTCCCGGTGCGGGTCGTCAACGAGCGGACCGTACGGAAGGAACTGTTGCGCGCGCTGAGCGCCGGCCAGGATCCGGTGATCGGCGCCGTCGCCGCCGGCCGCGGTCCGCGCGTGCCGGCGGCCGCTCCGGTGTCGATGGTCGCCGCCGCGTTGCTGCACGCACCGGCCGGCGCCGTGCTGGTGCATGACGCCGGCACAGTCGTCGGCCTGATCACCGCCGGCGATCTGCTGCGCTGCCTGGCCGGACAGCGACCTGCCGGTACGCGCACGCCATGGACCGGCGCGGCCACCACCATCGCGGTGGAGCCTGCGCCAGCGGCGGACCCGCGGCACCGGCCGTGTCCACCTGGATTCCATGCCGACTCCGCGGCACCTGCTTGAGGTTTCACGACAGACGCCGGCGGCGGGGACGTGTCACCCGCCGCCGGCGTTTGTCTGTCAGGTCAGGTCGGAGCAGGAGCGTACGACGGCGAACGGCGCGTCGATCGCACCGGCGGCGCGGCGTACGAACGACTGCGAGTCGAAGCCGTCGTTTCCTTCGCCGTCGTGGCAGCCGATCACCACCAGCTGCGCGTCGCCGATCGCGTCGAGCAGGTGTGCCGCGTCCTTCACACTCCTGGAAAGCACCGGCAGGTCCGGGAACTTCGCCCGCCAGCGCTGGAAAATCTCGGCGCGACCCGGATCAGGACCGGTGCTGACCGCGAGGATCGGCGCACCCCGCACGTCGGCTTCCTCGAAGGCGAAGCCGATCATGTTCTCAGTCGTCGCTGTGCCGTGCGCGCCGGCGAAGACCAGCGCGATCGGCGAGCTGGTACGCCGGTCCAGGTGCGGCAGGCCCGGTACGGCCACGACGACGCACCGGCCGTGCCGGAAGAGCGCGTAACCGGTGGCTCCGAAGACATCCGGCCGCGGTTCGGCGTCGGCCGTCCCGGTGACCACGAAGTAGGCGTCCGCGGCCACCTGGCCGATCGCCACCGTGTCGTCCGCACGCAGCAGTTCCCAGGACACCTCGACTCCCGGCGCGACGAAGGCGGCATGCGCCTGCGCGCTTTCCAGGAACCTGCCGCCGGCATGGAACGCCGCCTGGCCACTCGGGAAGTCCGCCAGGTCATCGGCGGCGCGGACAGTGTCGACCAGGTGGACCAGGCGCAGCCGCAGGCCGCGGTCCGCCGCCTCGGTCGCGGCCCACCGGACGGCACCCCACGGGTTGGCGTCCGGATCCACACCGACGACGATCGCGGTGGTGGTCGAGCTATCCCTGCTGATCATCGGTCCAGTCCTCTCGGTGGTTGGCTCCACCTCGACCGTACGCAGCCGCTCCTCGCCGCCAGCAGGGACGAATGTCCTGCCGGCACTGGAAAAAGTCAGCCGCGACCGATCCGCACCATGGCCCGCGGATCGATCGCCCCGAGATCCCTGGCGGCCGGCACGATCAACACCGGACAGGACGCGTGCCGCGCGCAGTGCGCGGCGACCGAGTCCGGCGAGGACAGGCCCGGCCCGTGACGCGCCGGCTGGCCGAGTACGAGCATCGCGGCCTGACCGGTCATCTCGACCAGCTTCTCCCCCGGCGCGCCTTCCGCGACGACAGCGCGTACGACCGAGGTCAGGCCCTCGGCGCGCACGATGTCGGCGAGCAGGCCGGCGTACTCGCCGCTCGCCATGGTGACCGCCGGCGCGGGTCCGGCGGCGATGGTGACCGGCCGGAACACCAAGACCGCCAGGACGGGACCACCGAGCCGCGCGGCCCAGCGCAGCGCGCCGATGCTGGCCGGCGAGCCGCTGACGCCGACCACGATCGTCCCGTCGACACCACGGCGTTGCCCAAACGCACTCGACATGGCTCCGTCCTCTCTCCTAGCGCAGCCGGCGCAGCAGCGGATCCTGTTGTACGCGCGGCAAAATCCGGACCCGCGCATCGACCGCGACACACCCGTCCGGCCGTACGACCAGCGGGTTGAGATCGAGTTCGGCGACCTCCGGCAGCAGCTCGGCCATCCGTCCGATCCGGATCAGGCAGTCCCGCACCGCCGCGGTGTCGGCCGGCGCGGCACCCCGATAACCGGACAGCAGCAAAGAAACCCGTAACCCGCCAACCATCTCCGCTGCGTCGACATCGGTCACCGGCGCCAGCCGGACGGCACGGTCAGCAAGCAGGTCCGTGGTCACCCCACCGGCGCCGAAGACCACCAGCGGACCGAAGACCGGGTCGCTGACCACGCCGGCCAGGGTCTCCACGCCTGGCTCGGCCATCGCCTGCACGGCGACTCCGCGCAACCGCTCACCGAACGTCGCGGCCAGCTGTTCGTAACCGGACCGCACTTTGCTTGCACCGTCGCGACCGAGCAGCACGCCACCGGCGTCGGATTTGTGCGTCATGCCGTCGACGACGGCCTTCATGGCCACGGCGCCGCCACCGAGGCTCTCGGCCGCGCGGATCGCCGCGTCGGCGGAGGTGACGACGACGGTTTCGGCCACTGGTACGCCGAAAGACCGCAGCAGCCGGACCGTCAGGTCAGGTGGCAGCCAACCACCGCCGGCGTGCTCGTCCAGCATCCCGGCGACGATTCGCCGCGCGGCCGGCAGATCGACATCGGGAAGGTCTGGCTGTTCACCCCAGGCACGCTCGCGAATCTCCGCGTACGCGCACGTCCGCGCGTACGCGGCGACCGCCACCGCCGGGTCGTTGAATCGCGGGACACGCCACTGCCGACCGCCGATGCTGGGGAGAGCGACGGCCTCGGCCTGGCCGAGCCGTACGGCCAACACCGGTTTGTCGCCACCGCTCGGCACGGCGGCTCCCGCGCCGGGATCGCCGAGCGCCGTCGGCACCGAGATCGCGATGACACCGTCGACGGCATCGTCGGCCAGAACCGTCCGGATGGCAGCGCCGAACGTACGCGCGTCGACGGTCGCCGTGGTGTCGACCGGATTGGCGACGCTGGCGCCGGCCGGCAGCAGATCCCGCAGGTCCGCGCGAGTCTGCGCGGAGAACTCCGGGACGACCAGGCCGGCCGACGCCGCAGCGTCGACGGCCACCACTCCACCACCGCCGGCGTTGCTGACGATCGCCAACCGCCGGCCGGCCGGCAGCGGCTGACTGGCCAGCGCTGCGATGAGCGCCGTCAGCTCGCCGAGCGTGTCGACCGCCACCACGCCCGCCTGCCGGAACAGGGCGTCGCGGATCGTGGCCGACGACGCGCTGGCGGCTGTGTGCGAGGCCGCGGCGCGCTGTCCGGTCTCCGAGGTGGCGGCGCGCAACGCGATCACTGGTTTGCGCGCCGAGAGCCGGCGCGCGAGCCGGGAGAACTTGCGTGGGTTGCCGAAGGATTCCATGTAGAGCACGCACAACCGGGTCGCCGGGTCGCGGCTCCACCACATCAGCAGGTCGTTGCTGCTCAGGTCGTACTTGTCACCGGTCGAGGCGAAGGTCGACAGCCCGATCCGCAGCCTGGCCAGCTCCTCCAGCACCGCGATGCCAATGCCACCGGACTGGGTCACCAGCCCGACACCACCGGGGATCGCCTGCGCGTGGCCGAAAGTGGCGTTCAGGATGCCACCGTCGCCGGCGCTGATGACGCCGAAGCAGTTGGGACCGACCATCCGCATGCCATAGCGGCCGACCGCGGCCTTCAACCGGTCGGCCAACTCCGGCTGGGCCGTGATGCCGGAGGTCAGGACGACCAGGGCGCGTACGCCGCGCGCGCCGCATTCTTCGGCCACCACTGGCACGGCCGCGGCCGGCACGCAGATCACCGCCAGGTCGGGCACCTCCGGCAGGTCACCGATCGAGGCGTACGCCGGCAGCCCGGCCACCGCCGCCGCGTGCGGGTTCACCGGATAGACGCGGCCGTTGAAGCCGCCGCGGCTCAGATTGCGCAGCACGGCGTGGCCGACGGTGTCGCAGCGGCGGCTGGCGCCGACCACCGCGACCGTCGACGGCCGGAACAACGCTCCGAGGCTGGCGATGTCGGCGACCGACTCACGACCGGCGATCGCCTCCAAGTAACCGTCGTCGGGCTCCAGCGGGATCTCGAAGTCGGTTTCGACGCCGTTGCGATGACCGCGGACCTGCAGGCCGGCGTCGGCGATCACCTTGAGCATTTTCGCGTTCTCCGCCAGGACTTCGGCGACGAACCGGCCGATGCCGTCGCGCCGCGCGGCCGAGGCCAGATGCTCCAACAACAGCGTGCCGACACCACGCGAATGCACGTCGTCGGCGACGGTGAAGGCCACTTCGGCCACCTGCCGGTCGCCGAGCGCGGAATAGCTGCCGAGCGCCACGAGCTCCCCGGCCAGCTCGACCACCAGCGCGCCGCATCCCGGATGGTCGATCTCCTCGGTCACGTGCCGCACGTACTGTTCGGCCGTACGGCCACCGACGCTGAAGAAACGCAGATATGTGCTGCGTTCGGTCAAATCCCGGTGCAGCGCCAGTGCGGCGTCCTGGTCACTTCGCGCGTACGGCCGGATGGTCGCCACCGCGCCGTCGACCAGCAGGACCCGCATCGGTTCGGTCGCGATCATCGTCGTCCTCCGGGTCAGAGCCGCGCACCGACATAGCCGGCCAGGTCGGCCAGCCGCGCGGTGTAGCCCCATTCGTTGTCGTACCAGCCGAAAATCTTCACGAAGTCGCCGTTTGCCTGCGTGAGCAACGAATCGAACACGCACGATGCCGAATCGCCTATGACGTCACGGGAAACGATCGGGGCGGTCGCGTACCGGAGCACGCCGGCCAACCGTCCTCCGGCGGCGTTTTCGAAGGCCTCGTTGATGTCGTCGGCGGTCGCCGGCCGGTCCAGCAACAGCGTCAGGTCGGTCAGCGATCCGTCCTCGACCGGCACGCGTACGGCGATGCCGTCGACCGCGCCGTCGAGTTCGGGGATGACCAGGCCGACCGCGCGGGCCGCTCCGGTGCTGGTCGGAATGACGTTCACCGCGGCCGAGCGCGCTCTGCGCAGGTCCTTGTGCGGACCGTCCAACAGCGACTGGTCGTTGGTGTAGCCATGGATCGTCGTCATCAGGCCTTTGCCGACACCGAAACTCTCGTGCATCACGTGGATCATCGGGACCACGCAGTTGGTCGTGCAGGAGGCGTTGGAAACGATGTCGTGGCGATCCGGGTCGTACGCGTGATGGTTGACCCCCATCACGACCGTCAGGTCGACACCTTTGCCCGGCGCGGAAAGCAGGACCTTGCGCGCGCCGGCCTTCAGGTGCGCACTCGCGGCCTCGTAGGTCCGGAACCTGCCGGTCGACTCGATGACCACGTCCACGCCACGGTCACCCCAGTCGAGCCGGCTCGGCTCGTGCTCGGCGGTGACGGCGATTTCCCGGCCGTCGACCAGCAACGAGGTCGGCGTGTGGTCGACCGGCCGGTCCAACGTGCCGTACGTCGAGTCGTACTTGAGCAGGTGCGCCAACGTCGCGGGTCCGGTCACGTCGTTGACCGCGACCACCTTCAGCTGCGAATCCAGCGTCTGGCGCAAGAAATTGCGTCCGATGCGGCCAAAACCATTGATCCCTATGCGCACGGTCATGCGACCCTCCTCAACCTCGTCGGCATCTCCATCCGACCCTCGGCAGCCGTACGAATGCAGGGACGAACGTCCCGAAATGACCGGGCTGTGCTGTCCCAGGCACCATCGGAAGGCGGGACTTTCGGCCATGTCGCGGCAAATGAGCACCGAGGATCGTCGTGGTATGGAGGAGAGATCCGCGCATATCGTCGTCGGGGTGGACGGCCGTCCACAGAGCGAGCCGGCCATTCGCTGGGCCGCGCGAGAAGCCGCGGTCACCGGTCAACAGGTCACCCTGGCCTACGCGCTCGAGCCGCCGGTCGCGATTCCGGCCATCGCCGAACCCGGCCGGCAACTCGACGTCGCCGAATCCGCACTGGAATCCGCGGCGGCGATCGTGCACGCGATCGCACCGTATGCTCGGCTCACGATCAAGGCCGTCGTCGGTCACGCTGCGCGCGTGCTGCTCGACGAGTCCGCCGACGGCGCCCTCGTCGTCATCGGCCGCAACTCCAGCAATGTCGTGCAGCGGCTGCTGTCCGGCTCCGTCGGCGCTCGTCTCGCCGGCGACGCGTCCACCGCGGTCGTCGTGGTGCCACCTGGCGGAGCGTCGCCGGCCGCCGGCGCTCCGGTCGTGGTCGGTGTGGACCGATCGCTGGAGGCCGCCGGTGCCGCCGAACTCGCCGCCGCCTACGCCGAATCTCGCGGCGTGGCACTGGAGATCGTCTCCGCCTGGCAGGTTTTCCCGTCACACAACATGTCCGACCTGAACGCCGAGGCGGCGAAGGCCGAGCAACTGGTGAACGAGACCGCACTCGAGCTGACCCGGCGGCATCCATCCGTACCGATGCGTGCGTGTATCCGAGCCGCGCGAGCCGCGGACACTCTGGTCACGCTGTCCCGGTCGGCGCGTCTGGTGGTGGTCGGGTCACGCGGTCATGGCCAGGGATCGGGACTGCTGCTCGGATCCGTCAGCCAGTCCGTCCTCCGCCGCGCCGCCTGTCCGGCGATGGTCACCCACGCACTCGCCACGCAGGCAACCGGCGTACTCGTTCCGTGAACCGAAAACGGCCGGCCATCGCGGCCGGCCGTTTCGTGACGCGGTCAGGCGAACTCGTCGATCTCGCGGCCGGTGCGGATGACCGCGACCGGGCAGCTGGCGCGGTGCACCATGGCGCGGCTCACCGATCCGAGCAACAGGCTGGCGAATCCGCCGCGTCCGCGGGATCCGACCACCAGCAACTGCGCGTCCTTGGACGCGTTCAGCAGCGTCCCGACAGCACGTCCGCGTACGAGGGTCGGCCGCACTTCGACGTCCGGGAACTTCTCCCGCCAGCCGGCCAACAACTCCGAGGTAGTGATGCGTTCGTCCTCCTCGACCGCGTCCCAGTCGATGAACTGCGGCAACACCATGCCCGGCGCGACATCGGCGGCCGTGTCGCTCCACACTCGGATCGCCACCAGTGGGACGCGCCGGCGCGAGGCGGCCTCGAAGGCGAATTCCAGTACGTCGTCGAAGCAGGTGCGGCCGGGCTCCGCGGGATACGGATCCAGGCCGACGACAACCGGCTCGGATCCGTTGAGCTCGTGGTCGTGTACGACGATGACCGGGCACGGTGAATGCGCGGCGACGGGGGCGGCCGTCGACCCGAGCAGCGCGCTGGCCACCGCGCCGTGACCGCTGGAGCCGACCACGACCATGGACGCCGACTTCGCCGCGGTCAACAGCGCGTGCGCCGGCCGCAGGTGGATCAGCGAACTGTGCACGCGTACGTTCGGCTCGATCGACCGGACGTGTTCGACAGCTTTGTCCAGCAGCTGTTGGCAGGCCCGGTCGATGGTCTCGTCGTCCCATTCGTACGCGGCCGCCTCCGGTGTGCTGGTGAAGACAGGTCGCGGTGAACCGTGCACGATCCGCATCGGCAGATGCCGGTCGGCGGACTCGTGCGCGGCCCAGGTCACCGCCTTGAGCGCCTCCGCCGATCCGTCATACCCGACAACCACGGGGTGGCCGTTGGTCATTTGTGACACCTCCAGATGAGCGCTCGGACGAATTTCTACGTGTCGTTGGGGCGGACCTGCCGCGGCCAACCGTTCTCCATGCCGGCCCATTCGCGATCCCAATCCCGCAGCCGTGACCGGTCCAGGATCAGCCGTACGGTCCAATAGAAAAGCGCGGCGGCGACAACGCCGACGAACGACAGCCACACCCCGGCGGTGAGTGCCGCGAAGAAGACTCCGGTCGGTGTCTTCGGAGCGGTCACCAGCTTGCCGTCGCGGTCGACCCACACCGGTGTCGTGGCACCGGCGGGCAGGTCCGTGTCGATCTTGGCGCGGTCGGTGTGGCGCGCACCGTCCGGTGTTTTCCACGCCACCAGAACGAAAGACGTGCCGCGAACACCGGTCGTGCTGGTGCCGGAGGGGATCGCCGCCTCCAGCAGGGTGGCCTGCGTCTGGTGTCGTTCGGTGCGCTGCACGGCGGCCGTACGGGACTCCTGCTGATAGGTGTTGACGGCGAACGACGGCGCGAGTCCGATCGTGGCCATCGCACCGAGCAGTGCCACGCCGTACGCGATGCCTTCGACGCGGTCGGACCGGCGACGCATCGGGTTGGCACCGAAACCGAGCCGCCGCAGCGCGATCGCCGGCATCCGGCGAATGCGGAACAGGAACATCACGACAACCCTCCCGGCATCGGATTTGCTGCATTCCAGCGCTTTTCCGTTGTCCCAAGTCTGGTCCGGTCCGGTGGCCGGCCACCGGGTCATCGGTCCCCTGACCGGACGCGTGAGGGCCCGTGTTTTCGGGACGTTAGACCAGGGACTTCTCGCCTGCCGGCACCGGATCGGCCAGCGCGGCCAGCACCGCGTCGCCGTCGACGGTCTCGGCCTCGATCAACCGCTCGGCCAGCCGGTCGAGTGCGGTGCGGTGATCTCGCAGGAGCTGGACCGCGCGTTCTTCGGCGCTGCGCAACAATCTCGACACCTCGAGGTCGATCTTTTGTTGTGTCTGCTCGGAATAGGCCCACCGCACCGGGCTGACTCCGACGTCGCCGAGCTCAGCGGCGGCGCCGTCGCCGTCCGAATAGCCGACCGGTCCAAGCGCGGCGGACAGGCCGAACTCGCGGACCATCCGGATGGCGATCTGCGTCGCGCCGGCCAGGTCGCTCGCGGCGCCGGTCGAGCCTTCGCCGAAGACGACCAGCTCGGCCGCGCGGCCGCCAAGCCGGACCGCGAGCAGGTCGTGCAGATAGCCCTCACTGTAGAGATGGCGCTCGGCCTCCGGCAGTTGTTCGGTCACCCCGAGCGCGACACCGGCCGGCAGGATCGTCACCTTCGCGACCGGATCCGCGTGTTCGCACAGGGTGGCCAGCAACGCGTGTCCGGACTCGTGCACGGCGACGGCGCGTCTTTCCTCCGGCAGCAAGGCGTTGGAGGTCTCGCGGCGACCGAGCAGCACGCGGTCGCGAGCGGCGTCCAGATCCGCCGCGGTGATGGTCGTTCGGCCATCGCGTACCGCGTTGATGGCTCCCTCGTTGACCAGGTTTGCCAGGTCGGCCCCGGAAAAGCCGGGGGTCGCGCGGGCGATCGTGCCGAGCTCGATCTCGGGTGCGAGGTGTTTTCCCTTGACATGTACGGCCAGGATCGCCGCGCGTTCGGCCTGGTTCGGCAACGGTACGGTCACCTGCCGGTCGAACCGGCCCGGTCGCAACAGGGCTGCGTCGAGGGTTTCCGGCCGGTTCGTGGCGGCGAGCACGACGATGCCGCTGCGCTCGTCGAAACCGTCCATCTCGGCGAGCAGTTGGTTGAGCGTCTGTTCGCGCTCCTCATGACCGCCGGTCGGCTGTACGCTGCGGCGGCTGCCGATCGCGTCGATCTCATCGATGAAGATGATCGCCGGCGCGCGTTTTCTGGCTTCCTCGAACAGATCCCGTACGCGTGAGGCGCCGACGCCGACGAACATCTCGACGAAGGCGGAGCCGGTGACCGAGAAGAACGGCACCTCGGCCTGTCCGGCCACCGCTCGCGCGAGTAGCGTTTTCCCGGTGCCAGGTGGACCGACCATGATGACACCGCGCGGCCCACGTGCGCCGGCGGCCGCATAACGCTCCGGCTGGCGCAGAAAGTCGACGATCTCGCTGACCTCCTGTTTGACTCCGTCGTAGCCGGCGACATCGGCGAATCTGGTCCGCGGACGCTGCGCGTCGATGAGTTTGGCTTTGGAGCGGCCGAAAGTGCCGGCGCCGAGACCTCCACCAGCGGTCATCGTCCGGCCGGCGGCCCGCGCGGCCCACCACATCAACCCGATGATCACCATGAACGGCAGGAAACTCAGGATGGTTATCCAGGTCGAGCCGCCGCCGGCGGTCGCCTCGACCCTGACGTGCCTGGCCTGCAGGAGCTGACCGAACTGGCCGGTCCCGAGTGCGGTCGGCAGCTGGCTGGTGAACGCGCCGCCGGTCTTGTACGTGCCGGTGACCGAGCCGTCGCCACCGATCGTCACCGACGCCACCTTGCCGGCGGTCACGTTCGCCACCAGATCGGAGTACGACAGCGACGTCGAGGCCGGCGGTCCGCCGGCCGCCACGATCCACACCACCAGGCCGCCGATGCCGAGCACCACCAGCGGCAACAGCACGTGTTGCCACCACGGCGCCGGCCGGGGTTCGGGTTTCGGCGGCGGACTGTCAGGCGGCGGACCGGATTTCGCCCGAGCGGTGAAATGCCGCGTCGCCGCCGCAGAACGTGTCACCGGTGGGCCTCGCGGTGCGTCGGAACGACGACCACCGGACAGCTCGCCTGCCGCATGAGCGCCTGGCTGACCGAGCCGAGCACCAACCCCGCGAGGCCGCCGCGACGACGGCTGCCGACGACGACCAGCTGAGCGCTGGTGGAGGCCTCCAGCAGTGCCGGTGCGGGCAGTTCCTCGACGATCTCCTCGGAGACGATGACGCCGGGGAAGGAGTCGCGCCAGGGTTCCAGCCGGCCGGCCATCGCCGCATGCTCTGCTGCCGCAGCGGAACGCCAATCACGATAAGGGAAAACCGTTGTCGTCGGGACAAGCCGCGCGTTTTCCGTGCTGATCGCTCGCAGGATCGACAGCGGCGCGTGGCGCCGGTCGGCCATCTCGAACGCGAGCCGGATCACGGCATCGACGTCGGGGGCGACACCGACGTCAACGCCGAGTACGACCGGTGCCTGCGACCGCTCGCGCGCCGACCAGTCCTCACCTCGTACGACGACCACGGGGCACTCGGCGCGTGCGGCGACGGCGGCCGGCACGGAACCGCACGCGCCGCTTCGCCGGTGGCTGCGGCCGACGACGACCAGCTCCGAGGTGCCACTGGCGACGACCAACGCGTCGATCGGGTTGGAATGCAACACCGACGGATAGACGTAGACGGCCGGCACCGCATCCGCGACGACCGTGACCGCCTTGTCCAGTGCTTTCTGTGCGGCGGTCCCGATTCCGGCGGTGCCGGACGGCTCGGTGGCGGCGTACGCGAGGCGCAACGGAATGCCGCGCGACAGCGCCTCGGCGGCACCCCAGCGAACCGCGTCCAGTCCTTCGGCCGAGCCGTCGACCCCCACGGTGACCGGCCGCGCCGCGACGCGGTAACGGTTTCTCATCACCGCGCCTGTCCAGGTGTGTCGGCGACGAAGAGGTCAGCCAGCGAGCGGCGGCCGGTCGGCGGCATGTTCAGCAGCGGGTGGCCGATCCTGAGCAACATCTGCGGGTGGTCCACTGTGGACAGTCGGGTGGCCAACTCGGCGCGGGTCCGCGGGACCTCGATGACCTGTTCGGACAGTCCGACGACCAGGCCGTGGTGGGTGACGGTGAGCAGGATCTGCTGCAACGCCATGCCGGCGCGCAGCCAGTCCATGGGCCGGTCTTCACGGGTCGTGAGGATCGCGACGGTGCTACGGGCCAGCGCGTCCTCCACCTGGCGGGCGTCCACGCCACCGAGAGTCGGCCGGTGGACGATCCCGTCGTACGGGTATGGCGCGTGTCCCACGGACGCGCTCGTCAGGCCCGCGTCATCGCCGCGCTGACGCATCCAGTTTCCCAGCTCTGCCTGAAAATCCGGGTCGGTGGCCTGCATCGTGGCGGCACCCACCATCAGCTCGGCGATCCGCTGGCGTTCATAGGTGTCGGCCACGACATGCAGCCGGCACGAGTGCGCGGCCGCGACAACCTCGATCGCCTCCAGCAGTCGCGGCGGGACGGTCCCCGGTCCGAACACCTGCCGGTAGGTGCGCCGCTGGCGCATCGCCGCGTACATCCGGAGGTCCACCTCACCGGCCCGTTGCCGCGCGCCGCGCCGGATCCGCGCGACCAGGCCGGTCATGGCCGGCACGGGAAGCAGCTCGGTGTGCACGGTCCAGCCGAGCCGCCGCATCGCGACCTCGACGTTGAACACCGCGGCACCGCAGGAGATCATCCGTTCCCGACCGGCCGGATCGATGTGCGGAAGGTCGCGGACCGGGTCCTGGAAAACGTCCATCCCGTCGGCCACAGCGCGGATGGCCCACGGCTGGGTGTTCAGCACGGACGGTGCCAGCCCCGCCGCCTCGGCCAGTGCCGCGACCTCCTCGGGACTGAACGGCGGTTGCTCGTCGAGTTGCGAGCGAAACCGCGCTCGCTGGATTTCTGTCATTCCCCGACGCTATGAGCCGGCCGTTGCGCGACGCAGAGCCGAAAGTCCCCGGTCAGCCGGGACATCCGCGGACAACGGAAACCCGGGCCGAAGCCCGGGTCCCTCGATCCTTCTGCCTTACGGTGTGTTCTTGTCGCGGAGTCTCGCGCCGTAGACAGCGGCCTGCGTACGTCGTTCGACGCCGAGCTTGGCGAACAGGTTGGACGCGTAGTTTTTCACGGTTTTCTCCGCGATGAACATCGTCTCGGCGATCTGCCGGTTGGTCAGGCCATCCGCGATGAGCGACAGAATCCGCCGCTCCTGAGCCGTCAACGACGCCAACCGCTTGTCTTCCTTGGGTGGCTCACGCAACCGCGCCAACACCTCACCGGTCATCGCCGGATCCAGCAACGACTGACCCTTCGCCACGATCCGGATCCCCTCGGCCAGGTCCGTGCCACGGATCTGCTTGAGCACATAACCGGCCGCGCCGGCCATGATCGCCGCGAAAAGCGCATCCGCGTCGTCGTAGGAGGTCAGAATGATGGCCTTGATCCGCGGATCTCGCGCCCGGATCTCCCGACACACGTCGATCCCCGACCCGTCGGGCAGCCGCGCGTCCAACACCGCCACGTCCGGCCGCAACGCCGGAATCCGCCGCGCCGCCTCCTCCGCCGACCCGGACTCACCGATCACCTCGATGCCGGCGTCGGTGAGCATCTCGCGTACGCCTCGACGCACCACCTCGTGGTCGTCCAGCAGGAACACCCGAATCGGTTCGCCGTCGGCCATAGTTGTTTCTACCGCATCCGGCGAGCTCACTGCTCATCCTGCTCGTGGACGGTACGCACGACCGCGACCGGACACTGCGCGTAGTGCGCCACCTGCCGACTCACCGACCCCAGCAGCAGACCGGCCAGTCCACCGCCGCCACGCGAGCCGACCACGACCAACTGCGCGCTTGCCGAAACGTGCACCAGTGCCACCCCCGGCCGGTCACGTACGATCTTGACGTCGACCGGCACGTCCGGAAACTTCGCCCTCCACGGTCCGATCAGCCGTTCGGCCAGCAGCCGGCCGTGCTCCTCGATCGCGCTCCATTCCAGCAGCGGCGGCGGATAGAATCCCGGTGCCGGGTCGACCAGGATGTCGTTCCAGGCGTGCAGCACGACCATCGGCACCTCGCGTGCCGCCGCTTCCTCCAACGCGAACCCGACCAGTTCGTCGGCCGGCCTGTCGTCGACGCCGAGCACGACCGGCAGCTTGTCGGATTCGTCCTGCTTGCTGGGATGCGCGATCACCACGGGACACCCGGCGCGGCCGACCAACGTGGCACCGGTCGAGCCGAACAACAGGCCGGTGACCTGTCCCATGCCGCGCGAACCGATGACGACCATCGAGGCCGACTCGGCGGCGGAGAGCAACGCGGCCGCACCTGCGCGGTGGACGACGCGTGCGCTCAGCCGCACGTTTGGCCGCACTGATCTGGCACGTGCCGCGGCATCGTCCAGGATGCGCCTGTGCGCGCGGTCCATCGCCGCCTTGTCCCACCTCATCAGCCGGCCGTCCGGCAGAGCGACCCGTGGTGGCGGCGGCGCGCCGAGGACGAGTTCGAGGTCCAGGTCACGGCGTACGGCCTCCGCGGTCCCCCAGGCGATCGCCTCGTTTGCACCGTCGGATCCGTCGACGCCGACGATGATCGGCCGGTCTGGCCTGCGGTTTGCGATGTTCATGCCGTTGACCGTACGAACCGGACTCGCGCCGCTGCAGGGACAAACGTCCCGGACGGACGGGGACGACTGCCGGCTCGGATCGGGACGGTACGCACTGCTCGGCGGCGCGTCCCCGGCCTGACGATGGCCTCGCCAGCAACGGCGAGGAGGAGATCCGATGAGCACCGACAGGCCCATCGTCGTCGGCATCGACGGCACGATGGAAGCGCGGGACGCGGCTCGATGGTCGGCGGCCGAGGCGATGCGACGCGGTGCTCCGGTCCTGCTCCTGCATGCGATGGTCCCCGGCGACTACGCCGGGACTTCCCACAAGAAGCCGGAAAAGCTGGCCAGCGACTGGCTCGAGCAGGCGGCCGCGGACGTACGCGCCGTCTGGCCGGGCGCTCCGGTGTCGGCGCGGCTCTGCGACGGTCCGGCGGAGGCCGAGCTGGTCCACCAGTCCACGCACGCCGCGTTGGTCGTCATCGGCACCCGCGGATTCGGCCGGCCGCTTGAGTCGCTGACCGATTCTCCGGCGATCACCATCGCTCGGCACGTCGAGTGTCCGCTGGTCACCGTGCCACACGACCGTCCGGCGCCGCCGGACGGCGCGGTCGTGGTCGGCGTCGACGGGTCGTCGGTCAGCGAACAGGCCACCGGTTTCGCCTTCGAGGAAGCCAAACTCCGGCACTGTCCGCTGGTCGCGGTGCACACCTGGAGTGACGTGGCGCTGGAGGACGACCACGCGGTGGCCCGCCGCGTCGGCAGTTGGCAACGCATCCGTGAGGAGGAGAAACTCCTGCTGGCCGACCGCCTCGCCGGCTGGCAGCGAAAGTATCCGGACGTGCACGTCCTGCGCGTGGTCACCCAGGACCGGCCGGTACGCAGCCTGCTCGAACACGCCGCCGGAGCGCAACTGCTGGTGGTGGGCTCGCGTGGCCGCGGCGGCTACGAGGGAATGCTGCTCGGTTCGACCAGCCAGGCACTGCTCTACAGCTGTCCGTGTCCGCTCGCCGTCGTGCGTCACACCCGCTAGTGGTGTGTTGCTGAAATGGGATGCCGGGTCCGGTGATCCAGAAGGCGGCTGGGCGTGCCGGGAAAGCGCCCTCATACCGGGGCGTATCCGGGCGCCTTCCCGGTGCGTCCAGGCGGCTTCTGGGCGCCGGAACCGGCGTGCCATTTCGGAAACACACCACTAGGAAGCAAGAAAGCCATGTTGCGTACGAAAAAATGGTCGACGGAGATCTTCATCGACGAGCAGGACGACGGCGTACACGCGGAAGTGCGCCTGCACACCTGCGACAACACCCACCTGGTCGGCGTCGGCGTCGCCGCGACGAATCCGGACGACGTGAACGTGCCGGAGATCGACGACGAGATCGCCGTCGCGCGAGCACTGGCCAACCTGTCCCGCGAGCTCCTGCACGCGGCGACCGAAGACATAGAAGGCATTCACGACCAACGCGCACAGCGCTAACAGGAGGATTCCATGTCCGCGCACAACCTGCCGATCACCGGTGCGATGCAGATCCCTGGCGACGAGGCCACCAAAACCGCGACGACGCACGGCGCGGTCATGACCACCACCGCCGCCAAGGTCATCGGCGTCACCCGCATCCTCGCCGGTCTGGTGTTCCTGTGGGCCTTCGCCGACAAGCTGTTCGGGCTGGGCTACAGCACCACCGCCAAAGCCGCCTGGATCAACGGCGGCTCGCCGACCAAGGGGTTCCTCAGCCACGTCGAGGCCGGGCCGCTGGCCGGCATGTTCCGCGGCTGGGCCGGTGCGCCGTGGGCCGACTGGCTGTTCATGATCGGCCTGCTCGCCATCGGAGTCGCGCTCATCGCCGGCGTCGCGATGCGCATCGCCGCCGGCAGCGGCGCGCTGATGATGGTGTTCATGTGGGCCGCGGAATGGCCGCTGGCACGGTTCACCGAGGCCGGTACGCCGACCGGCTCGACCAACCCCCTGCTGGACTACCACATCGTCTACGCGCTCCTGCTCATCACGCTCGCCGTCGTCTACGCCGGCAACACCTTCGGCTTCGGGCGGTGGTGGGCCAGCCTGCCGCTGGTCAGGAAGAACCCCTGGCTGTTCTGACCGCGGAAAGCCACTCGGCCGCCGGACGCGCATCCGGCGGCCGAGTCGTGGCCGTCAACGCAGGCGCTGGCCGTCCAGTCCCCGTTCACCGGCGAGGAACGCGACCCGATCGGCCACCGCGACGGCATGATCGGCGTACCGCTCGTAGAACCGACCGACCAGAGTGGCCTCCATCGCCACCTCGACGTCCTCGCCCCAGTCGCCGGCCAGCAGCTCGCGGTAGAGGCTGTCCTGCAAGAGGTCCATCTCGTCGTCATCCCGGTCCAGCTCCAGCGCTCGTTCGGCATCGCGAGACTCCAGTACGGCAGCGACCTTGCCGGCCAGTTTGTGTGCCACCTGACTCATCTTCTCGACGGCGTCGCGCAGGCGCGGTGGCATGGCGGTGGGCCGGTCGCGCCGCGCCACCTCGGCGACGTGCCGCGCCAGATCTCCCATCCGCTCCAGGTCACCGCTGATCCGCAGTCCGGCGACCAGCGTTCGCAAATCGATCGCGACCGGCTGCTGGCGAGCCAGCATGTCCAGGATCTGGTCGTCGAGCATGTCGCGCAGAGCGTCGATCTCGGCGTCCTCGGCGATCACCTTGTCGGCCAGTTCCCCGTCGGTGTCGAGCAACGCGGTGCTGGCGCGCCGCATGGCGCGGTCCACCGTACGGGCCATGCCGGCCAGCTCCGCACCGAGTTTGGCCAGTTCCTCGTGATAGGTCGTACGCATCCGCCCGCTCCTTTGCCTGGTCGTACGACGAGCCGGCTGGCCCATCCTCGCCAGTGCAGCCATCTCCGTCCGTCCGCGGCACCGTCATAGGTCGAGCCGCGACCGGGACTTTCGGCCTGTCACAAGGCAACCAGTGCCGTACGGCCCGCCGGCGCGGGGCCGCTCGGCCCTGTCCGCCGGCGTCCGGAGGCGGTGAGCTGGGATCATGACCGTTCCGGACATCCGGTCGGCCTCCGGCCTGACGGCGGCCGAGGTCGCGGCGCGGATGACGACCTGTGGCCCCAACGTCACCGCCGAGCCGCCGCGCCGGCGTGGCCTGGCCAGCGTGGTCAACCAGCTGACCGACCCGCTCAGCCTGCTGCTCATCGCCGCGATGGTGCTGACCGTGGCGCTGCGCGACGTCACCGACCTGATCGTCATCGCTTTGGTCATCGTGCTCAACACGACCGTCGGCACCATCCAGGAGATCCGCGCCGATCACGCCGTCACCGCGCTGCGCAGCCTCGCCGCGCCGGTCGCGCGCGTGCGCAGAGACGGCCTCGACCAGCGCGTCCCCACGCGCGAGGTGGTGCCTGGTGACCTCGTCGCCTTGGAGGCCGGGGACATCGTGCCGGCCGACGTCGACGTCGTGGAAGCCGTACGGTTGCAGGTCAACGAGGCCGCGCTGACCGGCGAGCCGGCGCCGGTGGCGAAGCTGGCCGGCGATGCGGCATCGGCCGGCACCGTCGTGGTCGCCGGCCGCGGCAGGGGCGTCGTCACGCGTACCGGAGCGGCGAGCGCGCTCGGCCGGATCGCCACGCTGGTCGCGACCGAACCCATCCGGCGTACGCCGCTGCAGCGCCGGCTGGCCACGCTGAGCTGGTATCTCGGCGTTGTCGCGGTGACCCTCTCCGGCCTGGTGCTGGTGGCCGGGCTGCTGCGCGGGGAACCGCTGGCCGAGATGGTGATCGCGGCGGTCAGCCTGACCGTCGCCGCCGTGCCGGAGTCGCTGCCGGCGGTCATCACTGTCGCACTCGCCATCGGCGCGCGGCGAATGGCGCGACGCGCGGCGATCGCACGCAGCCTTCCGGCCGTCGAGACGCTTGGCGCGGTCACCGTACTCGCCATGGACAAAACCGGCACCGTGACCGAGGGACGGATGGCGGTCACCGGCTTCGTCACGGCGTCCGGTACGCGCGTGGACATCGCTCCGGCCAGCGACGCCGGCGTGATCCTCGACCGGCTCGCGCTCGACATCCAGCTGTGCAACGACGCGGACCCGTCGCAGGCGATAGGCGATCCGACGGAGGTCGCGCTGGCCACCGCGGCCGAACAGTGCGGTGTCCCGGTCAGCGTCCGCGAGTGGCAGCCACGGATCGCCGAGGTCCCATTCGAGGCGACCAACCGGCGCATGACCACCGTCCACAGTGGACAAAGGGGCCTGCGCGTCGTCTGTAAAGGCGCGCCGGAAAGCGTACTCAGGCCGGAGGTGCTGGTCGACGACCCCACGATCCTGGCCAGTGCGGCGGCGACAGCACACCGGCTGGCCGCGGACGGCTATCGCGTACTCGCCGTCGCCGACCGCGAGCTCCCGGTCGGAACAGTCGATCCGCACAATGCCAAGCTGCGCTTCGCGGGGCTGGTGCTGTTGGTCGATCCGCTGCGGCCGGAAGCGCGGGTCGCTGTCGAATCGTTTCTGACCGCCGGCGTACGGCCAGTGCTGATCACCGGCGACCATCCGGCCACCGCGACCGCGATCGCCGACCAGCTCGGCCTGCCACCGGGGGCCATTGCGACCGGCGGCGGGACCGGGATCGCGCGCGTCTACGCACGTACGCATCCGGAGCAGAAGCTCGACATCGTACGTGCACTCCAGGAACGCGGCGAGATCGTCGCGATGACCGGCGACGGAGTCAACGACGCGCCGGCCCTGCGCCGCGCCGACATTGGCGTGGCCATGGGGAAAACCGGCACAGAGGCCGCGCGGCAGGCGGCCGACCTGGTGCTCGCCGACGACAACCTCGGCACGGTGACGGCCGCCATCGAGGAAGGCCGGCGGATCTATGCCAACGTACGCCGCTTTCTCGGCTTTGGCCTGAGCGGTGGCCTCGCTGAGCTCGCGGTGATGATCGTCGGACCGTTCCTCGGCCTCGGTTTGCCATTGTTGCCGGCGCAAATCCTGTGGATCAACATGCTGACGCACGGCCTGCCCGGCGTCGCGCTCGGCGTCGAACCGGCCGATCCGCAGACCATGCGACAACCGCCGCGACCGGCTGGCGAGGCAATTCTCGCCGCCGGTCTGTGGCGTACGGTGCTGGCCGCCGGCAGCTGCATCGCCGCGATGTCGCTCGTGGCCGCCGTTGTCGCGGCGGCGTGGGCGTGGCCGTGGCAGTCGATCCTTTTTCTCACCCTGTGTTTCGGACAGCTCGGCATCGCCTGGTCGAGCCGCGCACGCGCACATGCCGGCCGGCACCGCTGGCTGGTGGCCGCGATCGGCCTGTCACTCACCCTGCAGCTCGCCGGGATCTACCTGCCACCGCTGCGATTCCTGCTCGGCACGCAGCCGCTCGACCTGACCCAGCTGGGATTCTGCCTCATCGCCGGCATCATCCCCGGATTGCTACACGCACTCCTGGACACGCGCTCCTAGGTCAGGAACTTTTTTTGAGGGTTGCCAGCACATCCGCCTCGTCAACGAGTTGCCGGCCACCCGCCAGAACCGGATGGCGCGCCGCCGGCGGCCGTCAACCGTCGCGCGTCCTCGGGCCATTCTCGATGTCCGTCTCGACCATTGCGCGACAACCGCGGCTCCTGCCGTGGCCCCGAGATCATCGAGACGCCTCAGTGCAGCGAGGCGACGGTGTCCGCGGCGGCGAGATCGCGTTGGCGGTGAGTGACCAGCAGGACGGATTTTCCCGCGGCATTCGCGAAAATGTCGTCCATTACGGCGTCGGCGGTGGCCGGGTCGAGGTGGGCGACCGGCTCGTCCAGCAGCATGATGTCGCGGTCTGCCAGGAAAACGCGAGCCAGGCCGAGACGTTGCCGTTGGCCGCCGGAGATCGCGGCGCCGCCGTCGCCGACCGGAGTGTCCAGGCCGGACGGCAGGGAGTCGACCCAGTCCAGAAGCCGTACGCTCGCAAGCGCGGTCCGCAGCTCGTCATCCGTCGCGTCGGGCCGCGCGAGGAGCAGGTTGGCGCGGACGGTGTTGTCGAACAGATGGCTGTCCGGGCCGCACCAGGCGATGCGAGAACGTACGTCATTTCCGGCCAGCCGCCGGGTGTCGGTGTCGCCGAGGTGCACCGCGCCGGCGGCCGGATCCAGGAACCGCATCAGCGCCGCCACGACGGTGCTCTTTCCGGATCCGCTCGGTCCGGCCAGGGCCGTGACCTGGCCGGGCCGCACCTGCAGTGAGAGGTCGCGTACGGCGTCGGCGGACTGTCGCGGCCAGCGCAGGGCCAGGTGCTGAGCCGACATCGTGTCGGCGGCCGGCAGCAGAGCCGGCGTCGACGGCTCGGCAGCGGCGGAGGGCCGCGCCACCAGTTCGGCGAGTCGTCGCGCGGCCGGCAGCGCCGCCGCCAGGTGTTGCGCCGCGGCTGGCAGCCCGGCGAACATTTCCGCGGCGGCAAGCGGTGTCAGCACCAGGACCGCGAGGTCGACACCGTTGAGATGACCGCCGCGCAACGCGGTGATGCCCACGACCGCGGATGCGATGACCGCCGCTCCGGTTGTCAGAATGCTGAGCAGCGCGCCGATCCCGCGTACGGACGCGGCTCGACCGAGCAACCGCGTGAACGTCGCGTCGAGCCGCCGCACCCGGTCGAGCGTGTCGGAGTGTGCGCCGTAGGCGGTGATGTCCGCGCCGGCCTGCACCAGCTCGACGGTCGCGGCAGACAACGCACCGCGGGCGGAGGCAAGCCGGCGATCGGCCTGGGAGCCGAGGAAAACCGCGATCGACGGCACGAGAAAGACTGCCACGACAACGAAAAGCAGCATGACCACGCCAGCAAGCGGTGACAGCGGGGAAAGACACGCGGCCGCGCCGAGGCCGGTCACGACCGCCGAGGTCAGCGGGACGACGGCCCGTACGACGGCGTCCTGCTGACTGTCCACATCGGACACCACTCGGCTGAGGAGGTCACCGCGACACAGTCGCAGGCCACCGGGGCCGATCCTGAGCAGCTGCCGCCAGATCCGTACGCGCAGGTCGCCAAGCAGCCTCAGCGCCACGTCATGGCTGGCAAGGCGCTCCAGGTAACGGAAAACCGGCCGCGCGAGTCCAAAAGTCCGCACCGCGACGATCGCGACCATCAGCGTCAACACGGGTGGATGCAGCGCGGCCGTGGAAATCAGCCGTCCGGAGGTCGCCATCAGCGCGATTCCAGCGCCGGACGCGACAGCACCGGCGAGCACGGCCAGCAAGAGCCGGCCGGCTCGTGGCCGCAGTGCCGCGACCAGCCACCGTACGCCGCTGGCCTGAGTGTCCACAGTGGACACCGCGGCGACCTCGCTCGCGGTCGCCGGCGCGGCCGGCTTTTCCTTCGGCAGAGGCGATACGATCGTCGGCTCGGCCAGTCGCACCACGCTGTCACAGATGGCCAGCGGCGCCGGCCGGTGCGACACGATCAGGACCGTACGTCCGGCCAACGCCGCCTTCAGGTTGGCCACGACACGTCGCTCGGTCGCAGCGTCGAGTCCTTCGGTCGGCTCGTCGAGCACGACAATCGGCCGGTCGGCGACAAAAGCGCGGGCCAGCGCGACCCGACGCAGCTGGCCGGTCGACAGCCGCGCGCCGAGCTCGCCGGCGTCGGTCGACGGATCCAGGTCCACGCATGCCAGGCGCAACGCCGCGGCGACAGCTTCGTCGGTCGCCGCTGGAGCGCCGAGCCGTACGTTGTCGGCGATCGTGCCGGTGACCAGTCGTGGCCGTTGCGGCAACCAGGCGATCTGTTGCCGCCAGCGGTCAGGATCCAGCGACGCCAACGATTCCTCGCCTACGCGCACCATGCCGTCATCCGGCCGCAGCCATCCCAGCAGCAGGTCGACCACGGTCGACTTGCCGGCACCGCTGGGTCCGGTCAGGCCGATCACCCGACCGGCCGGCAGGGTCAGCGACAGCCGGTCCAGCACCGGTTTTCCGCGAGCGTTCACCGAAACCCGCTCGAACCGGATCGACCGGTTCGGCTCGGCGTCGGCGTCACCGGCCGGCCGCTTCGCCTCCAGGATCGTGAAAATCTCGTCGGCGGCGGCCAAGCCTTCGGCGCTGGCGTGAAACTGCGCACCGACCGCTCGCAGCGGCAGATAGACCTCCGGCGCGAGGATCAACACGAGCAATGCCGTGCGCAGGTCCAGCTGTCCTTGCACCAGCCGCAAGCCGACCGTCACCGCAACCAGCGCCACCGACAGCGTGGCGATGAGTTCCAGCACCAGCGCGGAAAGAAAGGCGATCCGCAGCGTACGCATGGTCGCGGAGCGATAACGATCCGACGCGAGCCGGATCACCTCCGCCTGCCGGCCGGCGCGGCCGTACGCGGCCAACACCGGCAGTCCGGCCAGCACGTCGATGAAATGGTGCGCCAGCCGAGCCAGGCCGCGCCACTGCCGGCGCGCCTGTGCCTGGGTCCGCAGGCCCACCAGAATCATGAAAACCGGCACCAGCGGCACGGTCACCACGACGATCAGCGCCGCCGCCGGATCGGTGAGCAGAATCCAGCCGGTCATCATCGCCGGCACCACCGCCGCGACGAAAAGTTGCGGCAGATACTGCGAAACGTAGGGATCGAGCGCGTCGACACCACGTGTCGCGAGCGTCGCCAACTCGCCCGAGTGCTGGCTCGCCGACCACCGCGGACCGAGCTGGCAAATCCTGGACAGCAGCTGGATGCGCAAGTGAGACCGGATGGCCGCCGACGCGCGATGTGCGGCAAAATCCGCCATCCAGCCCAGCAGCGCGCGGCCGCCGATCACAACGGCGAGCGCGACCAGCAACGGCCAGAGCTGCGCGAGGCCGGCTCCCGCGACGAATCCGCGACTGATCAGCGCCGACAGCAGGCCGGCCTGGCCGATGATCAGCGCACCGGTCGCGATCCCGACGACGGCCGCCACGACGACGAACGTACGCGCCGGCCGTACGCCGCGGACCAGCCGTGGATCCAGCGGTTTCAATGCGCCACACCGGTGGGGATCGAGCCGCGACCCAGCCGCCGCCGGAAGACCCAGTACGTCCACGCCTGATAGGCGAGCACGATCGGAGTGAAGACCACGGCGACCCAGGTCATGATCGTCAGGGTGTACGGCGTGGACGCGGCATTCGTTGTCGTGAGGCTGAAAGCTGGGTTGGTCGTCGACGGCAACACGTCGGGATACAGCGCGGCGAACAATGTCGCGGTCGCGAGCACGATCGTCACGGCCGTGCCGGCGAAGGCCAGCCCTTCATGCTTGAGCCGGTTGGCGATCAGACCGCCGACCAGCGCCAACGCAGCGGCCAACGCCAACACGCCGGTCACCACCGTCCCGTGCGCCAACTGTGTCCAAGCCAAAAACGCCGCCGCGACGACCACCGTCACCATCCCGACCTGCCACGCCAGCCTGTTCGCTCGCGTCCGGATCCCGCCGGTCGTCCGCAACGCCAGGAAAACCGCGCCATGTAAGACAAACAGGCTCAGGGTGGTCAGGCCGGCGAGCAGTGCGTACGGATTCAACAAGGTGAAGAACGTGCCGGTGTAGTGGCCGGCCCGGTCGAGCGGCACGCCCTGCACGATGTTCCCGAAGGCCACACCCCACAGCAGCGCCGGGACCAGTGAGCCGACGCAGATCGCCGTGTCCCAGGCCGTACGCCATCGCGCGCCGGCCATTTTGCCGCGAAACTCGAAAGCCACCCCGCGCGCGATCAGCGCCACCAGGATCACCAGCAACGCCAGGTAGAACCCGGAAAACAGGCTCGCATACCACAACGGAAACGCGGCGAAGGTCGCACCGCCGGCGACCAGCAGCCACACCTCGTTGCCGTCCCACACAGGTCCGATGGTGTTGATCATGACGCGCCGGTCGGTCTCGTCCCGACCGAGCACCGGCAGCAATACGCCGACACCGAAGTCGAAGCCTTCCAGGACGAAGTATCCCGTCCACAGCACCGCGATCAGGACGAACCAGATATCAGTCAACTGCACCGCCACTCACTCCCTCGTCTTGTCGTCAGTACGCGAATGTCAGCGGCTTGTCGGGATCGGTCGACTCGACCGGTTCGAGCTCCGGCGCACCTGCCCTCGCGTAGCGGATCATCAACACCAGATCCACCGCGGCGAGTGCGCCGTAAAGGACGGTGAACACGATCATCGAGGTCAGGACATATCCCGCACCGACGGTCGGCGACACACCGTTGGCGGTGGCCATCACGCCATACACGACCCACGGTTGGCGACCCATTTCGGTGAAGATCCAGCCGAAGGAGTTTGCCAGCAATGGCAACGCAAACGACCAGACGGCGACCGCATAGAACCATTTGCTCGACGGCGTACGGCCGCGCCGGAACAGCCACAGTCCGATGATCGACAACAGCATCACCAGCAGGCCGAAGCCGATCATCAGCCGGAACGACCAGTACGAGACCGGGATGTTGGGCTTGTAGTCGCCTGGGCCGTAGGCCGCGGCTTCGGCGCGTTGCACGTCGTTGATGCCTTCGACCCTGCCGTCGAAGGATCCGGTGGCCATGAACGACAGCACGCGCGGCACGCGCACACTGAAGATCTCCCTGCTTCCGTCGAGACTTCCGATGGTGAACAGCGAGAACGACGCCGGCGTCACCGTGTCGTACAGTGCCTCGGCGGCCGCCATCTTCATCGGCTGCTGCTGGGTCATGACGCGTGCCTGCAGGTCTCCGCTGACGACCACGCCGATGCTGGCGATCAGCACCGTCACGAGCGCCATTTTCATGGACGGTCGGAAAACCTCGATTTGCCTGCGCCGCGCGAGCTGCCAGCCGCTGATCGCCAGCAGGAACACGCCGGCGGTGACGAAGGCCGCGGTGATCGTGTGCGGGAACGTCGCCAGCACGGTCGAGTTGGTCAGTACGGCACCGAAATCCTTCAGCTCGGCACGACCGGCGGCCGTGTTGACGGCATAGCCGACCGGATGCTGCATCCAGGAGTTGGCGGCCAGGATGAAATACGCCGACAACATCGTGCCGACCGAGGCCAGCCAGATCGTCGCGAGATGGACTTTCTTCGACAACCGGTCCCAGCCGAAAATCCACAACCCGAGAAACGTCGACTCCAGGAAGAAGGCCAGCAAACCCTCGATCGCCAGTGGCGCTCCGAAAATGTCGCCGACGAACCGGCTGTAGTCGCTCCAGTTCATGCCGAACTGAAACTCCTGCACGATGCCGGTCACCACCCCCATCGCGAAGTTGATGAGGAACAGCTTCCCCCAGAACTTCGTCATCCGCAGGTAGTGCTCTTTTCCCGTGACGACCCAGCCGGTCTGCATGATGGCCACCAGCATCGACAGGCCGATCGTCAACGGTACGAACAGAAAGTGGTAGACGGTCGTGATGCCGAACTGCCATCGCGCCAGGTCCAATGCGTCCATCAGCCACACTCCGAGAGAAGGGGAACGCCATCAATTAAGCCGGCGCGGGGAATCCGACCAAAGGGACTTAGGTCCTCGCGACGACCGGCGTACGGCCCGTCCTGCGATCAACGCTCCGGCAGCTCGGCGGCGATGTCCCTCAGCAGGCCTTCGGCGTTGCGAAGGCCGTCCGGCACGCATCGGCAGTCCGGGCCGTGGCTGCTCCGGTGCAGCGCGACCAGATACTCCAAGGCGAGCATGTTCACCCGATAGTCGTGCTCGGCCTTGATCCGGTCGGTGTCGGCCTGCCGGTTCTGGCTGAGCAGGATCAGCGGCGCCGCATACGCCGCCTGGGTGGAAAACAGGAGGTTCAGCAGAATGAACGGATACGGATCCCAGTGCCACAGGAATCCGGCCGCGTTCAAGGCGATCCAGCAGGTCACCACGACGGACTGCGCGACGATGAACGACCACGAACCGAAGATGGCGGTGACCCGGTCGGCGATCCGCTCGCCGACCGTACGGTTGTCGTGACGGCGCCGGTTCGCCGGATGCAGATGCCGCGTGGTGTGCCGCCGGGTGGTTTTACGTCGCGGCGCCGCGATCGTCATCGGTAGGGCCAAACCCATTCGACGACCCGCGGGTCGTCCACCCCGTGTTTCCTGGTGTGGTCACGACATTCTCGTCGGCGGCGCAGCATCTCCTCGCGTACGTCCGGGTAGCCGCTGGCCAGGCACGGCACCCTGTCGATCACGTCGGCGACCAACCGGAAACGGTCCAGGTCGTTGAGCATGACCATGTCGAACGGCGTGGTCGTCGTGCCTTTTTCCTTGTAGCCGCGGACATGGAAGTTGTCGTGGTTGTGCCGCCGGTAGGTCAGCTCGTGGATGAGCCACGGATATCCGTGGTAGGCGAACAGGACCGGCCGGTCGGTGGTGAACAGCGCGTCGAAATCCTCGTCGGACAGCCCGCGGTCGTCATCCCGGCGGTCACGGAGCTGCGTCAGGTCGACGACGTTCACGACCCGCACCTTCAGGTCCGGTATGTGCTCGCGCAGCAACGCCGCCGCGGCCAATGTCTCCAGCGTCGGCACATCCCCCGCGCAGGCCAACACCACGTCCGGCTGGCGGCCGCGGGCCGTGCCGGCCCACGTCCAGTCACCGATGCCATGGCGACAGTGCTCGACGGCCTCACTCATGGTCAGCCACTGCGGCGCCGGTTGTTTCCCTGCTACGACAACGTTTACCAGGTCTCTGCTCCGCATGCAGTGATCCATCGTCAACAACAGTGTGTTGGCATCCGGTGGCAGGTAGACACGTACGACCGCCGGCGACTTCGTCAGCACGTGATCGATGAAACCCGGGTCCTGGTGCGAAAATCCGTTGTGGTCCTGCCGCCACACGTGTGATGTCAACAGGTAGTTCAACGAGGCGACCGGGCCACGCCAGCCGATGTCCCTGCTGGTCTCCAGCCATTTGGCGTGCTGGTTGAACATCGAGTCGATGATGTGCGCGAACGCCTCGTAGCAGTTGAACAGGCCGTGCCGGCCGGACAGCAGATAACCTTCCAGCCAGCCCTGGCAAAGATGCTCGGACAACACCTCCAGGACGCGACCACCGGGACCGAGATGGTCGTCACTGGCCTGCCGCTCGGCGAACCACGCGCGGTGGGTCACCTCGAAAACCGCCTGCAACCGGTTGGAAGCCGTCTCGTCCGGCCCGAAGATCCGGAAGTTGTGTGGATTGGCGCGCACGACCTCCCGCAGCCAACCACCCAACACCGCCGTCGCACTGGCGTCGTCACGCGGATCGACGGCATGCGCGAACACCTCGGGAAGCACCAGCTCCTCGCGTACGCCGGCCATCGCCACCGGCGAGGCACTCATCCGCAGCTGGCCGTCCGGCGCCGCCGCCAGCACCTCCGGCACCGGCGCGCCGACGCGGTCGAACAGGTCGTCGGGCTGGTAGGAACGCAGCCAGTCCTCCAGCATCGCCAAATGCTCGGGATTGGTCCGCACCTCGGTCAGCGGCACCTGATGCGAGCGCCACGACCCTTCGGTACGCCGACCGTCCACAATGGACGGCCCGGTCCATCCTTTCGGCGTACGCAACACCAACAGCGGCCAGTGCGCGCGAGGGAAACGTCCCCGCTTCGCCTCCGCGCGGATCTGCCCGATCTCCTCGAATATCGAGTCGAGCTCAAGCGCCATCTGGGCATGGACGTCGACGTGCGGCTCATCGGCGTAGGCGGTGACGAAATGCGGATGATAGCCATAGCCGGTCAGCAGCGACCGCAGCTCCGGCTCGGGGATCCGCGCCAGCACGGTCGGGCTCGCGATCTTGTAGCCGTTCAGGTGCAGGATCGGCAACACCGTGCCGTCGCGCACCGGATCGAGGAACTTGTTCCCCTGCCACGATGCCGCCAACGGCCCGGTCTCGGCCTCGCCGTCGCCGACGACGCACGCGACCACCAGGCCGGGGTCGTCGAACGCCGCGCCGTACGCGTGCGCCAGCGAGTATCCGAGCTCACCGCCTTCGTGCAGCGAACCAGGCACCTGCGGCGAGACATGACTGGGAACCCCGCCGGGGAAGGAAAACTGGCGGAACAGCCGGAGCATTCCGTTCTCGTCCAGGGAAACTTCGGGATGCAGCTGCGAGTACGTCCCTTCCAGCCAGGCAGCCGCCAGTGCGGCTGGACCGCCGTGGCCCGGTCCGATCACGGTGAGCATGCGCTGTCGCCGCTGCCGGATCAGCCGGTTGAGATGAGCCCAGACAAACGTCAGACCGGGCGTCGTCCCCCAGTGACCGAGCAACCGGGGCTTGGTGTGTTCCGGTCGCAACGACCGGCGCAGCAGCGGGTTGTCGAGCAGGTAGATCTGGCCGACGGCCAGATAGTTGGCCGCTCTCCACCACGCGTCCACCCGGCTGAGCTCGCCGCTGGCCGGCGACAGGCGAGCACTCGCGGCGGTCACGACCGCCTCCGACGTCGACTCACGGCACCGGCCTCCAAATCGCGATGTGATGTCCTGCCATCACTCTCGCCGAGCCGCTGTTGCCGCAACGGGGCCAAAAGTCCCCGCCTGCGTGGCAGGAGGTCCCCAGCTATCGGGATCCGCGGATCGTGGCCGTCCAGGTCAGGACGGTGCCGCGGTCCGCGCCGGGCTCGACCCGGAACGCACCGTTCCAGCGTTCGGCGCGGCGAGCCATGTTCGCCAGGCCGCTCGTACGCGGCGGCGGTTGCCCGATCCCGACACCGTTGTCGGTCACGACCAGGGTGAGCGTACGGCCGGCATTGTCGGCGGTGACCTCGACCGCGACGGCGGAGGCGTTCGCGTGCCGTACGACATTGGTCAGCGCCTCGCGGATCGTCGCCAGCAGGTCGGCGGCCAGCTCCGGCGACACCAGCGCGTCCACCGCCCCGCTCAGGACCACCCGCGGCTCACAGCTGAGCCCAGCGGCGACATCGTGCACGACCGCCACCACGTCTGCCCGTACCCTCGGCTGCTCCTCCGGCTGCTGCAACGAGAAGATGCTGCGCCGCAGGTCACGGATCGTCTCGTCGAGATCCCCGACATAACCGGAGACTCGCTCACCGATCTCCGGCCGAACCATCCTGACCAGGCCCTCCATCCCCAGCCCCACCGCGAAAAGCCGCTGGATCACCACGTCGTGCAGGTCACGCGCGATGCGGCCACGGTCCTCGAAGACGGCCAGCCGCCGCTGATCCTCCTGAGCGCGGGAAAACTCCAACGCCAACGCGACCTGCGACGCGAAACCCTGCAGCAGCTCCACGTACGCGCCGGACGGCAGCCGCGTCCCCGCCTGATGAGCGATGAGCAGCACCCCGAGGACGACATCGCCGGCCGTCAGGGGCACCAGCACCATCGGCCCCATGTCCGCCAGCTCGGCCGGCAGCTCGACCTCGCGCCCCAGCCAGACCGGACTGTTGCGACCTGACTCACCAAGCACCTGCGGCCGACCGGAGCGGAAAACCTCATACGTCGCGGCCGCCTCCTCGGGCAGCTGCTGACCGGCCAACGAACCGGACGTGTCACCGGCGGCGATCCGCACCGCCAGGCTCCCGTCCACCTCGTCCGGCAGGACCAGGCAGACCAGTGGCGACCTGGCCACCGCGCGGGCTCGCTCGGCCACCGAAACCAACGCCTGCGACGCTGTCTCACCGGTCAGCATCGCCGCGGTCAGCTCGTTGGAGGCCCGCAGCCAGATCTCACTGTTGCTCGTACGCTCGAACAGCCGCGCGTTCTCAATCGCGATGCCGGCCGCCGCCGCCAACGCCACCAACAGGTCCTCGTCCTGGACCGTGAAATCGCCACCGCCGCGTTTCTCGGCCAGATAGAGGTTGCCGAACACCACGCCGCGTACGCGGATCGGAACACCCAGAAAGGACCGCATCGGCGGATGATTGGCCGGAAAACCGAAAGACTCCGGATGCTCACGCAGGTCATGCAACCGCAACGGCGTGGGATGCTCGATCAGCGTACCGAGAATCCCTTTCCCAGTCGGCAGATCACCGATCAGCTTGCGCCGTTCGACGTCGATCCCCACGGTGATGAACTCGGCCAGATTGCGGTCGTCCCCGATCACGCCCAGTGCGCCGTACTTGGCGTCCACCAACTCACACGACGACTCCACGATGCGGCGCAACACATCGGGAAGGCTCAAATCGCTCGCCACACCGACAACGGCATCGAGCAACCGGTGCACACGGCTCTCCGACTGCATGACCGCCGAGGCTCGATCGATCAGCTCACGCAGCAGCGTGTCCAGCCGCAACCGGCTCAGATCCGGGATGACACGGTCGCTCTCCGGCGGCAAGCCATCCCGTTCGGAGGTCATCGCCAGCCACTCCTATTCGTCATCACCAGCCAGACCCGGGACCAGCCGCCGACCGGTCACCTTCTCGGTCGTCACTCGGATGAAGCAGCCGGTCGCCGGGCTCCACGACATCTCGGTGTCTCGCAGCATACGCAGATCGATCTCGTCCACGACCTCGTTGGCGTGTCCGACCACCACGACACTCCAGCCCGTCGCGCGTTCCGCGTCGATCTCGTCGACCTCGAAGGCGACGACGGCGTTGCGCGACGCCGCGGCCAACCGGCTGTCCACCGCCGTACGAAAGACGATCGCGTCGTCGTAGACGACAAATCCCACTGGCTGAACCGCAGGCAACGCGTGATCGGTGAAGACGATCCGACCGACCGGCACCGACCGCAACAACGCCATGCACTCGGCCCTATCCAGCACTTCCAACCTTTTCGGGTCGAGCACCCGCCTCGCTCCTTCTGTCACGGCGATCCGGTCAGCAGAGTCTCGGACAGCACGATCCCGACAGCCAGGGACGAAGGTCCCGAAGATCACCATGACAATTCCCACCGTCTGACGGCGACGCGACTTCGTTGCCACCACCATCCGCCAACCCCATCACGGACGACAGAGCACGTGGTCCCACGACACCGGGACCCACGTCCCGACCGACACGTGCGCAGCGATGTCCGTCTCGGCCTGCCGGCGCCAACGCGTTCTGTCATGCTATGTGGTGACGGGTAGCGATACGACAAGGTATGCGCGGCGCGTGTTTGCAACGGCCCGGTCGCGGAGGATCGCGACGACCGCCCGCTCGCCGCCGGTACGCGACCGTGATCCTTGTCATGGGGCACCTACCATGTCCGCGGTCAATGAAGCGACCAACTCCGCGGCAGGAGTCGGGCCGCCGCAACGTGTCAGAGGTCGTTCCCCGCGTACGAGAGGTTGAAACTCTTGTTGGTCAACGGAAAGTCCGGGACGATCGTGTCGGTCAGCGCGACCGGCAGCGCCGGCCAGTTGAAGAAGCTCGGGTCGACGATCTTGACCCGGGTCAGCGTCCCTTCCTCGTCGAGTTCGACGCGGTGCACGATGGTGCCGCGCCAACCCTCCACGATTCCGACTCCTGACCGTGCCGGCCGATCGGCGCGATCCAGGTCTGGAGGTTGTTCGTCCAGCAGTTGCCCGATGTAGTCGATGGAGGCGCTGATTTCCTCGGCGCGTACGGTAAAACGGGCCAGCACGTCACCACCGGTCTGGGTGTGCGTCGCCGGCCGGAATTCCAGGCCGGCTACGGGATGGTCGCGACGAGCGTCGACGGCCAGGCCGCTGGCCCGCGCGACATAGCCGAGCGCGCCGAGGTCGGCCGCCTGCTGGCCGGTCAGTACGGCGGTGCCGGCGAGCCGGTCACGTACGACGCTGTGACCGAGCGCCAGGTCGACGACCTCGGCGACATCGGCGCCGATGGCCCGCAGGACGGCGACGTCCGGCGATTGCTGGACGGTGGCGCCGCCGGGATGGATCGCGCCGCGCAGCAGCCGGTGACCGGTGACGGTGTCGTTGAGCCGCAACAGTTGTTCGCGGATCCGCCCGGCGTGTGCGTTGAGAATGCCGTGGCCGGTGTCGTTGCAGATGGCGCCGATGTCGGTGACGTGGTTGTAAATGCGTTCCAGTTCCAGCAGGATCGCGCGGGTCCGCCGATGCGCCACCGGCACCGGGATGCCTTGCGCGTCCTCGACGGCCAGGCAGTACGCCAGCGTGTGGCCGACCGAGGTGTCGCCGCTGACCCGTTCGGCGATCTCGATGCCGTGCTCGGGCCGGCGGCCGTGGAACAGTTTCTCCAGTCCTTTGTGGACGAACCAGAGCCGGGCCTTGAGGTTGAGAATGGTTTCGCCGACGACGGAGAACCGGAAATGACCCGGCTCGATCAACCCGGCATGCACCGGACCGACCGGAATTTCGTAGACACCGGGGCCTTCCACCGTCCGGAACGGGTACGGACCGTCCTGGTCGCCGAATTCCGGTGGCTCGCCGGCGTCGGCCAGCATCGGATGCCAATTGGTCGGCCAATGGAAATGTCGCACCAACCGCTGCGGAAGCGGGTGGTTGTCCGGGACGATCCCGTAGAGGTCGTGCATCTCCCGCTCGAACCGGCCGGCCGGAAACGACAGCGCGGCCAGGCTTGGCAGGTGCGGGTGCGTACGGTCCAGCCGTACGTGCAATTCGACCCGCCGATCCCCCGCGGCCGCGGTGAACAGGTAAACCGCGCGCAGGCCGAACGGACCGTCGTCGTGGCCGGCGATCAAGGCGACCCGGAATCCGCCGGCCAGCAGCTCGCCGGCCGTCCCGACCAGGTCGTCCGGCCGGATTTCCTGCGATACAAGGCGAGTCACCCGGTGCCCCCGGCGACCGTGGCGGCCAGCCGCAGCAGCGATCCGAGCGGTCCGGCGGCGATGCCGAGTGCCGCGCAAGCGAGCAGGCCGGCGACCAGCGGGACGGCCGTACCAGCCGGTGTCCGTACGGGTAGGGTCGCCGCGCCGGGACCGGCCGGTGCGGCGCCGAGCAGCATTCGGCCGGTGTGAGCGAAAAGCGCCGCGGCGATGACGAGTACGAGCACCAAGGCGATGGCGATCGGTACGGCCAGGCCGCTGCCGAATCCGGCCCGTACGATGCCGAGCTCGCTGGCGAACAGGCTGAACGGCGGGAACCCGACCAGTGCCAGCACGCCGAGCCCGACGCAACCGGCGACCAGCGGTTGCCGGGCCGCCAATGCTCGTACGCGGTCAACCAGGCTGGTGCCGGTCGACTGCAGAATGTGGCCGGAGGCAAGGAAAAGTACCGACTTGGCCAGCCCGTGTCCGAGAATGTGCAGCAGTACGGCGGCCAACGCGAGCTGGCTGCCGGCCGCCGCGCCGAGCGCGAGGATCGCCAGGTGTTCGATGCTGGAATAGGCCAGCATCCGCTTGTAATCCCGCTGTGCGAGCAAAAGCGACGCGGCGACGGCGAGCGTCAGCAGCGCGATGACCACCAGCAGCGTACGGGTGAACGCGACGCCGAGTGCGCCGTCGGCGACGACTTTTACCCGCAGAATCGCGTAAAAAGCGACCGACAGCAGGACGCCGGACATCAACGCGGACACCGGTGCCGGCGCCTGGCTGTGCGCGTCCGGAAGCCAGGCGTGCAGCGGCACCAACCCGGCTTTGGTGCCAAAACCCACGATCAGCAACGCAGCCGCGATCCGTGTCACCCCCGGATCCAGCGAATGCGCACTGCTGGCGAGCCCGACCCAGTCCAGTCCGGCCGGATGACCGGTGTGCCCAGAGGCGTAATTGAGCAGGATAATTCCCAGCAACGCCAAGCCAATGCCGACCGAGCAGATCACCACGTATTTCCACGCGGCTTCGACCGCGGCCCGACTTCGCCGCTGTCCCACCAGAAACGCGGTCACGATGGTGGTCGCCTCGATCGCCACCCACAGCATGCCGAGGCTGGCCGCCACCACCGCCAGCGCCATCGCGGCCAGAAATGCCTGCACCAGCAACGAATGCCGGCTGGCCGTACGGGCCGTGGCACGTCCGGCGGCGATCTCGGCTCGCAGCCAGGCCGGGCTGGCCGCGGTGGCCAGCAGCGCGACCGCGCCGATCACGATCAGCATGTGCGCGCTCAACGCGTCCACCCGCAGCAACCCCGCTACCGCCATCCGCGGGCCGGTCCGAGCGACCAGCACAGCGGCCGCGATTCCGGTCGCCAGCATGCCGGCCGCGGCGACGGCGCCGACCGGCGCGGTGCACCGGCGCCACCCCGCCGCGGCGTACGTCAGGCACCCCAGCAGCGGAAAGGCGAGATACAGCAGGCTGATCATCAGTCGTGCAGCTCCCGCAACTCGTCCAGATCGGTATCGCCGAAGGTGTCCCGCATCCGGGTCGCCAGGATCTGCAGGACCAGCACGGCCATCAGTACGTCCAGCGAGACGCCCAGCTCCACCAGCAGCGGCACGCCGCTGGTGGTGAGGAACCCGATCGCGGTGATTCCGTTGTCCATCAACAGAAAGCCGACCAGCTGCGACAGCGCGCGACGGCGGGTCACCAGGACGAAGAACCCGATCAGCGCGACGGTCAGCCCGACCGGAGCGGCGCGGGTGGCAGGCGACGGCGCCAACGCGACCAGCGGCTGCGACACCGCGTACGCGATCATCGTCAGCACCGCCGCGGCCAACAGCGAGGCGGCCACGTTGACCAGCGGCCGGGTCTCGCGCGCGGCCCTGTCGCGGTTGCTGTCACCGGTGACCAGCGCGCGGCGGAGCAACCACGGCAGCACGCCGGCGCGCAGAATCAGCAGGCCAGCGGCCAAAAGTCCGAGCTCCAGCGAGCGCTGCCGGCCGGCCAGAACGGCGACGACGCCGGCCAGCGCGACGCCTTGCGCGGCGAACACCCGGATGATCACCGGCAGCTCGCGGCGCCAGAGCACCAGCACCGCGGTCAGCAACAACCCGCCGCAGGCCAGGTCGAGCAGCTGCACGTACAGCGCGTCGCTCACCGCGCGCTCCTCCTCAGGATCGTGGTCATGTCAGGAAAAACGACGCGGCGACGGCAAGCAGCGCGAGCAGGAACGACCCGGCCAGCAGCTCAGGGACCCGGAAAAGCCGCAGTTTGGCCCAGAAAACCTCGGCCGCGGCCAGCAGCACGCCGAGCGCGGTCACCTTGGCCGCGAACGCGGCCATCCCCACCACCAGGGCCAGCGGCGCCAGACCGGTGGCGATACCGGCCGGCAGGAAGAGATTGGCCAGCAGCCCCAGGAAGACGGTCAGCCGCATCGCCGAGGCCAGCTCCACCAGCGCCAGATCGGGGCCGGCGTATTCCAGGATCATCGCCTCGTGCACCATCGTCAGCTCCAGGTGCGTGGCCGGGTTGTCCACCGGCAGCCGGCCGGTCTCGGCGATGATCACCACCACCAGCGCCACCGCGGCGAGCAGGCTGGCCGGCGACACCACCTTGGCCGGGTCGGCCAGCGTCCCGGACACGATCGTCGCCAGGTTGGTCGACCCGATCCGTACGGACAGCGCGAAAATCGCCACCAACAGGGTCGGCTCGACCAGCGCGATGATCGTCATCTCCCGGCTGGCGCCCATCCCGCCGAACGCCGTGCCGGTGTCCAGCCCGGCCAGCGCCAGCGCGACCGTTCCAGCCGCCAGCAACGCGACCACCGCGAACAAGTCCGCGACCGGATCCAGCGCGGAGGCCACCGTCACGAACGGGGCCACCGCCGCGACCACCAACGTGCTGGCCATCAACACCACCGGCGCCGCGACGAACAGGACGCTGGTGCCGCGCGGCCGGATCGGCTCTTTTCCCAGCAGCTTCCGGATGTCGCGCCACGGCTGCCCTACACCGGCGCCGGCGCGGCCCTCCATCCGGGCCCGTACCTGACGCATCACCCCGACCAGCAGCGGCGAGCCGGCGACCACGACGGCCACCTGCAGCACTCCTCCGAGGACCCCCAACGCGCTCATCGGGTGACCGCCAGGACGATCAACAGCCCGGTCACCGCGTAGAACCCGTAGCCGAGATAGCGGTGCACGCTGCCGGTCGCCAACCGCCGGCCGGCCCGTCCCCACGCGCGTACGGCGGCGATGACCGGCTCGTACAGCCGATGCTCGATCCGGTCCGGCACGCGCCGCCGGAACTCCACCGCTCGCACCAAATACGCGGATTCGAGGTGGTGGGTGACGTCCACGTCCACCTCGGGCCGCAGCACGTTGTCGAACACCCGCTGCAACGGCTCCGCGAACGAGGTCGCGGTGTACTCCATCCGCGCCGACAACGGTCCGCCACCGCAATCCCACAACCGCGCGGCTACCCGACGATGACGCTGCGCCCGCCAACCGGTCAGCGACCGTACGGCGCCGACCACCGCGAGCGCACCGGCGAGCAGCGCGATGGCCAGCAGAAACGGGGAAAGTGAGCCGGCCACCGCAGCCAACCGCAGGGTCAGCAGGCCACCGGCGGCCGGCGCCGCGACCGGCCCCAACGCGGGAAGTACGAGGCCCGGTGCCAGCGCCAGTACGACACAGCCGATGCCGGCCAGCGCCATCCCGGCGAGCATGCTCGGCGGGCTCTCCGAGGCCGCCGCGGCGGCCGGACTTCGAGGCTTGGCAAGGAAGCCGACGCCGAACGCCTTGACGAACGTGGCCACCGCCAACCCGGCGGTCAGCGCCACCGCGGCGACCGCGACCGGCAGCATGATCGCGGTGGCCACGCCGGATGACGGCAGGCCGTGGATCAATGCCTGCAACAGCAGCCATTCGCTCACGAACGCCGTACCCGGCGGCAACGCCGACGCGGCCAGCGCACCCAACCCGAAAGCCGCCGTCGTGACCGGCATCCCGGTTCGCAGTCCGCCAAGAGCATCCAGATCACGCGTGCCGGCGGCGCGTACGACCGAACCGGCCGCCAGGAACAACAACGTCTTGAACGCGGCATGGTTCACCACGTGCAGCAGCGCGGCCGCCATCGCCAAGCCGGCCAACTCGCGATGTCCGGTCGCCGCGAACAGGCCTGCCGCACCGACCCCGACCAGCACCAGGCCGAGGTTCTCGGTCGTCGAATATCCCAGCAACCGCTTCACATCCGTACTCACCGCGGCCTGCAGGATCCCGTACACCGCCGACACCGCACCCAGCACGAGCACCACCAGCCACCACCACGCCGGCCCGCCACCGAGCAGATCCACCCCGACCCGCACGATCCCGTACACCCCGAGATTCACCATCGCCGCCGACATCAACGCCGACACGTGACTCGGCGCCTCCGGATGCGCGCGCGGCAGCCACGCGTGCAGCGGCACGATCCCCGCCTTCGACCCGAACCCGGCCAACGTCGCGACAAAGACAATCGCCGCCAGCGTGGGCGGCAGCTGCCGGCCGGCGACCCGCAGCGCCGCGTACGAGTCGTCGCCGGCGCGGCCGACCAGCACCATCAGGCCGGCCAGGATCGCGACCAGGCCGAGCTGGGTCATGACCGCATACCAAAGGCCCGCACGCGCCACGCTCGGCCGCAGCCGATGCTCGGCCAGCACCAGGAGCAGCGACGTCAGCGCCATCAACTCCCAGCAGACCAGCAACGTGCTCACGTTCGCGGCCGCCGGCACCACCAGCATCGAGGCCACGAACAACGGGAAAACCGCCTGCACCGGCCGGCCGTCCACCCCGTGACCGGCGTACGAGATCCCGTACACCGCGGCCGCCACCGCCACCCCACCGGTCACCGCGACGAACAACCCACCCAGCGGATCCAACCCCAGCCGCACTCCGGCCAGCGGCAGCAATCCCGGCAACGACAACGAAAAACCATGACCCGTGACGGCGGCGATGCCGGCGACCACCGCGGCCAGGCCGCAGACGGCCGTAGCAAAACCGACCAGTTTCGTACGCAGGCCGGCCGGGCACACGATTCCGGCGACGGACGCCACCACGCCTGCCGCCAGCGCTATCCCCAGCGCCGCTCCGGCCAGGCTCATCGACCGGTCAGCTGGCGCAACGCAGCGGTGATCGCCTCCGGCCGCGGTGGACAACCCGGCACCTCGACATCGACCGGCACCACGTCACCAACCGCACCGGCCACACCGTACGCGCCGGCGAACACCCCGCAGTTGCGAGCGCAGTCGCCAACCGCGACCACCAGTTTCGGAGCCGGCACCGCCTCGTACGTACGCCGCAGTGGCACCGCCATGTTGCGCGTCACCGGCCCGGTCACCAGCAGAGCATCCGCGTGCCGCGGCGACGCCACCAGCCGCGCACCGTACCGCTCGGCGTCGTACACCGGGCCGAACGCCGACCCGATCTCCACCTCACACCCGTTACAGGAACCGGCGTCCACGTGCCGTACCTGCACCGACCCGCCGAGGCTCGCCGCGGCCGGCAACGCCTCAACAGGTGGTGGAGCCGGCTCGGCCACCCGTCCCGTCCGGCGGATCTTGCGCCACAAACCCCACACGCTCGTCTGTCTCCCCATTTCGCTACTTGCGCGCTCCGGACGCCGGCTTGCGCAGGTCCTCCAGCAGCTCCACCTGACCGGTCAACACCGTCGTCAGGATCGTCCGCGCCACCGCCAGCAACTCCGCGACATGAGCACTGGTCAACGAATAGAAAACCGTCGCACCCTCCTTGCGCGTCACCACCAGCCCGGCACGCCGCAACACCGCCAGGTGCTGCGACAGGTTCGCCGCCTCGATCCCCACCTCCGGCAACATCTCCGCGACCGCGTGCTCGCGCTCGCTGAGCAACTCCAGCACCCGGATCCGCGCCGGATGTCCGAGCGTCTTGAAAAACTCCGCCTTCAGCTGGTACAGAGGCCTACTCATCCGCGCCTCCAGTGGGACCCGTGGCCATCCATGTCCTCATGCGGCGATCCTTCCGCGTCGCAGCCGTACGAGAAACCAACGCGCCACGGCATCGCAATACTCAGCAACTGCGAACTTTAGCAACTCCTTACAACCGACGCGACCGTGAACGGCGGATTCGAGGATGGCGCGCCGGAACTGATGCGGGCTGATGTCCAACCGATCGCCTCGCCACGGCGCTCCGTGTGATCGGTCTGGATGCTGATCACTTCAGCCAGGCGCACCCCGTTGGATGCGTACGGAGGACGGCCAAGACTCGCCGAACGCCGAAGGTCTTGCCAGCACATTCGCAGTTTTCGCTGTTCATCTGACCTGAGGTCCGCCCCCTCAACACCTGCAAGGACCGACTTTCACATCCGCGCTTCAATGTGCAAGTATGAACTTGCACTGCGGCGAGCGACAAAGGAGGACGGATGCATATCGATTTGGTGTCGAAGACCGCACTGGTCACCGGGTCCACTTCGGGGATGGGCTACGCGACCGCGAAGGCACTGGCGGTGGCCGGTGCTCGCGTCGTCGTACACGGCAGCAGCGACGAGACCGTGAGCGGCGCGGTGGATCGCCTCCGACAGGACGTACCGGGCAGCGACGTCGCCGGGCACAGCGCGCGACTGGAGGATCCGGACGCGGTGTCCGATCTCATCGACGCGGTCCCGGACGTCGACATCCTGGTCAGCAACGCCGGTCCGACGCACTCGACGTCGGTGTTCGACATCAGCCTCGCCGAATGGCGCGCGCAGCTGGACATCTACCTCACGGCTGGCATGTTGTTGGGGCGGCACCATCTGGCCCGCATGATCGACCGCGGCTGGGGTCGGATGCTCTTCGGCGCCGGCCTGACCTGCAGCTACAGTCCGGCCGCGCCCTCGCTGGACACAATGACCGCCTGGCTCACCTGCAAGTCGGCAATGCTGGGCCTGTCCAGGGGGTTCGCCGAGATCGCCGCCGGGCGCGGCGTCACGGTCAACTCGTTCGTTCCCGGGCCGACCATGACCGAGGAGAAATACCTGTCGATCGATCCGCCGATGGATGGAACCTTCGAACAGTTCGGTCGCGACTACTTCACCGGGCCGGGATCCTCGTCGCTGCTGCGGAGGTTCCTCCAGCCCGACGAGGTCGCCAATTTCATCGTGTTTTTGGCCTCCCCACAGGCATCCGGGATCACCGGCGCGGCACTACGGGTCGACGGCGGCATCATCCGGTCGATCCTGTGACGCAGTCGCCTTCCCCGTTTCGGCGGCGTACTTGAGCGCCTGCAGGCTGCGCTGCCACGCCCGCGTACGCGCCGTCAGCCAGGACGCGGCGATCCCCAGCGCGTACGGCTGGACGGTGAACAGCACCTGCCGGCCGACCTTGCGACTGGCGACCAGACCGGCACCGCCCAACACGGTCAGATGCTGGACGACCGCCTGCCGGGTCACCGGCAGGCGCGCCGCCAGTGTCGTCGCGCTGGAGTCCGGGCTCGCCTCCAACAACTCCAGCAGACGCCGCCGGGTGGGGTCCGCCAACGCCGCGAAGATGACGCCGACGTGCTCATCCGGACCGATCATGAGCGTTACGCCCGCGCCCGTGCGGCCAGACCGGCCAGTTGCTCCCGCCACCCGCCGACGTTGCCCTCCCGAGCCGAACCACGCCCCTGCGCCGGCAGGTCCAACGCGGTGAAACCACTCTCCACCAACCGAACCTCGACCCCACCGGGGCGTTCGGTCACGAAGAACTCCACCAAAGTGGACCGGCCCGGCACCGGCTCCGCACCGGGAAAGGCGCTCGCCCAACGGAACGCGACATAGCTGCGCGGCCGGATCCGCGCCACCTCGACGATGAACCGGCCCCACTGCGCGCTCTCACGCACGACCCGCTCCCCCGCCGCGCGCGTACTGACGACCGCACCGTCCGACGGCACCCACCAACCGGGCTCGGTGACCAACTCCCACACCCGATCCAACCCAGCCTCGATGGTGATCGTCTGCTCGATCGCGTCGTCCACGCGCACCGCCTCCCGACCTCACCTGCAAGTGGTCACTTGCAAAGGATAGACCGGGATCTCCGGCGCATCGCCTTGGCCTTGCCGGCCAGTTCCTCTGTCTTTGTTGCCGATGTTCTCGCCCAGACCCATGACGTGCACTCCCTTCGCACTGGCCACGGTCACCGAAAGGCGTGCGTCCGCGTGGACCACTACGGTGTGCCTGACACCTCGGAGAGGAATCCGGTCCGTGGAGACGGACGCACTCAACACGCTGCGCCTCGCCGACCCAGCGTCCCGACGCTCAGGCCTGTTGGCCATGCGGCCACCCAATGCCGGAGCCAACTGGTGGCTCGGCGTGATCCAGCACGTCACGCTGCGCGCGACCGGTCCCGCAATGCCCGATGCGCACCGGCGGTCGTGGGCGGAACTGTCCATGAACGCCCTGGAGGCCGCGCTCGAGACCGGTGCACTGGACGCGCAAGAAGTGGCGACCCGGCAAGCGTGGCTGTGCCGCAGCCTGGCCGCCGATGATCGGCCGCCGAGCCTGCGGCCAGACAGCGCCGCCCGCCGTTGTCTCTCGCTCGTCGGGATGTCACCGGCCGAGGTGGCCGCGACGCGATGGTCGTTGCGAGTCAAGGACGCGCCAAAGATAAGAAAGCTGCGCCGCATCCGCATCCTGGTAGTCGCCGCAGTGGGGCTCGCACCACAGATCGAGGACGACGAATTACTCCACGAACTCGCCGAATGGCGCGAGATCGCCCCGACCCTGCCCTGACAAACGTCACGGCGAAAATTCCAGTGCAGCCGAACGGGTCCGGGACCACCGATCAGTTCGGCACATAGCGCAGCTCGAGGACCCCGCTGGAGAAGGCGGTGCTTTTCACCAGACGCAGCCGCAGGGCCTGGTCCAGTTCCGGGAACAGTGCCGCGCCTTTGCCGGTGGCGGCGGGGAGCACCCACAGGCGGTATTCGTCGACCACGCCGAGCCTGATCAGTGAGTGCATGAACGCGGTGCCGCCGGCGGCGACCAGGTCCTTACCTGGCTCGGCCTTGAGCTTGGCGATCTCCTCGACGGTGTCGCCGCTGGCGATCCTGGTTTCGGGCCAGTCGTCGGCGGTGGCGAGCGTACGGGAGAACACCACCTTGGGGATCTCGTTCATGGCCTTGGCCGAGGGATGGTCGCTGTTCGGCCAGAATCCGGCCATGGCCTCGTAGGTGTTGCGGCCCATCAGGAAAGCGCCAGCCTCCCACAGCTGGTCGACGAAGTATTCCTCCTGTTCGGGGTCGTCGATCGACATCATGACGTCCCGGATTCCGTTGTCGCCGTCGGCGCTCTTGCCGTCGAGCGAGACGTAGAATCCCAGGATCAGCTTGCGCATGTCGTTCTCCAGTTTCGTTGTCGTGCTGGGACGTTCCCAGCAGGCGGTCAAGCTCGGTACGACCGCACCCAGGCAGGCAGACTCCAGCGCGGCGAGAAACTCATCGTCCTCCAGTGGCCAGTTGGCCGACCGGTGTGTAGACCACGTACAGGACACCGTCGCCGAACGCCGTGGTCCTGGCGAGGTCGAGATCGAAGGTGTTGTCGCCGAACAGGCGTTGCCCGGCGCCGATGACCGTGGGCCTTCGCGTACGCGAGCGCCAACATGACCAGAGCAGTGGCCGCCGTCCACGCGATCCCACCAAGCGACCCGCCGGTCGCGCACCTCGACGACGCCGCGATCGCCGACTCGAACAGGGCTGGAGCGACCGGGAGCCGTCACGAACATTTGGCGCGAAGACGGCGGCGCGTGGCCCCAAACGCCACACGGAGGCGGCTATTTGGGCAACGCTGTCAGCGCCATCCGACACGGATGTCAGAACGAGTCGCCGAAGGCCCAGTGTTCGATCAGCTGTCCGTCGCGTACTCGGACCATGTCCATGGCGTTGATCCGAAACCGCCGGCCGGTCGGTGGCCGGCCGAAGAAGTCACCGGTGTGCGTGCCGCTGATCGTGTAGCGGTTGCACACCCATTCGCCGGTTTCGACGCTGTTCTCCAGGGTGATCTGCCAATCCGGGACGCCGGCGACGATGCGTTCCCATTTCGTCCGCCAGTCCTGCCGGGTGAATACCTCACCCTGGTCGATCGAGGTCTCGGCGACGTACTGGAGCGAGGTGTCCAGGTCTCCTCGCGCCCGGCCGGCGATGATCGCGTCGACCACCTCGCCGGGAGTGAGAGGACTGCTCATCTGGACTCTCCTTCGAATAAATCGGGGACTGTCCCCGCTTTGGTTCGGGTAGCATACGGGGAGCATCCCCGTTTTGGCTAGAGGGGTGGTGTGATGCCGCGTCGCGACGCGCAACGCAACTACGAACGGCTGCTGACCGAAGGGGAGGTCGCCTTTGACCGGGACGGTGTGGGTGCCTCGCTCGACGACATCGCGAAAGCGGCGTCGGTCGGTAACGCGACCCTCTACCGGCACTTTCCCAGCCGAGCGGCCATCCTGGAGGCGATCTACGGCGAGCGGGTGAGAACCTTGCCCGCGGTGGCCGCGTCGCTGGTCACGGACGGCGACCCGGGCGCTGCCCTGGTGACCTGGTTGCGGACGGTCATCTCGCTCCTCAACGGCAGCCGCGGGCTCCGCGAGGCATTCGAAGCCGCGACGATGGCTGACTCCGAGCTTCGGCACATCGAATGGCCCCAGATCGTACGCGCCGCCGCCAAACCGCTGCTGGCCAACGCGCAGGCCGCCGGCGTCATCCGACCGGACCTGACCACAGCAGAACTGATCACGTTGCTCACCGCCATCGCCAAAGCCGCCACCCCCGCCGACGCCAAGCGCTGCCTCACCCTGCTGATCGACGGCCTCGGCGCCTAAAAGGCCGCCGAGCATTCTGTGTGCGGGTGGGTTGGCGAGGTGCTTCTGCCGGTCATCGGGACGGGACGTCGGTGGTGTGAGAGTCGTTGGTGGTTGCGGCGATGAGACGGTCGCCGTCGGGTGTGCGGTAGTAGAGGACGGATCGGCCGGCGCGGCGGCGGCGTACGAGTTGGGCGTCCAGGAGGATTTTGAGGTGGTTGCCGACGGCGCCGAGAGTGAAGCCGGTCGCTGAGACCAGTTGTGTGGTGCTCATTGGGTTGCCCAGTTGGCTGAGCAGTGTCGCGCGTGCTGGGCCGATGAGCCGGCGTAGGGCATGTGGTGCGGTCGGTGTGTCGCCGGCCAGCAGACCGGTGCACGGGTAGACCACCGAGTACAGGTGCGGCAGGCGCCAGCCGACCCAGCCGTGTGCGCCGGTGATGGGGATGAACAGCAGCGAGCCGTCGGCGAGATCTTGGGGTGGATAGTCGTACGCGTTGATCTGCAGTCGTCCCTCACCGAGCCAGCGCATGTTGGGTCGCATGTCGTCCAGCGCGGCGGCCCAGCCGCCGGTGCTCAGCCGGCGGATGCGTGCGATCGTGTCCGCGTCGAAGGCGCGTTTGCGGCGTTGCCAGTCCGGTTTGACGGCGGTGGTCCACACCCACTCCATCACCTCGGCGATCCGGTCTGGCAGGTCCGGTACGTCCAGGTCTGGTACGTGCAATGTCGGGTCGTGGGCGGCGGCCGTGTCGGCCATCAGGTCGGCTAGTAGTGCGGCCGGTGTGGCGCCGCGGATGCGGTCGAGCTCTTCGTCGAAGGTCTGCTCCTGCTCGGTCGGTGGCACACAGAGGAAGTCGACCAACCACGCCGGCCGGAAGCCCCAGGCCAGGAACGCGCGGCCGACCGGATCGTCGGCCATCCGCCGCTGGAACGCCGCCCGCAACTGACTGACGTGAGCCAGTTGACCCGGGCGGTTGGGCCGCCGGCCCATCAACACGTTCAACGTCGCGACCGTCTCGGCCAGCGCTGATATCCGGAATCTGCTGCCGGCCAGGACGTCCGCGTTGACTAGCCACAGCCCCACGTTTCGCCTCCGTACGAAACATTACTGGTTGGTGCGCTGGATTGCCGACACTTCCTGCCATGCGCACGTACCGAGAGTTGTTCCGCACACCGGAGTTCACCGCCTTGTTCGGCGGGTCGTGCGCGCAGGTCGCCGCGTCGACGCTGACCGGCATCGCATTGGCCACGTTGGTGTACGACCGCACCGACTCTCCATTGCTGGCGGCGTTGGCGATGTTCGGACCGTCCTTCGCGAACCTGATCGGCGCGACCACGCTGCTGTCGGTGGCCGACCGTGTGCCGTCGCGGGCGGCGATGACACTGATCGCCTGCGCGTCGGCGGTGGCTGGCGTGGTCCTCGCGGCGCCGGGCATGCCACTGCCGGCGATGTTCGCGGTGATCTTCGTACTGGGCCTGGTCGGCTCGCTGGGTGCTGGTGTCCAGTACGGGCTGCTTGGCGAGATCGTCCCGCGGCGGGGCTACGTGCTGGGCCGGTCCGCGCTCAACGTCGCCGTCGGCGTGATGCAGCTGGCGGGTTTCGCGTTGGGCGGTGTCGTCCTTGCGGTGATGTCGGCGCGCGCGGCGTTGGTCCTCGGTGCGGCGCTGGCGATCGGCGCGGCACTGGTCTTCCGGCTGGCTCTTGCCGCTCGGCCGGCACGCGCGTCGGGGCGACCGTCGGTCGCGATCACCTGGCACGTCAATCGCGAACTCCTGTCCACCCGCGCTCGCCGAGCCGTCTACCTGTCGATGTGGATCCCCAACGGCCTGGTCGTGGGATGCGAGGCACTGTTCGTGCCGTACGCGCCACAATCAGCCGCGGCTCTGTTCGTAGCCGCGGCGCTGGGAATGCTGCTCGGCGACATCGCCGCCGGCCGATTCCTGTCACCGGCCATACGGCGCTGGTCGGTCACGCCGTTGCGTTTTCTGCTGGCGGTCCCGTACCTGCTGTTCGCGGTGCCGTTGAGCGTGCCGGTCGCCGCCGTGGCCGTCGCCGTCGCCGCCACCGGATTCGCCTCCACGCTGCTGCTGCAGGAACGGCTGGTCGCGCTGACCAGCGAGCGCATCCGCGGGCACGCGCTGGGCCTGCACGCGACCGGCATGAAGATCATGCAAGCCGTCGGCGCGACCGTCGCCGGCCTGCTCGCCCAGTGGCTGCCCACCGGCACGACCATGGCCGTCCTGGCCGTGGCATCGATCGCCGTCACCGCGGCACTCGGTCCCGGTCTGCGGCTGTCCCAACCCGACCGAGCCAGCAACGCAGACCAACGGAAAACATCAGTGAAACAACAAGAACTCTCCGCGCCATAAGCGACCTCACCGACGGAGAGCAAGAAAGAAACCATGGAAACGACAATGAAAGGAACGACCGTGCAACCCAACGATGTCACCGAGATCCTCAACAGGCCGCTCAGCCAGGAACTGTTGGATCGCGACCTGACCCGCCTGGCATACGTCGCCACGGACGGCACACCACGCAGCATCCCGATCGGTTTCACCTGGAACGGCACGCACATCGTCATGTGCACCGCAACCAACGCGCCCAAACTACCAAGCCTGCGCGCCAACCCCATGGTCGCCCTCACCATCGACACCGAAGTGCACCCACCCAAAATCCTGCTCATCCGCGGCCGAGCCGAACTCGACGCCGTCGACGGCGTCCCCGACGAATACCTGCAAATGAACGGCGCACTCCAGATGACCCAAGAACAACGCGTGGAATGGGAAGCCGGCGTCAAAGCGCTCTACAACGGCATGGTCCGAATCGTGGTAACACCCACCTGGGCCAAACTCATCGACTTCGAAACCACCCTCCCCACCGCCGTCGAACAACTGATCCAGCAACAACAACAGCGCCAGCACACCTAAAGACCCACCTGCGAGTAGTTGTCGTGACGATCCGGCGCGGCCGTGATGGTGTACGCGCGGCGGCTCGTCCGGTTACACCGACTCGGCTTGCGAAGCCACAGATCACTGCCTGGTGTGACTGGCATCCACCAATCGCTCCCGGATACGAGGACCTTTTCTCGATCCGTGAGCCCATCGTCGCCTCATCGCGAGCGCGAATACGTGCCGTTCACAGCCGGACGGCAGCGCACCAGCGCCGCCGTCCGGCCGGGGTCAACCGTACGCCGGTGAAGAAACACCGTCGATGCGGCGACAGCTTCCAGATTGTGAAATGCGGGTTACGCCCCGACCTGCCGCCCACGGACATGTTCCTATCGGATGTAGCGGAGGGACGTACGCGGCCAGGATGGTCGCACAATCCCGTTGCTCACCGGACCAGGGCGGCGACGTGACCTCGGCCGCACGCGGCCGGTGTCTGGATGAGTGGGTGCCTACTCATCGGGTTCTGGTCAGGATCGCCGCTGCGCTGACGGCTGCGGTGACGGTCAGGGTGACGGCCGGCCATCCGGCGTTTGCCGCGAGGGTGCCGGCGATGGCGGTCCCGGTCGCTCCGGCGGCGTAGTAGCAGGTGAGGTAGGCGGCGTTGAGTGCGCCGGATCGTTCGGGGTCGATCGCGACGACGCGGGCTTGGTTGGCGACTTGGGCGGCGAAGCATCCCGCGTCGAAGAGGGCGAGCGTGACGGCGCTCCAGCCGGGTTGGCCGAGTGTGATTGTCAGGGCGAGCGCGGACAGTGCCGCCGTCGTGAGCGCCGTCGTCATGACCACACGGGTGCCATAGCGGTCGGCGAGACGTCCCGCGAGCCGTGTTACGGCCAGGCCGAGGACGCCCGCGAGGCTGTACAGGCCGATCGCGGCGGAACTCTGACCGTACGGCGGCGCGGCCAAGCAGATGACCAGGCCGACCCAGACGACGTTGAACGCGAAGAACCACAGCATCCCGGCTGCCGTCGATCGGCGCAGGCCGTGGCTGTCGCGCAGCAGTGCGGGCAGGGACTGGAGCGAGTTGAGATAACCAACTCGACGTTCAGGGACCTGCGCCGGCAGCAACGGCGCCGCGGCAATGGCGCAGACAACAGCGAAGGCGGCAAACACCAGCAGTGCGGCGCGCCACCCGAGCTCGTCGGTGAGCAGTCCTCCGACGAACCGGCTCAGCAGAATCCCGGCCGAGATGCCCGCCGACACCGCACCCATACGATAGGCCCGGCGGGTGGGGCCGGAGTATTTCCCGACGATCGCGCTGGCTTGCGCCGCCACCGTGGTCGCGGCTCCGATGGCAACGAAACAGCCGATGAGCGTACCCGCCCCCGGCGCCGCCGCTGCCGCGACCAGCGCGGCGCCTAGTGCGAGCAGTTGCGAGGTGATCAGGGTCCTGGCGCCGACGCGGTCCACGAGTGGAACCAGCAGTATCAATCCGAGCAGATAGCCGGCCATGGCGGCCGCGGCGACGAGAGCGATCAGCGCCAGCGGCGCCCCCAGGTCAGCGGCGATCGCGGCCAGTGCCGGCTGCAAGGCGTAGTCGTTGGCAATCGCGCCGCCGGCGGCGACCGCGAGCAGCGCAACCGCGACGCCGGACAGCCGCACACCAATGCCGGTCGTTCCGGTCACGCTCCGGCCCGGACAGCCACCGCCTCGACCTCGACGAGGATCGCCTCGTCGACGAATGGGAGTACGTGCACCAGCGCAAACGCGGGACGGATCTCGCTGTAGACCTCGCCGTGAGCGCGAGCAGCATCCTGCCAATGGTCGAAATCGGCCACCGCGAGCCGACTCTGCACCACATCGCCCATGCGAAACCCGTTCTCTGTCAGGACTTTCTCGATCGTCGCCAACGCGTCGCGCGTCTGGGCGTACACGTCCTCGCCGTCACCGGCCGTGGCGGAGACGAACATGGTGTCCCCGGTGATCACGCCGCGTGAGTATCCGAAGGTCGACTCCCACGGTGACCCGCTGCTGATGAGCCTGCGCACCCGCCCACTCCTCACTACTCAAGTAGTACCGCAGGAGCTTACTACTCCGGTAGTATCCTCTTCGGCAAAGTGGGTACGCTCGCGGTCATGGCCGTCGACAGTGAGCTCATCTCCGTCCTCACCCGCCTCGGCTTCACCCAGTACGAGGCGCAGGCGTACACCGCACTGGTCGGCCGGGCCGCGATCACCGGCGCGGAGGTCGGTCGCCGGGCCGGGATGCCGCCGTCGAAGGTGTACGAGACGCTCACCCGGCTCGAAGCCCGCGGCGCGGTGCTGGTCAACCGCTCCGAACCGGTCCGCTACACCGCCGTCCCCCACCACTGGCTGCTCCAACAGTTGCGAGCCCGATACGACACCGACGTGGAAGCGGCCCAGGCCGCACTCGACCGGCTCCCCACCGAACGAGAACCCGGCCTGGTCTGGTCGCTGAGCGGCCGCGACGCGATCATCCACGCGTTCACCCGCACGATCGCCGAGGCCAAGCAAAGCATCTTCGCCGGAATCTGGGACGAGGAACTCGACGAGTTCCGCGGCCCACTCGAAGCCGCGCCCGGCCGAGGCATCCAGACCCACGTCGCGATCTATGGCCCCCGTACGCTCACCGGGCCCCACACCTACGACCTCACCGAATGCGGTGCCAGCGCACGCCTTCGCCTGTCCGGGCGGCGACTCGCAGTGGTGGTCGCCGACGACACCGACGCCATCGTGGCCGAGTTCGGCGACCGGAGCCCCGACCACGCGACACTCACCACCAACCCGATCATCGCGCTCCTGGCCGTCGAATACCTCAAGGCCGACATCAGCGGACGCCTGCTGATCAACGCCATGGACCCCGACACGTACCAACAATTGCTCACCACACCCGGCATGAAGGCGATGCTCCGCCCGATCACAGACCAGGCACCGCAAACACGGTCCGAGGCGCCAGACGCATGAGACCGGCCGCATTCAGCCGGCCTTGTCGCGTCGGAGGTGATCGGCCAAGATCGTCTTCGTGTCGAAACTTCAGGCCTTCGATGTCGACGTATACCTGCCTTCGACGACATCAATGACCGCCGACCGCAGGTCGCCCAGTCTCAGCGGCTGACTCCAGGCCTCAGGCTCGAGGACGGAACCCATCGTCCAGTGGCGGCAACGTGGCCGGCCTGGTTGTGGTCAGGTGCGGGCCTGTTGCCGGCATTGGTCGTCGGTGGCGCGGCGTACGTCGGACTCGCGGTTTCGCTGCGAGTGCGGGAAATCAGCGAGGTCATCGACCAAGTCCGCCGCCGTATCGGCCGCTAGCCATCGCCGGGGCCGGGCAATGACGTACGCGCCCCAACAGCCGGCCTGTGTCGAGCCAGAACAGCCATTACGCCACACCCGGCAGCGCGAAACGACCCTGGGTGGGCCGCACGAGTCATTGCTCCAACCCTGGGACGCACAGCGACCACACGGATGGGGGTCCGGGGGCTCCGCCCCCAGTGTGATGACGATGATCGAACACTGGGAAGGCGTGCCCGCCAACCACCCGAAACCTTCGGTCGAGTGGGCGCAGCTGGGTTCGAACCAGCGACCCCTCGCTTGTAAGGCGAGTGCTCTTCCACTGAGCTATGCGCCCCGGGCGTACGCCGAGCGGCATACCCGGCCGGCGTCTAGGGTATCGGACACGCTCTCGGTGCCGGTGAGCCGAGGGCCGGGCTGGTGGAGCAGAGCGTGCACAGGGCGGACGTGGTGCTGGTTCATGGCGGGTTCCTGGGTCCGTGGATCTGGGAGGACGTGGCCGGCATCCTCCGCAACGCCGGCGTACGCGCGCACCTGGTCGACCTGCCGAGTGTCGGCCAGCTCAAGGGCTTCGAGGACGACGTGCGGGCCGTACGGGAGGCCGTCGAGCAGGCCGGCGCGCCGGTCGTCTGCGGGCACTCGTACGCGGGCGCCGTGATCACCGAGGCGGTGCGGGAGGCCAAACACCTGGTCTATCTGACCGCGGTGGTGCCCGACGTAGGCGAGAGCCTGGTCAACCTCAGCGACGACGGCGCGGCCGAGGAGCCGGTGACCGTCAACGCCGACGGGTCGATGACACTGGACCCGGCCGGTGCGGTCGCGATGCTGTTCCACGACTGCGCGCGCGTACGCGCGTGGGACGCCGTCCACCGGCTGCGGCCGGCGAACGCGGCGACGGGGCACCACGCGGTGACCAGGGCGGCGTGGCGCGAGCTGCCCTGCACGTACGTCAGAGGCCTCTACGACCGCCTCGACGAGGTCGTCGCACCGGACTTCTGGCTGACCGCGGACGTACGCGAGATCCCCACCGGCCACTGTCCACAGTGGAGCCGCCCGGACCTGGTCGCCAACGTGCTGCTGGACCTGGCCTGAAGGTCGCATGGCCACCATGCGTGCGTCCAGCGCACGCATGGTGGCCATGCGGCCACAAGGCTCAGACCTTCTCCAGCGCGGCCTTCCAGGCGCTCTGGTCGCGCGCCTCGCCGGGCTGGTTGACCTCGGCGAACTGTACGACGCCGGACTTGTCGACCAGGAACGTGCCGCGCAGCGCCATGCCGGCCTTCTCGTTGAAGACGCCGTACGACGAGGCCACCGCGCCGTGCGGCCAGAAGTCGGACAGCAGCGGAAACTCGTACTTCTCCTGGTTGGCCCACGCCTTCAGCGCGAAGACGTGGTCGACGCTCACGCCGAGCACCTGGACCGAGTCGTTCTGGTACGTCGACAGGTCGTCGCGTACGGCGCACAGCTCACCGGTGCAGATGCCGCTGAACGCGAACGGATAGAACACCACCAGGACGTTCTTGTCGCCACGGAAGGACGACAGGGTGACTTCCTGGTTGTTCTGGTCCTTCAGGGTGAAGTCAGGTGCCTGCGCGCCAACCTCGACCGCCATGAATGCCTCCTCATCGAATCGATGAGGCAAACCTAACGCTTGGGGCGGCGCGGCCCGACCAGCCGGGTCGCGGTCCAGTCCTTCGCCGCGTTCAGGTTCGAGGTCTGCTGCAGGCCGGCGGCCGGCGCCGCCTCGCTGATGTCGCTCGGCGGCACGTGGCCGTCCCGGCCGGACTTCGGCGAGAGCACCCAGATCACACCGTCCTCGGCCAGCGGACTGCGCGCGTCGACGAGCGCGTCGAACAGGTCACCGTCGCCGTCCCGCCACCACAGCAGCACGACGTCGACGACCTCGTTCGTGTCCGGGTCCAGCAACTCGTTGCCGGACCGCTCGACGATCGCCTTACGCAACTCCTCGTCGCTGTCAGCGCCGTGGCCGATCTCCAGCACGAAGGCGTCCGGCTCGATGCCAAGCCGTTCCGCCGGACTCGCACCGTCCGTCTGAGGCGCGGTACCGCCTACCATTCCCCCAACTCTCCTATCGCTCGACTTGCTGCAGGTAGTCCACACACTCGGGGTCACCTGCGCAAGTGGTACGACCGTGCGACACAAAGTAGCGCCACTGACCCACTCACCCGGCCAGAAAAGACAATCGGACCGATCTGTCCTGATTGTCGCCATTGGTGTCCACGAGGCACACACTCTGCCAGGTCCCGAGGGCCAGCCGCCCCTCGAGCACCGGTACGACCGTGAACGGCGCGACGAACGCCGGTACGACGTGGTCGCGGCCGTGTCCCGGCGAACCGTGCCGGTGCCGCCACCTGTCGTCGGTCGGCAGCAGCGTGTCCAGCGCCGCCAGCAGGTCGTCGTCGCTGCCGGCGCCGGTCTCCAGCACGGCCACACCGGCGGTCGCGTGCGGCACGAAGACGTGCAACAACCCGTCGCCGAAGTCGCTGACGAACCGCTCGCAGCGGGTCGTCAGGTCGACGACGGCCTGCCGCGGTCCGGTGCGTACCGAAATGAGCGCGCTTTCCATGGCCACTAGGGTGCACCAACGAGGCTCACATATCCGGATGACACCCCAGCGGACCTAAGATGGACGTCAAGTCCACGCACTCGCGCAACCCGCGAGTGAGCAGGCCCTGAATCGAGAAGGACAACACCTTGACGTCCGTACCCGAGCGACCGCCGGTCATCATCGGCGGCCTCCCCAGCCAGCTGCCCGACATCGACCCGGAAGAGACCGCGGAGTGGATCGAGTCGCTCGACGCGGTGATCGACAACGCCGGCAAGACCCGGGCCCGATATCTGATGATGCGGCTGATGGAGCGTACGCGTGAGCGCCAGGTCGGCGTGCCGCTGCTGCGCAACACGGACTACATCAACACCATCCCGCCGGCGAAGGAGCCGTGGTTCCCCGGCGACGAGTACGTCGAGCGCCGCATCCGCGCGTACGTCCGGTGGAACGCCGCCATGCTGGTGCACCGCGCCCAGCGGCCCGGCATCGAGGTCGGCGGCCACATCTCCACGTACGCCTCCTCCGCGAGCCTTTACGAGGTCGGCTTCAACCACTTCTTCCGTGGCAAGGACCACCCCGGCGGCGGCGACCAGATCTTCTTCCAGGGCCACGCCTCCCCCGGCATGTACGCGCGCGCCTACCTGGAGGGCCGGCTGACCGAGGCCCAGCTGGACGGCTTCCGGCAGGAGCTCTCGCACACCGAGGGCGGCCTCCCGTCGTATCCGCATCCGCGGCTGATGCCGGACTTCTGGGAGTTTCCGACCGTGTCGATGGGGCTCGGCCCGATCAACGCGATCTACCAGGCCCGGTTCAACAAATACCTGCACGCCAGGGGCATCAGGGACACCAGCCAGCAGCACGTGTGGGCCTTCCTCGGCGACGGCGAGATGGACGAGCCGGAGTCGCTCGGCGAGATCGGCCTGGCCGCGCGCGAGGAGCTGGACAACCTCACCTTCGTGATCAACTGCAACCTGCAGCGCCTGGACGGCCCGGTACGCGGCAACGGCAAGATCATCCAGGAGCTGGAGTCGTTCTTCCGCGGCGCCGGCTGGAACGTGATCAAGGTGATCTGGGGCCGCGAGTGGGACCCGCTGCTGGCCGCCGACCGCGACGGCGCGCTGGTCAACGTCATGAACACCACGCCGGACGGTTCCTACCAGACCTACAAGGCCGAGTCCGGCGCGTTCGTCCGCGAGCACTTCTTCGGCCAGGACCCGCGCACCCGCAAGATGGTCGAGAACATGACCGACGAGGAGATCTGGAACCTCAAGCGCGGCGGCCACGACTACCGCAAGCTGTACGCGGCCTACAAGGCGGCCACCGAGCACCAGGGCCAGCCGACGGTCATCCTCGCCAAGACGATCAAGGGCTGGACGCTGGGCAGTCACTTCGAGGGCCGCAACGCCACCCACCAGATGAAGAAGCTGACCGTGGAGGACCTGAAGGGCTTCCGCGACCGGCTCTACCTGGACATCCCTGACTCGGCTCTGGACAAGTACCTGCCGCCGTACTATCACCCCGGCAAGGACAGCGACGAGTACGAGTACATGATGGAGCGCCGCAAGACCCTCGGTGGCTTCCTGCCGGACCGGCGGTCCAAGGGCAAGACGCTGATCCTGCCCGGCCCGGAGGCGTACAAGCAGCTGGAGAAGGGCTCCGGCAAGCAGAAGATCGCCACCACCATGGCCTTCGTGCGGCTGCTCAAGGACCTGATGCGCGACAAGGAGATCGGCGCGCGGTTCGTGCCGATCATCCCTGACGAGGCGCGCACATTCGGCATGGACTCGCTGTTCCCGACGGCCAAGATCTACTCGCCGCACGGCCAGGGCTACATCTCGGTCGACCGCGAGCTGATGCTGGCCTACAAGGAGTCGACCTCTGGCCAGATCCTGCACGAAGGCATCAACGAGGCCGGCTCGACCGCGTCGTTCACCGCCGCCGGCACGTCGTACGCGACGCACGGCGAGCCGATGATCCCGGTCTACATCTTCTACTCGATGTTCGGCTTCCAGCGCACCGGTGACGCCTTCTGGGCGGCCGCCGACCAGATGGCCCGCGGCTTCGTGCTCGGCGCGACCGCTGGCCGTACGACGCTCAACGGCGAGGGCCTGCAGCACGAGGACGGCCATTCGCTGCTGTTGGCGGCCACCAACCCGGCTGTCGTCGCGTACGACCCGGCGTGGGCCTTCGAGGTGTCGGTGATCGTCGAGGACGCGCTGCGGCGGATGTACGGCGACAAGCCGGAGGACATCTTCTACTACCTGACCGTCTACAACGAGCCGTACAACCAGCCGGCCTTCCCGACCGAGCTGGACCAGGAGCAGGTCCGGGAAGGCATCCGGCGCGGCATCTACCGGTATGCGAAGGCACCGGAGGTCGGCGATGACGCGCAGCCGGCGCAGATCCTCGCGTCCGGTGTGGCGATGCAGGCGGCGATGAAGGCGCAGCGGCTGCTCGCCGAGGAGTGGGGTGTGGCCGCCGACGTGTGGTCGGTGACCTCGTGGACCGAGCTGCGCCGCAACGCGGTGGCCGCCGAGCAGGCCGCGCTGCTGTCCAACGACCCGGCCCCGGTGACGCCGCACATCGCCGAGGCGCTGGCCGACGCGCACGGTCCGGTTGTGGCGGTCAGCGACTACATGCGCGCCGTGCCGGACCTGATCCGGCAGTGGGTCCCGAACGACTTCGTGTCGTTGGGGACCGACGGCTTCGGCCGCTCGGACACGCGGCCTGCGCTGCGCCGCTTCTTCCACGTGGACGCCGAGTCGATCGCGGTCGCGGCGCTGCGGCAGCTGGCCCGCTCCGGCGCGGTGTCCGCGGATGTCGTGAAGAACGCTCAGGAGAAATACCGGCTCGATGACGTATCGGCCGCGCCGCCCGCCGAAAACCCCGGCGGCGAGAGCTAGCGAATCACCGCGAGGGTGACGTTTTGCCGGTTTGGCCGTCAAAACGTCCGCCTCGCGGTGGCCGTGGATTTTCACGGCGCGATCGTGCAACCGATCGGGGCTGTGGACCCGTCCCTGAAGTGCTGCGGTTTCGGGGGAAGCGGGGTCCGCGATGGCGTACGGCGAGCTGGTGTCGACAGTGCCGGTGGACGCACCGGTCGTCATCTGGCGACGACGCGCGTACCGGTCGCGGCCCCTCTTCGCGGCAGGTACGGAAGGCATCTGGTGGCGGCGCGGAGGCGTGTTCGGCGGCCAGGTCTGGCGGCTGCCGTGGTCGGCGATCGACCGTACGACCTGTGACAGCTCGCGGCTGGTTTTCACGATCACCAAAGCCGCGACGGTGTCCGATCCGGCACTGCCGGCGGTGATCGCCGTCCGGCTCGGCGACTGCCGGCAGTACGGCCGGCCGCTGCCGGACGCCGACATCGGCAGCGTGCTGGAACGCCTGTCCGGCGGCTGGGTCCGAGGATGACGGCCAACATTGAGCCGCTGAAGAAGGTGCCGGCGGACGCGCCGGTCGTGATCTGGCGGCCGCGCCGGCATCTGGGCCCACGGCAGATCGTCAGCGCCATCGCCGTCGGCATCGTCTTTCCCGTGCTCCTGCGGGCCGCCGGCGTCCAGAGGCAGCTTCCCGTCAACGCCTGGATCGGGATCGGTGTGACAGCGGCCAGCGTGCTGTTTGTGGCGATCGGCGCGTACGCGGGACGGCAGACGGAGCCAACGCTCGCGGCCGACTCGTCCGGATTCTGGTGGCGCCGCAGACGGGTGCGGCGGCTGCCCTGGTCGGCGGTCGCGAACGTGACGGCTCAGTACACCTGGTTCGGCCGCGCACAGCTGCGGTTGACCGTCACTCCGGTCGCGGTGGACTCCGAGCCTTCGCTGCCTCGAATGATCAAGGTGCCGCTGGGCAACTGCCGCCGCCGTGACGGCCCACCGGTGCCGCCCAACGAGGTCCTGCTCGTCCTGCGGCAGCTCGGCAGCCACCGGGACGCCATACAGGCCAGGCCGACACCGCAACCGATCGTGATCCGCCGCAGATATCTCGGCGACCATGGCCGGGTCTTCGCCGCCGACCAGCGCGGCGTCTGGTACATGGCACACGGACGGCGACTGCAGTTCGCGCCGTGGTCGGCGGTCGGTTGGATCGCCGAGCGACGCGATGTCCAGACGCGAAGCCTGGTGATCGGCTCGTCCGGAGATCCACTACCCGGCACGAGCGGGTCGCGGCAGGTGGAGATCGTCATCATCAGCCGATACTGGGGACTGTCGTCCAGCACCAACCTGGAGCCATTGCTGCGCGACCTGTACGAGCTGTCCGGCGGACGGGTGAAGGTGCGCTGAGGTCAGCCGGCGATGACCTTCAGGAGCGCGTCGGGGCTCTCGATCTGTGGGACGTGGCCGGTGTCCGCCAGCAGCTCGAAGCGCGCACCTGGGATCGCCGCCGCGTACGCCCGGCCGTAGTCCGGATCGCAGATGCCGTCGCTGTCCCCCCACACGACCAGGGTCGGCGTGGCGATGGCGGCGAGCCGGCCGCGGAGCGTGCCGTCGGTCATGTCACCGGCGTACGTCCGCAGGGTCGCGCGGTTGGCCGCCAGCGCGGCGCGTTGCGCGTCGGTGAAGGTGGTCGGGTCGATCCGGTATGGCTCCGGGTCGTGGTAGCTCAGCTCGGCGATCTGGCCGAGGTCGAGACCGAAGATGTCGGCGACCGGATGCCCGTCGACCACGATGCCGACCGCGTCTACCAGGATCGTACGGCCGATCCGCGCGCTGCCGGCGAGTGCCAGCTCAGCGGCGATCCAGCCGCCGACGGAGTTGCCGATCACGATGACGTCGTCGAGCCCCAGCTCTTCCAGCAGCGCCGCGTAGACCTCGGCGAGGCCGCGTACGCTGTCCAACCACGCCGGCCGCGGCGTGCCGTCGAAGCCTGGATGCGTCGGCACCAGCACGCGGCCGTCCAGTCGCGCGGCGAAGCCGGCCACCGAGGCCGGTCCGGCGCCGCCGTGCAGCAGCAGACACGGCTGGCCGGTGCCGCTGTCGGCCACCGTCACGTCGACCGACCCGCCGCGAGAAACAACCACTGTCATCGGAGCCTCCTCAAGTTATCAGCAACCTTATACAAGGAACCTTAGATAAGGAAGCTGCGATAACATGCTGATCATGAGTCGATCGCCGCAGGAGGTTGGTCTGCTGGTGAAGCGCCTGCAGCACCGGCACCACCGCGCGCTCACCGAGGCGCTGACCGACCTCGGCGTGTCGCTGGTGCAGTGGGACACGCTGCGGCACCTGCACCGGCATCCGGAGGCGTCGCTGCACGACCTGGCGCAGCTGACCTTCCAGACCGACCAGTCGTTCGGGTCGTTGGCGACGCGGATGGTCGACCGCGGCCTGATCGAACGCGTGCCGGGGCCGGGTCGCGCGGTCCGGCACCGCCTCACCGAGCGCGGCGAGGAGGTCCGGCGCGCCGGTCAGGCTCGAGCCGACCGGGTGCTTCGCAAGTCGTTCACACCGCTCGACGCGGCGCAGCTCGACACGCTCGGCGACCTGCTCGACCTGCTCCTAGGTGAGCAATAGCGCGGCGTCCCAGGACGTACGCGGCGGCACACCGGTCGCATACGCGTGCAACGCCAACGCGACACCAGCCGCGCCGTCCAGAAACCCCGGCCGATCGGCCGGCCGCGGCGCGACCGACTGCACGTACCGGAACCCAAACGGACTGCCCGGGTCGTACGCGTCCAACACCCGCGCAGCGAGCGATCCGGCGGCCAGTTCGTAGCGCTCGTCGCGGGTGTCGGCGAGCATCCGCAGCGCGATCTGGAGCAGTCCGGACCAGCCATGACACAGGCCAGGATCGTGCAGCGTCTCGTCGCTCGCCGTCGCGATCGCGCCGATCACCGCCTCGCAGCCGTCGGCCTGCCAGTCCGTACGGTCGAGCGCGGCTCCGGCCAGGAACAGGGCACGGCCGATCCCGGCGGCGCCATAGCACCAGGCGTCCCTGCCGCGCTCCGGCGGCGACCAGCCGCGGTGGTCGGTGACGCCGGCCCACAGCGGCCAGTACGGACCGGAGCCGTCGGTCGTACGCCACCGCCGCAGGATCGCGACGATCGCCGCGATCGCCTCGTCCTGGCCGGCGACCCGGTGGCCGGCCAGCCGGCTGACCGCGAGCAGCGCCAGCGGTCCGGCCACGCCGTGCGCGAGGCCGAGGTTGACGCAGGCCTTGTCGCCTGCGCCGGACAGCCAGGCCGCCGTGGACACGCCGTCGACGCGCACGTCCGGAGCGAGCGCGATCGCGACCAGCCCCTCCAACACGTCGGTCAGAGCCGCATCGCCTCGCGCCAACAAATAGCGGCCAAGGCCGGCGACACCGCTGATCACGTCGTAGCGCTCGTCCGCACCAACCGGCTGGCCAGCGCGTACGGCCGTCACGGTCTCGCGGCATCGCTCGACCACGCGCGCGGCGATGTGCCGGTCGAGACGTTCCAGCATCTCCGCGTAACCGCCGTACGCGGTCGCCGCTGCGTGGCCGGCGAAGGCGAGCGCGGCGGCGCCGCGAAACAGCCGCGGCCGGCTACCGCGTACGACACCAGTGGCGGCGGTCAGATGACGATGAGCGACGGCACGGTACGCGGCATCGCCAGCGGCGAGCTCGGCGAACAGCAGCGCGATCCCGGGATGGCCGTCGCCGAGCGTGTCCGGCCGCCACACCGGCATCGGCTCCGGCAGCGCGTCAAGCTGGTTGTCGGGCGCGCCGGCGACTGCCGCGACGGCGGTGGCGTCGGACAGCCTCGACGCGACCGTGGTGACGACCGCCGCCGCCTCTTCACGCCCCACGCCGTACGGCCCGGAACGTTTCCAGCGTCTCCAACAGTCGCCTGGCCGCCGCCCGGTCGGATTCCGGCAGGTCAGCGACCCGCACCGGCTCATCGGCCCGCAGTCGGTCGACGACCGCCGCGGTCGCCGGCACGAGCCTTACGGTGTGTCCGTTGGCGGCGCACAGGCCGTCCGCGGAGACGAGCTCGGCGGCACGCCGGACGGTCGTCGTGTCCGGCAGATCGCGGCGGACCTCCGGTGGCGGCACCGGCCGGAATCCGCCGGCCGTGCGGTGGCGCAGCGACCGATCGACCGTACGCTCGTCTATGGCAAATGTCCGGAAATACGACAGCGCTTCGGCGAACACCGGCGGCAGCGAGTCATCCAACGCGTCGTCGGCTGTGGCAACAGACAATGGCGCGTCCGGTCGCGGAAACTGGCCGAGGGCATTGGCCGCATCGGCGACGGTCGCCGGATCGAGATCCAGGACGAGATCGTCGAGGTCATAGCTCGCGCGGTGGTTCTCCCGCGGTACGCCGACGTTGACGCTGGTCGCCGGCCCGTCGCCGGCGCTCTCCCCCACGTGGTAATAACTGGACGGCCAGTAGAGCAGCTCGCCGGGACCGACCTCGACGGCGAACGACTCGGCCAGATACGGCTGGTAGTCCAGCACCGTGCTGACCTCCTCCGACCACGGCCGGCCCGGCCAGAAGCGCATCCGCTTGCGGCCGGTCAGGCCGAACATGAAGGTGGCGAAGCGGTCCTTGTGGACGCCGACCGGACTGTGCTCGTACGTGCCGTGGAACATCGTCGTGATCGCGCCGCTGAGCGGCTGACCGACCCGTTGCCACAGGCCCGCATAGAAGTCGCGCTCGCGTTGCCACTGCGGATACGAGAAGGCGTGGAAGGCGTGCAGGATCAGCGCGTACCGGCGCCCGCCCACGAGCTCGGCGACGCGCTTCTGATAGCCGGCGAGCGAGCCGTCGGACGGCTCCGGCAGGAAGTCGCCGGGGACGACCTGTTGGCGGCGCTCGACGGTGAACTGCGCGTTTGGCGCAAACCTGTCCGGTCGCGGCGGCCGGCCGGCCAGCACGGCGGCCTGGAAGACCTCGTGCGGCTCGAACGGCGGCCGCGGCAGCCGCCGGACCAGCACCGGCTGGCGGTCCCAGCACCGGTCGGCGAACACGTCCCAGTCCAGGGACTCCATGACCAGCACCGTTAGGTCCCCTTCTCGACGAGCTGGATCGCGTGCAGCCGATAGAACATGCCAAGCAGTGCGGTGACGCTGCCGCTGCGGTCGCCGGCTCCGACCGCCTGGCACAGGTCGCCGATGAGCACGTCCCGGTGCATCGGCAGCTCGGCCAGCACGCGCTCGGCGGCGCTTCCCGCCAGTGGTACGCCGTGGCCGTTCACGGCCCAGATCCACCGGCCCGGACCGTCCGGCAGCCGCAGTACGTCGGCGGTCCGGCGGACGCGGTCGCGTACGGTCAGCTCCACGGCCGCGCGCGGCGGCGGCACCGGCTCCAGGCCGCCGGCGGACCGCCGCTTGGCGACCTGCACCCGCAGCATGCGCTCGATGGCCGGGTCGCGTACGCACTCGCGCAACTCGGTGGCCACCGCGCCGACCTGCACCGCCGGGTCGCCGCCGAAGGGCACGGCGTCCGAGCCGCGACGAGCCTGCATCGCGTCGGCGAGCAGGTCCTTGACCGCGAGAAAGGCGAGGCGCTGGTCGGTCGGGACGCGCAGCCGGAGCACCAGGCAGCGCTCGTCGTACGTGAGCCGCGGCGCTTGCGGCCAGTAGGCGAGCTCGCCTTCGTGAACGGGACCGGAGTCGGCGCGTACGGTCCCGCGGAGGACCCACGCCAGCACGGCGTGCGTCGCGGTGTCGCTCTGGTCGGCGATGCGGTGGCCGATCACGAACTCTGGCACCACCGGCAGCAGCGGCCAGCCGACCAGCCGCCACAGCTCCGCCAGCCGATCGCGTACGGCCGACCAGAGCGCGAAATCCAGCAGCAGCGGCTGCTCGACGGTCAGCAGGCAGGCTTGGTCGAGCCGGTCCAGATAGCCGTCCAAGTCCGCGTCGCCGTCGCCGGGCAGCAGGCCGCCAGGTGCGCGGATCACGCCGTCGCCGGCGCGAAACCGTACGTCCGGCAGCGCCTGAAACCGGGTGCCGGCGCGAAACGGCGCGCTCGCGCGGACGATCGCGGCGAACACGTCCGCCGGCCCCAACGGCGGGGTCGCCGGGACGACGACGGGGTCACGGTCCCAGTGCTCGGCGATCTCCGGCCAGGTCACGACGGCTCCGTCCCGGTCAGCGCAAACCGTTGCCGCAGCTCACGCGCGTACTCCTCAAGTGGCCCCAACCCCATCGCCTTCCTGCGTTCGTCGACCCGTTCGGGGTCTTCCAGCGGACACGGCACCAGTTCGCCGCCGACCCGGTCGAACTTGGTGCCATAGACCTGCCGCCGTCCCTCGGCCAGCCGGACGGTGTCGGTGGCGTACGCGACCTCGCGGGTCGGAAAGTCGCCGGCCTCAGCCGCGCGGGACATCAGGTCCAGGCAGCGCCGTTGCAGCGGCAGGTCGTCCTCCAGATGCTGGACGAGCCGGCTCGCGGCGGTGGTGGCGGCGAGGCCGACCATCGACCGGCCTGGCCAGCCGTGCTGGTCGAGCACCTCGCGCAGCCAACTCGCACCGGCCGCCACCAGCATCGTCAGGCGGCGATGCAGCGCCTCGTCGGCGAAGCCGCCGCGAGCCCACGGCATCCGCAGCGCGGCGTCGACGCGGTCCATCCGCAGCAACCGCTGCCGGATCTCGGCGGCGGGCGGCACCGGCACTGGCGCCGGCGGTGTGTCGATCGCGTCGACCGCCAGCCGCACCTTGCCGCCGTCCCAGCCGTACGTGACGCGGCGGCCGGCCTCCGGCCACTCGAAGCTGACCTGCCCGTGTTGCGGTCCGTGGAGGTGGAAACGTACGCCCGCGTCGGCGGCGACGTGCTCGGGGATGTCGTCGAAGACGTGCTCCACGGCATCGCGCAGGGCGAGGCCGAGGCCGGACAGGGTCAGCCGCTCAGCGATCCGCGGCCACGGCAGTGGCGTCGGCGGGTCCGAGTCGGTGGCCGGCACGGTCGAGCCGACCGTACGCAGCGGTCCGCCCGAGAGCGGCCGGAAAAAGTACGGGACGTCGCCGTTGTCGAGCTGTTCGCGCTCGGACTCGTCGAAGTCCACCTCGGAATCGCCGGTGAGATAGATCGAGGTGGCGCGACGGATCACTCGCGCGTACGCGTCCGCGCTCTCGACGATCTCGCGGATCCGCTCCTGATGGCGGCAGATCGACGTCCAGGCCTCGAACATGCCGCGCAGCATGGCCGGCAGATATGGGCCGTAGCCGATCCGGCCGTCGGTGTCGCCGACGACGGAGCGGGTCGCGGTCCTGGTGATCGACCGGTCGCGCCGCAGCAGCGAGAGCGTGCCGTCCGGCTCCTCGGTCCAACAGACCGGCTGGCCGTCGACATCGCACCAACGAGCCTCGTTTTCCAGGCCCACGTGGTGCGTCATCCCGGTCGTCGGTGCATACACCAGCGCGGTGTGCGCGAGCCGCGGTGTCTCGGCGAAAAAGACCTCCAGATCGACCGGATAGAGCATCGGCTCGCCATCAGCGCGAGCGCCGGCCAGCAGGTTGCCACCGTGCAGATCCGTCATGCCAAAGGCAAAACAGGCCGCCGTCAACGCTCCGGCACGCCGCCAGAACTGGTCGGCCTCGGCGCTTTCGAGGCGCGTACCCGAAAGTGTGTGTCCGTCCTGTCGCCGCAAAACGTCCCACTGGCGCGGCCGCTCGACCCACTCCTGCCAGGAATAGCCGAGCCGGTCGTCACCGGCGCCTCGCCAGCTCGGCAGCACCGGCAGGCCTGCTCCCGCCAGCTCGTTGAGCATCGCGAAAACCGAGTCCTCGCCGAGAAAAAGCAGCTCTCCGGACGCCGGCCGCGGTTTGTACGCCACCCGGCCGCCGCCGGCGAAGTCGACGCGCAAGACCCGCTGCCCGCCGTTGTGCGTTTCCTCGCCATTGGCCCACAAGCCGGTCACCGGTCCGCGTAGTTCCGGCCGGTCCGGCCAACTCTCGCGCCGATCGCGTCGCAGTCGCGTCAGGAAAAGGTCAAGGAATGCCGCTGTCTGCGCACATCTCGCGGCCACCAATGTGTCGGCGTCTTTTTCCGCGCAGGCAACGAATGCCTCGCAGATCATCGGGCCGAAAAGGTCGCCATTGGCGACACTCAGCAGGTGCGGCGCCTCGAAGTCCTGCCTCGCGCACCAGGCGTCAAGGCGGTCGACGGCGGCCAGGAAGGGGGCGAAACGCGGCTCCGCGAGCGTACGCGCCAGGGCGCGCGCGTCGGCGTCGCCGGCGAGGTGCCGCCGCAGGCTCAACGTGTTGTCCGGTCCCGGTCCGACGACCGGCGGGAACATCCGCTCGGCGCGGCCGTCGCGCACCGCGGCCAGCAGCCGGCCCGCCGCCGGCGGCAGCGGACCGGAGCCGGCGTCGACGCCAGGATCGGTCATCCGGCAGGAAAACTCAGCCATCGCGCCGACGCACCTGCGGCCTCTCCCCCGGTCAGAAGCAGTAGACGTTGATGCACGTACAGCGCGCACACGATGGATTCGTGTGCCCGTCGGTGAGCGCCGCGACGGTGTCGTCGAGCTCTGGAATCTCGACCTCGAGGTCGCCGATCACCAGATCGAACTCGGTCGTTGCCTTGTCCTGGACAGGTGCGGTCACCTTGCCTCCTTTTCTGTGGACGGACCTACGAAAGACTGCATCCGGTCCACCGGGACAGACAAGGAAGCCGGCCGAGTTTTAGCGGAAAAACGATTTCCCGCCAATGACTGTTCCACTCGCCGCCGCGACATGATATGACGTCGCCACCAGTCGGCCGCCCCGGCGAACGAGGTGGCCGCGGGTGATAGCGGAGGCGTGTCGGGTCAGCCGTGGCTGGGCCGAAACTTTCGCCGCTACGCACAGAAGTTCGAGCCGTCCGGTGGCGATCCAGCCCGGCGTTGGCTTTGGACGCCGTGGAGATGTGGACGAATCGATTGCCGGGAAAGGATCTCGCGACGTTGCGCCTACCGTCCACATTGGACCGCCAGACCGCGACTGGATCACCCCGACAGTGCGCAGCATGACCGGTGACGGCACGGTGAAACGTAAGGCCTCGCCGATGACATCGTCGGTGCGGCCAGGATCCACAAAGGCGGCGACCGCGCCGAGCGCCTCGTCCTCGGTCAGGCCGAGCTCGCGCCTCCGGCCCGGCACCGTCGAAGTGTCGCCGCGGCGACACGCGCGTACGGCCGGAGCGGTCAGGTCGGCCAACACCGTCCGGTCCGGCGCCTGTTCGTCGTCGGCCATCACGTACCGCGCCGGTCAACCGCCCGATCAGCCCTCGGCGGCACGAAGCCGGCGCGCGGGATGGACATACGACTACTCGGCTGTGTGATGAGTCGCTGCGCGGTGCCGGGAATACTGCGACACTTGCGGTTGCTTGATCGCTAGGAATAGTTCGTGCGCTCCGGGGTCGGTGAAAGTCCGAACCGGCGGTGACAGTCCGCGAGCCCGCTGGCCTTGGCCGGAGGGTTGATCCGGTGGAATTCCGGGACCGACGGTGAAAGTCCGGATGGGAGGCTGCGCACGCGCATCCTGTGTGCGCGCTGCCTCCACCCCGGTCGGTGGCTGTGAGGGAGCGGGACGTGCACATTCTGCTGACGACCGGACTGACGGTCTTTGGCCAGTTCATCTCGTGGGCCGAGTTCGTCGGCCAGATCTGCGCGCTCGCGGTCGTCCTGCTGGCGCAGCGCCGTACGCTCTGGACCTGGCCGGTGCAGATCGCCGCGACCATCCTGCTGGTCGCCGTCTACACCTCCGCGCACCTCGGCGGCCTGGCCGCGCGCAACGTCGTGATCCTGCTGATCTCGGTCTACGGCTGGTGGGCCTGGCAGCACAACAAGGACGCCGTCTACGGCATCGCCGTACGCAAGGCCACCTGGCCCGAGCGCGGCCTGCTCGCCGGCGCGCTCATGGTCGGCACTGGCCTGTTTGCCTGGCTGCTCAGCGCGCTGCACGCGTCGTGGGCTCCGCTGCCGGATGCGTGGATCTTCGTCGGCACCGTCGTCGCCTTCTTCGCGCAGGGCCGCGGGCTGGTGGAGTTCTGGCTGGTCTGGCTGCTGGTCGACGCGGTCGGCGTACCGCTGCAGATCCAGTCGCACCTGTGGTTCTCCGCGGCCGTGTACGCCGTGTTCGCCGTCCTGGTGATCATCGGCTGGGTCTCCTGGGCCAGGTCCGCCCGCCTCCAACGAGAGCAGCGGCAACTCGCGCCTGCCAGTTGACCCGGAACGTTTAAACGCTCCAGCGAGCTCGCATGTAACAAAAGTGACCGCGGCACGCCTAAACGGCGGTCACTTTCGTTACCTGCGGCGAAACCCGTCGCAGGCTGATCAGCCAACGTCGAGGCCGGCGGCGCGGAGGACGCTGGTCGCGAGGCGTACGTGGACCTCGTCAACCATCTCGCCGTCCAGTACGCCGGCACCTGAGCCACCGAGCGCCGCCTGTCGCGACGCCTCGATGACCGCCTGGGCGTGCGCGATCTCGGCCTCCGAAGGCGTGAAGACCTCGTGCGCCAACGCGACCTGGCTCGGATGGATGCAGAGCTTGCCTGCGTAACCGAGGTCCCGGCCGACCGACGCGTCGGCGCGGAACGCGTCGGGGTCGCGGATCGCCGCGACGATCTGGTCGATCGCCGGTACGCCGGCCAGCCGAGCGGCCTGCACGACCTGGCTGCGCGCGTACAACACCTCGAGGCCGCCGGGCGTACGCCGGCCGCCCATGTCGACGGTGTAGTCCTCGGCGCCGAAGAACACCGCGGTCACCGGCGGCGCGATGAGCGTGCGCGCGTCGGCGACGCCCAGCGCCGTCTCCAGGCCGCCTACGACCACCTCCGGCGACCAGTCGCCGAGCGCCGAACGAAGCGTCTCCAGGTCGGACAGCCGCTGCAGTTTCGGCAGTACGAGGCCGACGACCTTGCCGGCCAGGCCGAGCGACACGACGGCGGCGATGTCGCCAGCGAACCACCGCGTGTCGATGGCGTTGACGCGTACGACCATCGGCACCGGCAGGTCCAGCGACGACAGCGCCTCGACCGCCGACGCGCGTGCGGTCTCCTTGTCGGCGGTCACGACGGCGTCTTCCAGGTCAACCACCGCGACGTCCGGCGAGAACCGTGGCACCTTCGCGATCATGTCCGGCCGGCTGCCCGGCACGAAGAACAGGCTGCGCATCAGGCCGGCCTCCGGCGCATCAGCGCGGCCCGCCGCGCGCGGCAGACCAGCTCGTCGCGTTGGTTGTACGAGCGGTGCTCGAAGGTGACGATGCCGGCGGTCGGCCGCGACGTGGAGGCACGCGCCTCGACGATCTCGGTTTCCACGCGGAGCGTGTCGCCGTGGAAGACCGGCGCCGGAAACTCGATGCTGCCGAAACCGAGGTTGGCCACCGTGGTGCCGAGGGTCAGCTCCGGTACGGCGATGCCGACCACCAGGCCGACGGTGAACATGCTGTTCACCAGCCGCTGGCCAAACTCCGTACCGGCCGCGAACTCGGCGTCCAGATGCAGCGGCTGCGGGTTCATCGTCAGCGTCGAGAACAGCACGTTGTCGGTCTCGGTGACGGTACGCGTGATGGCGTGACTCACAACCCGGCCGACTTCACATTCCTCGAACCACAGTCCCATGAGTGAGAGGGTATGGCTGTGCCCAACCGTCCGCCGCCGCACCCGCTCGAAGCGACCATCCGGAAGCTGGAGCGGTCGTCCGGTGCGCTCGCCACCCAGAGCGTGGCCAGGATGGACGAGACGCTGCCGTGGTTTCGCTCGCTGCCGGCCGACCAGCGGTCCTGGATCACCCTCGTGGCTCAGGCCGGCGTCGCTGCGCTCACCGAGTGGCTGAGAAGGCCCGGCGACGACCCGCTGGAGACCACCGGCCTGGTGTTCGGCGCGGCACCGCGTTACCTCGCTCGCGCCGTCACGTTGCAGCAGGTCGTCGCGATGGTGAAGGTCACCGTCGAGGTGGTCGAGGAGCAGGTCCCGTGGATCGCCGCGCCGGGCGAGGAACAGGCGCTCAAGGAGGCCGTACTCGTCTTCAGCCGCGAGGTCGCCTTCGCCGCCGCGCAGGTGTACGCGCGCGTCGCCGAGACCCGTGGCGCGTGGGACGCGAGGCTCCAGGCGCTGCTCGTCGACACGCTGTTACGCGGCAGCGACGAGAACGCCGACCTGCTCAACAGCCGCGCCGCGGCGCTCGGCTGGTCGGAGATCACGCCGGTGGCGGTGGCGATCGGCGCGACCCCGGGCGCGACGGACGCCGACGAGGTGCTCGACTCGGTGACCCGCGCCGGCCGCGGCGCCGGCATCGAGGTGCTGGCCGGCGTGCACGGCGGCCGGCTGGTGATGGTGATCGGCGGCGCCGACGACGTGACCAAGGCGGCCGGCGCGCTGCTCGCCGAGTTCGGCGACGGACCGGTCGTCGTCGGTCACCCGGTGGCCGACCTCGGTGGCGCACCGGCCTCCGCGCGCGCGGCGCTCGCCGGCATCCGCGCGGTCGCCGCCTGGCCGGGCGCGCCGCGGCCGGTCTCCGCGGCCGATCTCCTGCCGGAGCGGGTGTTGTGCGGCGACGAGGACGCGCGGCGACAGCTGGCGACCGCGTACGCGGAGCTGGACGAGGCCGGCGGCGGCCTGATCGACACGCTGGCCGCGTACCTGGACACCGGCGGTGCGCTGGAGGCGGCCAGCCGCGTTTTGTTCGTACACTCCAACACCGTCCGCTATCGGCTGCGGCGGATCGGCGAGGTGTGTGGCTTCAGTCCCACCGTGCCTCGGGATGCATTCAGCCTCCGACTCGCGCTGGCGCTCGGCCGCCTGGACGACGCCGACTTGTAGGACTCCTACAAAGCCGGGGTCGGCCTTTGGTCCCCGGCGGCATGGAACTGAACGGTCGTTGACAGTCATTGTCAAAAGGTGCTTGCCATCGTCGCTCCCGGACAAGGGGCTCAGAAGCCCGGCTTCCTGCTTCCCTGGCTCTCCGGTTGGGACGGCGCCGCGCGCGCGACGGCTCAGCTGCGCTGGATGTCGGCGCTCGCCGGACTCGACCTGATCCAGCTGGGGACCGAGGCGGACGCCGACGCGATCAAGGACACCGCTACGACCCAGCCGCTGCTGACCGCCGCCGCGCTGGTGGCCGCGAGCGCGCTGCCGGTCTCCGAGGCCGCCGTCGTCGCCGGCCACAGCGTCGGTGAGCTCGGCGCCGCCGCGATGGCCGGAGTGCTGACGCCGGAGACCGCGATCGCCTTCGCCGGCGTACGCGGCCGCGAGATGGCCGCCGCCTGCGGGCTGGAGCCGACCGGCATGACCGCGCTGCTCGGCGGTGACGAGGACGACGTGGTCGCCACGATCGAGGCCGCCGGCCTCACCCCGGCCAACCGCAACGGCAGCGGCCAGATCGTCGCTGCCGGCTCGCTGGCCGGCTTGGAGAAGCTCGCCGCCGCGCCGCCGGAGAAAGCGCGCGTACGTCCACTGGCTGTCGCAGGTGCCTTCCACACGCACTACATGGCACCGGCGCGCGACGCGCTCGCGGCGCTGGCCGGCGGCATCACGCCGAGCCAGCCCGAGCGCCTGCTGCTGTCCAATGCCGACGGCAAGGCCGTCACCACCGGCGCGGAGGCGGTCGCGCGCCTGGTACGCCAGGTCACCTCGCCGGTCCGCTGGGACCTGTGCATGGCGGCCATGGCCGACCTCGGCGTCACCGCGCTGATCGAGCTGCCGCCCGCCGGCACGCTCGCCGGCCTGGCCAAACGCGCGCTCAAAGGCGTCGAGATCGTCACCGTCAACACCCCGGACGACCTGCCGAAAGCCGCCGACCTGGCGCGCCGGTACGGCGGTGGTCCGGTCGAGTCGGGCGTACGCTTCCACGTCGCGGTGGCACCGTCGGCCGGCACCTTCACCCGCGCCGACCTGGCCGAAGGCGACCCGGTCGGCGCCGGCGAGCGGATCGGCGCGGTCGAGACCCGGCAAGGCCCGGTCGAGGTCGCCGGCCACCGCGACGGCGTACTCGTCGAATGGCTCGCGCACACCGGCGACCCGGTCGCCGCCGGCACCCCGTTGGCCCGCCTGAACCCCGCAGGAGCGTGACTGGCATGAAGATCGCGACGCCGGACAAGTACGGCAAGATCGTCGCGTTGGGGCACTACCAGCCGTCGCGGGTGGTGACCAACGACGAGCTCTCGCAGCGGGTCGACACCAACGACAAGTGGATCCGCGAACGGGTCGGCATCGTCAGCCGCCGCGTCGGCGGCCCGGAGGACACCGTGGTCAGCATGGGCGTCGCGGCGTCGCAGAAGGCGCTCGCTGCCGCCGGCCTGGACCCGAGCGACATCGACACGGTGATCCTGGCCAGCTGCAGCGAGCTGACGGTGATCCCCAACGCCTCCACCCGGATCGCCACCGAGCTCGGCATCCGGCCGGCCACCATCGACATGAACACCGCCTGCTCCGGCTTCTCGTACGCGTTGGCCGCCGCCGACCACGCGATCCGCGCCGGCGCCAGCCGCAACGCGCTGGTGATCGGCTCGGAGAAGCTCACCGACATCCTGGACTGGGACGACCGGTCGACCTGCATCATCTTCGCCGACGGTGCCGGCGCGGCGGTGGTCACCGCCAGCGACACACCGTCGATCGGCCCGGTGTCATGGGGCAGCGAGCCGAGCACGATGATCGGGATGACCGAGGGCAACCACATCTACCAGGAAGGCCAGTCGGTCTTCCGGTGGGCCACCACGGCGCTCGCGCCGATCGCGGCGAAGATCTGCGAGGACGCCGGCGTACGGCCGTCCGAGCTCGCGGCTTTCGTCCCACACCAGGCAAACCTGCGGATCATCGAGTCGGTCGCCAAGAAGCTGGGCGCGACAGACGCGGTGATCGCGCGTGACATCGTGGAGTCGGGGAACACCTCAAGTGCGTCGATCCCGATGGCGTTGTCCAAAATGATCGAGCGTGGCGAGGTGCCGTCCGGTGCTCCAGTGCTTTTGCTGGGGTTCGGCGGCGGTCTCACCTACGCCGGCCAGGTCGTGCTCAGTCCCTGATCTGTCCGTACCGTCAACCCAGAAAGCACCACCGCAGAAAGGAACCACCCACGTGGCATCCCGTGACGAGATCCGCTCCGGCCTGGCCGACATCCTCGAGGAGATCGCGGACGTCTCCCCCGACGACGTGACCGACGACAAGGCCTTCATCGACGACCTGGACGTGGACTCGCTGTCCATGGTCGAGGTGGTCGTCGCCGCCGAGGAGAAGTTCAGCATCAAGATCCCCGACGACGACGTGCAGAACCTGCGTACGGTCGGCGACGCGGTCAGCTACATCGAAAAGGCACAGGCCTGATGGGTTCACCCACCGGCGTGGTCGTCACCGGGCTCGGGGCCACCACCCCGCTCGGTGGCGACGTCGCCACCACCTGGCAGGGCTTGCTGGAAGGCCGCTCCGGCGTACGCGCGCTGACCCAGGAGTGGGCCGCGCAGCTGCCGGTGCGGATCGCCGCGCCGCTGGCCGTCGAGCCGACCGAGACGCTCAAGCGCGTCAAGGCCCGCAAGATGGACCGTTCCGAGCAGGTCGCCGTGGTCGCCGCACAGGAGGCCTGGGCCGACGCGGGCACGCCGGAGGTCGACCCGATCCGCCTCGGCGTCGCCTTCGGCACCGGCATCGGCGGTGCTCTGACGCTGCTCAACCAGGACGACATCCTGGAGCAGAAGGGCGTACGGTCCGTCTCGCCGTGGACCATCCCGATGCTGATGCCCAACGGTCCGGCCGCGTGGGTCGGTCTGGAGCTCGGCGCGCAGGGCCGCGTGTCCTCGACGGTCAGCGCGTGTGCGTCCAGCGCGGAGTCGATCGCGCTGGCGCTGGACCTGCTGCGCTCCGGCCGCTACGACGTGGTCGTCGCCGGTGGCTCGGAGGCCGTCATCCATCCGCTGCCGCTCGCTGGTTTCGCGCAGATGCAGGCGATGTCGACCCGCAACGACGAGCCGGAGCGCGCGTCCCGCCCGTTCGACAAGGGGCGTGACGGCTTCGTGCTCGGTGAGGGCGGCGGCGCGCTCGTACTGGAGCGCGAGGACTTCGCGAAGGCGCGCGGCGCGCGGATCTACGCGCGGCTGGCCGGTGCCGGTGTCACCGCCGACGGCCACGACATCGTGCAGCCCGACCCGTCCGGCAAGGGACAGGCGCGAGCCATGTCGCAGGCCATCGAGGACGCCGGGATGACCGGCTCGGACATCACGCACGTCAACGTGCACGCGACCAGTACGCCGGTCGGCGACATGCCCGAGACGCTGTCGATCCGCAGCGCGATCGGCGCCGAACCGATCCTGACCGCGCCGAAGTCGATGCTCGGTCACCTGCTCGGCGGCGCCGGAGCGGTCGAGTCGATCGCGACCGTACTGGCGATCCACCACGGCGTGATCCCGCCGACCGCCAACCTGGAGGACCCCGACGACGCGCTGACGCTGGACGTCGTACGCGTCGAGCCGCGCCGGGTGACGGTCAACGCCGCGCTGAACAACTCGTTCGGCTTCGGCGGACACAACGTGGCATTGGCTTTCACCAGGGCCTGACGATGACGGTGGTGTCGCCGGCCAGGACCGACTACCGCGACCCGGACCTCCGCCTCGCGGCTCTGTTCGACGCGGGGACGATGGTCGCGGTGTCCGGCCGCGACGCGTCCGGCGCCACCTCCGCGCGTGGCCTGGTCGACGGCAACGCGGTCGTCGCGTACGCGACCGACGGCACCAAAATGGGCGGTGCGATGGGGACCGAAGGGTGCCGTCACATCGTCGACGCCATCGACCTCGCGGTCCGCGAGCGCATCCCGGTCGTCGGCCTGTGGCAGTGCGGCGGCGCGCGGCTGCACGAGGGCGTCAGCGCGCTCGACGCGGTCGGCGAGGTGTTCGCGGCGATGATCCGCGCGTCCGGCCGCGTCCCGCAGATCTCCGTGGTGCTCGGACCGGCCGCCGGTGGTGCCGCGTACGGTCCCGCGCTCACCGACATCGTCATCCTGGGACCGGCTGGCCGCGTCTTCGTGACCGGTCCGGAGGCCGGTGACCAGGTCGACATGGAGCGGCGCGGCGGCGTCGCCCACCTCGCCGCCCATCTCGTCGCCGCGACTGACCAGGACGCCACCGCGAAGGCCCGCGAGGTCACCGCGTTGCTGGCGCGGCCAGGCCGGTTTTCCACCGCCGACCTCCCCGAGCACGGCGCCGACCTCGGCCTTCTGCTGCCGAAGCAGTCCAACCGCGGCTACGACGTGAGGCCGCTGTGCGACGCGGTGCTCGACGAGCCGATGGTCGAGCTGCACGCGAAGTGGGCTCCGAACCTCGTCACCGGTCTCGGCCGACTGGCCAGCCGTACGGTCGGCGTGGTCGCCAACAACCCGCTGCGGCTCGGCGGCTGCCTGGACGCCACCTCGGCCGAGAAGGCGGCGCGGTTCGTCCGGATGTGCGACGCGCTCGGCGTGCCACTCGTGGTGCTCGTCGACGTGCCCGGCTATCTGCCTGGCGTCGGCCAGGAGTGGGACGGCGTCGTACGGCGTGGCGCCAAGCTGCTGCACGCCTTCGCCGAGGCCGTCGTGCCGCGCGTGACGCTGGTCACGCGGAAGGCGTACGGCGGTGCGTACATCGCAATGAACTCGCGCGCTCTCGGCGCGACCGCGGTTTTCGCGTGGCCCGGCGTGGAGGTCGCCGTCATGAGCGCGCCCGCCGCGGTCGGCATCCTGCATCGCCGCAAGCTCGCCGCCACGCCACCGGCCGAGCGCGAGACGCTGCGCGAGAAGCTCGTGGCCGAGCAGGAACGGGCCGCCGGCGGCGTCGAGCGAGCCATCGAGATCGGCGTCGTGGACGAGATCATCGAGCCGACCGCCACGCGCCGCCGCCTCGCCGACGCGCTCGCCGCCGCACCCGCCGGCCGCGGCGCGCACGGCAACATCCCCCTCTGACAACCAACCTTTGAGGGTCAGATATTGGCGACTTCGCCGCGCACTCTCACGAACTCGACGTTTTCGCCCCTCTATATCGTTGTAGAACCACCAAAACGTCGAGTTCGCGGAAGTCTCATGGCGATGCGCCGTAACACTTGGCCTCTATTGAGGTAATTAATTTCGAATGGCGGGGATGGATCCTGCCTTGCCGACTCCGTTCGGCCTCAACGCTGTCCAGAATCGCAACGTCGCACTCATGCTGCACTCGCGAGCCACTCATCACATAAACGCCGAGATGAATCTCAAGAGCCCTGCCGGGATTCACAAACGATGCTCGGACATGAGAAAACTGTCCCAACCACAAATTTCCAGGCGAACGACGGAACGTCAACTCCTGTGACGGATTCCGTCCATCGTCAGTAAGTAGGCACATGCCGCCAGCCGCTTGCGTTGCACCCACGGCAACAGTCATCAGCGCAGCTTCGTAGAGATCGGATTTGGCTGCAGACTCTCGATACACAGATGATAGAACAGTCAGCGCCGACTCCACGACCTTTATCAGGTCATCCCTGGTCATGATCAGGTCCAATCTCCTGCCACACCAGCCTCAGGTCCGCAATTGCGATCTACAAAAGCGCATCCGTCTCACGGGAGTCAAGATCAACGTCAATCGATTCTTCTTGCTCAGCTCCGACAAACCGCACCCGCATATGAGGTAATCCGTGCGATTCACCAAAGGTTCGGACCGCTTGTCGACTCTCCATCGCCGCCACGGCAACCGTAAACAAGGACCGACAAAGCAAAGCCAGGCGCTCGTCAGCTGAGCGCGGCACGGCGACCAGCTCGTCTTTGCCGATTCGACCGAGCTTCATCTCACGCAGGCGATCTCGTCGCTCCGACCGGTCTCTTCGGACAGGCGAGAATGGGACACGAGACTCCCTTGAGCGTTCTCTTCACGAATTTGCCGCAGCCAGCGACGGTATCGTTTCACCGCTCCGTCTCATCAAGTATTCATAGATCTCGGCGCTACCCTGCACCGATACTCTCCCCCGTCACTTATTCCCAACTAGCGGGAACCACTCTATGCAATCAGCCCAATACTCAGGAAGCCTTCATCCCGGATTACCTCACGTAGGTTGTCAGGTAGGACTGTTCCTACGTAATCTGGCGGGGTGCCGCACCGCTCGAAGGAGTCCCCCACCGACCGCGTTTTCGGCGCGCTCGCCAATCCGACCCGCAGGGACGTGCTCGACCTGCTGCTCGACGGTCCTCGTACGGTCGCCGACATCGCCGCGCGCTTCGACATGGCGCGGCCGAGCGTGTCCGAGCACCTGCGCGTGCTCCGCGACAGCGGCCTGGTCGAGGAGACCAAGCAGGGCCGGTTCCGGTTCTACGCGGTGACGCCTGATCCCCTGCACGAGTTGCAGGAGTGGCTCAGTCCGTACGAGCGGTTCTGGCGCGAGCGGCTGACCGCGATGGGGACCGTGTTGGACGAGGTCGCCGCCGAGGACGAGGCATGAGCGAGGACCTGACCACCATCACCGTCGACCAGTTCTTCCCGCATCCGGTCGAGCGGGTCTGGCGCGTGCTGACCGAGCCGGAACTGATCGCGCGCTGGCTGATGCCGAGCGACTTCCGGCCACGGGTCGGACACCGGTTCACCATGCGTGGCAGGCCGATCGACGCGGTCGGTTTCTCCGGGACGATCGCCTGCGAGGTGCTGCGGCTGGAGCCGTTGCGATTGCTGAGCATCAGCTGGCAGGACGCCGCCGGCGGCTTCGAGAGCACGGTCACCTGGACACTGCACGCGGAAGGACGCGGCACGCGCGTACTGCTCGAGCACGCCGGTTTCGATCCGGACAACCCGACGCACCAGCTGTCCCGTCGGATCATGAACGGCGGCTGGCGCAGCCAGGTCCAGCGACGTCTCGCCGCCACGTTGGCCGCGAGCTATACCGACCAGTCGGTGTAGCTTGGGCGCGTGAGGCGATACGACAACGCGTGCGACAAGATCCTGGCCGCGGCCGTCCGGGTCATCGTCCGCGACGGGGTCGGCAGGCTGAGCGTCGACTCGGTGGCCAGCGAGGCCGGCATCAGCAAAGGCGGCTTCTTCTATCACTTCGCGACCAAGGCGAGCCTGCTCGCCGCGGTCACCGAGCACCTGCATGACGAGATGGAGCGAGCGGTGTCGCGGGGCGCGGCCAGCGACGACTGGCGGCGCGCGTACGTCGAGTGGGGTGTCATGGCCGACACCGACCGGATGACGGCTCTGCTGCGGCTGCGGTTACTTGCCGCCGACGACAATCCAGGGGGTTCCGGCGATGAGCGGCGTACGCTCGCGCCGGCCCGCGACTGGGACTCCGGCGCCGGTCTGGTCATACGACTCGCTCTCGAAGGGCTGTGGCTCAACCGGGCCATGGGGACCACGCCGCTGGACGACGACCAGCGCTCGGCCGTACGCGCGACATTGCTCGCGCTGGTGGAGTCCTGAGCCGTCGCGTTTTCTTGCGAACGCACGATCCTATTGCCAGAGCCAAAACGGTGTGTTTCCATGGCAGCGTTTTCCTACCGACCGAGGAGGGCTCATGCCACCCGTACCGCACTACGACATGCTCGACCTGGATCTGGAGCTCATGCCGCTGACCGAGGTCACCACCGACCGGGTCGCGTCCGAACAGGGCCGCAGCCGCACGACGAACACCTGCAACAGCTGGGCCACCAGCATCGCGAAGTGTTGCAACTGCAGCTGATCCACCTTCTCCGCTAGCCGCGGAGCTCACAGGCACGCCGGAGAGGCGTCGATCCGGGTCGGCGGATCGAGCGACGGACTCCGCGACACCTGCCGCGAACGCCGTTTCCTTCGGCGTGCCTGCTTTTTTGCCGAGTTTCGCTTCTGAGGCAAGGAAATCGAGTGCAGCAGCCGCTGTTCGCGGCCGGCGAGGTGTTCGTCCTGCGCGCGCCGGCCGTCATGCCGAAGCCGGTGGCCGATCCGGCCGACCGCGTCGGCGACTTTCTTCGCGAGGCCGCCGCCGACCGGATTTTCCTGGAGGCGCTGGCGATCTCCAGTCCGTCGACGGCGGCCGCCATCGCCGCGGACGATCCGCACCGGCGACGCCGGGTGGCGCTCACGACGAGCCGCTACCAACTCCGGATGCGGTCGCGCGCCACCCCCTTCGGCCTGTTGTCCGGCGTCGCCGCCGGCCGTCCCGGACCGACCTGCTCCGTAGTTTTCGGCTCGGCGCATGAGAAAGCCGCGCGGCCGAGCGGCGAGTGGGTCGCCGCGTACGCGGCAGGGTGCGCCGGCCGTCCGCAGGACTTTCCAGCCGCGACCGTACGCCTGCATCCGCTGTGCCGTCCGCGCGGCGACCGGTTGACGCTGCCGGACATCCGCGGCACCGGTGCGGAGTCCATCCGAGAGGCGTCCATCCGGCGTACGCCACCGGTGTGTGCCGTCGAGCAGCTGGCATCCGCGCGGATTTCGTTGGCAGATCTGGTCAACAGCCTCACAGAGCGATTCGCCGAGTTGCCCGTCGAGCGGCTGTGGCGGTTTGTCGGCGCATTGATATCGGCCGGATTCCTGGCCTGCGACCTGTGGCCGGAGCAGTCCGACAGCGCTCCGCTGGAGCATTTCGTCGCACATTGCGGCCCCGACAACGTGTTGCTCACCGAGGCGGTCGACGCACTTTCCGCGTATCGAAAGACGAAACTCGGCGACGGTCTGGAGCTGCGCGATCGCGCCGCGGCTGCTATGGGACGACTGACCGGCGAGGAGCCGGCCGGCATCCAGGTCGATCTCGGACTCGACGCGCGGCTGACGTTGCCGCCGGTCGTGCTCCAGGAAATAGAGGCCGCGACGACCGCGTTGTGGCGGCTGTCGCCGAGCCGGGAAGCCTTCACCGGCCTTTCCGACTATCATCAGGAATTCGTGGAACGCTACGGGATCGGCGCTGCCGTGCCGATTCTCGACGTCCTCGATCCGGTGGCCGGTCTTGGTGCGCCAGGCGGCTACCGGCGACCGGCCGGCCATCGCGAGGCGCCGGACCGGCGCGCGCCGAAGCGGCAGGGAATAGCGGACCTGGCCATGCTCGTACACGCCGGCGCGGACGAGATCGAGCTTTCCGCTTCACTGCTGGAAAAGCTGGACGCCGAGCCGGACGGCACGGTGTGGCCGTCGGCGGATGTCAGCTGCCAGTTGCTGGCCGCCAGCCCGGCCGCGGTGGACGCCGGCGACTTCCGTGTCAACGTCACACCGGTCGCCTGGCAGGCCGGCCAGATGTCCGGCCGATTCGCCGAGCTGACCGGCCTGACCGCGGATCTGGCCGCGATGCTGGAAAAACGGCTGACCGGCGGCAGGCCGGTGCAGCTGCAGTTCCAACCCGCCGATCCGCGGACCGGCAATGTCGGCCGGGTGCCGCGGCTGTTGCCCGCGCTGACCTCGATTTCCGGCCTCGGCGGCGATCTTTCCATCGGCGACATCGGCATCGCGGCTGATCTGGACGGCCTCTACGCGGTTTCGCTCGTCACCGGCGAGGAAATCGCGCCGACTCCGATGACGATGATCAACCTTGAAGGCCTCACGCCCAACCCGGTGCGGCTGCTCACCGAGCTGGCCTTTGGCCGGGCGCGGCGCGTGATGCCGTGGTCGTGGGGTCCGCTGGACGAGCTGCCGCGGCTTCCGCGCGTACGCTATGGCCGCGCGATCCTGATGCCGGCGCGCTGGCTGCCGGTCGGTCTGACCGGCGCGGACGCGCGGCGACCGGACTGGCCGCAGCGGCTGGCCAGCTGGCGCGAGCAACTGGAGGTGCCGGACAGAGTGCTGGTCGGCGATGTCGACCAGCGGCTCGGTCTCGATCTTTCCGATTCCTGGCACCGAGAACTATTGCGCACCGAGCTCGAACGCCGGCCAGAAGCGCTGGTGTCCGAGGACTTTTCCAGCGAGTACGGCTGGATCGCTGGTCGTCCGCACGAGATCATCGTGCCCGTCTTCGCGCGTAGGCAGCGCGAGCCGGTCACCGGCACGACCGGACCAACCCGGCCACCGGCGTACGCGCCAGGAGGAGATTGGCTCTACGCCAGGATTTCCACCGCACCGGACGCCATCGACGCCTTGCTGCCGGAGCTCGTACCACAGCTGCCACTGTCCGATGTGGACAGATGGTTTTTCATCCGCTACAACGATCCGCGGCCGCACCTGCGGCTCCGGTTTCACCGGCCGTCTGCGGAGTTGCTGCCAGCGCTGCACGACGCGGTCAGCAGAGCACGTGACCGCGGCCTGGCCGGCGGCCTGGAGCTTGGCACGTACGAGCCAGAGACAGCACGTTACGGCAGTGGCCAGGTGCTGGCAGCGGCAGAGCGCGTGTTCTGCGCTGACAGCCACGTCGTGTTCGAACAGCTCGGCCACAAGCGCGACCGCGAGGTCACAGCGGTGTTGCATTACCTCGACATCCTGTCGGCTTTCTGCCCTGACGGTTGGAAAGACTGGCTGGTGCACGCGATCGACCCGGCCGGCCGCAAGGAGCTGGATCGCAACCAGCGGCGCCAGGTCTTCCAGTCGCTGGATTCCCTCACGGGCGAGGCCATTTCACAACGCCGGCAGGCGCTGCGCGATTATGCGTCACTCCTGCGAGAAGCCGGCCAGCCGTCGTGGCAGGTGGTGGCGATGTCGTTGCTGCACATGCATTTCAATCGCGCCTATGGCATCGCGCCACCAACGGAGCGTCGCTCGCTTTCGTTGCTGCGTGAGGTCACACACGGCCTGCTCGTCCGCCGATGACCGACATCGTCGCCGAAGTCGCCGAGCGACTGGCCGACCCCGCCGCCGTCCGCCACCTCGCAGAGACAGCAGAGACGGCCGGCCGGTGGGACGATCTTTCGCTGGCCGCCGGGCATCCCGGCATCGCGGTCTTCTTTGCCGAGCTGGCCGCGACCGACGCACAATGGCGGCCGGCATTGCACGCCTGGCTCACCGCCTGCGCGCCACATGTCGCCGGCAGAGTGCCGCGCGGCCTTTACGAAGGACCGGCGGCGATGGCCTTCGCGACCCGGATGGCACACATCGCAACCGGTTCGTACGGCCGGTCGCTGGAACGGCTCGACACGCTGATGGCTCGCTCTTTCACCGTACGACTGCGATCCGAGTGGCCCGGCGAGGTGCGAGTCGGCGACTACGACGTGGTCAACGGCATCACCGGTGCGCTGCGCTATCTGTTGCTGGCCGGACAAACTGACGCGGTCGCCGAAGGAGTGACGGCGCTGGTCAGTCTCGCCGGACCGTACGACCGGCGGCCCGGCTGGTGGGTCGCCGAGGCGCCGGGCCGGCAGGATCCGGCCGGTTTTCCGGACGGTCACGCCAATCTCGGCCTGGCGCACGGCATCTCCGGACCGCTGGCCATGCTGGCGATGGCGGTCGAGGCCGGCATCGTCGTCGACGGCCAGGACGCCGCCATCGTACGAATCGTCGAGTGGCTGCTGGAAAACCTGCACGACGACCACTGGCCGCCGTTCATCCGCCGGCCGGCCGAACGGATCGACCGGCGAGAGCGAGCGAGCTGGTGTTACGGCACACCTGGCATCGCGCGCGCATTGTGGCTCGCCGGCCGGGCGCTCCGGCGTCCACAGTGGACGGTCGTGGCGGAGCGGGCCATCGACGCCGTCTGTGCGCTGCCGACCGGCCTGTCCGACCCGGGACTCTGCCACGGGTGGGCCGGCCTGGCGCACATCCTGTCGCTCTTTCCTGTCACCCAGGCGCGCGCGGCCGCCTACGAGCGCGCCATCGCCGAGATCGTCGCGAGGTTCGAGCCGGACACGGTCTTTGGCTTTCGCCACACCGGATACGCCGGCCAGCTCGACAACCCCGGCCTGCTCGACGGTGCCGCCGGCGCCGCGCTCGTCCTCCAGACGTACGCGACCGGCCAGCCGGCGACACCGTGGGACGCCGCCTTCATCCTCGGCTGACTCAGCGGCAGGCGGTGTCCGGGAGGCCGGCGACAGTCACCGGCGAGCGGCCGGGAGCGCCTGCCTTGCCAGCCAAAACCGCGGCAAGCGCGCGCATCGACGCGGGTGCGGTGCCATAGGTGGCGATCCGCGTCGGCGAGCTGGCCGAGGCCAGCAGATACGGCGCGTCAGTTGCGACCGTCACCGCCGCGGATCTCAGGTCGGCCTTCGTGTCGCCATAGCCGGTCAGGAAAATCCTGGTCCTGGCGGAGGACGAGGTCCTGATTCCCTGTGCGCCCAGAGCCGTACGCAGCGCGTCTCGCGTCTGCGACGAGCCACCGGTCACCGCGACCGGACCGCGTACCAGCGGACCGGAACACTGTCCCTTGTAGACGGTCACGGCCGCGGCGGCGGCCTTGTCCACGGTGGACTGGTGGTCAGCGGTGTCCACAGTGGACAGTGCTGGCTGTGGCGCCGTCGCCTCGCGCAGTTTCAGCGCGATGACACGAGCGACCGAAGCGTTCACCTGTGCTCGGGGCAGCCGGCCGGAGGTGATCGCGGCGAGCAGCGCCTGTTGGGCGACGCCAAGATTCTGCGGTGTCAACAACATGTCGTTGCCGGCCAGCACGGCCCGTACGGCCGCCTCACCTTCGCCGTATTTCCGTGTCACCGGCGGCATCGTCATCGAGTCGGTGATGACGACGCCCTTGAAACCGAGCTTGCCGCGCAACAGATCTGTCAGCACCTCGCGGCTCAACGTCGCCGGCGTGCCGGGGTCGATCGCCTCGGCGTCAAGGTGACCGGACATGACCATCGGCGCGCCGGCCGCTATGCCGGCCTGGAAGGGCGCGATGTCGTTGGCCAGCAACGACGCCTCGCTCTGGCGCAGGATCGGCAGGCCCTCGTGGCTGTCCACATTCGTGTGGCCGTGACCGGGGAAGTGCTTGAGCGTGGTCGCGATGCCGGCCGAGGCATAGCCGCGTACGGCCGCCGCCACCTGGTCACCGACGAGTTTCGGGTCGCTGCCGAAAGAACGCGAGCCGATGACGGTGTTGTCGGCCCCCTCGGTCACGTCGGCATCCGGCGCGAAGTCGGCGTTGAGGCCGAGCGCACGCAACTCCTGGCCAGAAACCGCGGCAGCGCTCTCGGTCAGCGCCGGCTGCCGCGCCGCGCCGAAGGCCATCTGCGCCGGCAGCAACGTGACGTCGTTGCGGATGCGCGTGACCGAGCCGTGCTCCTGGTCGGTGGCGATCAGCAGCGGTACGCCGGCCGGCAGCTTCCTCGCCGCCGTCTGCAGGCCGCCGGTCAGCCGGCGGATCTGCGCAGGCGAGCTGACGTTGGAGGTCGGGTTGGTGTCGGCGGTCGGGTCGTCGCTGGCCTGCCGCACCAGCATCAGGCCGCCGAGCCGGAACTTCGCGATCACCGCGGCCGGCGTCGCGACACCGTACTTCGCGGTGTTCTCGCTGGCCGCCGCCGCCGAGACGTTCGTCGCGTCCTGCCCGTACACGAACGGCACCAGCATCTGGCCGACCGCGTCGACGTCCGAGAGCTTCGCCGCGATCGCGGCCGCCTGCGCGTCGACATCCGGTGCCGTCGGACTCGCGCTGACGGTCGCGGCCGGCCGCGGCTTGGTCTGCGCGCATCCGGTCACAGTCAGCACGACGACGAGTAGCGCTGTCCAGATTTGTAACGATAGGCGCATCCCCCCAGTGTGGAACAGCCGCGCACCCCCACCGCCAGCGGCCCGCGACGACCACTGCGGACAGCAGATGCTCTGGCGTTGTTTCTTGCGTCCGGCGCTAGTAACTCGACATTCACACCATCCGCGAACTTCATAAGGCGGACATTTAGCGCTACAGGTCTCTTGTCATCCCATATAGCGGACCTTCCCGCCGCTTACCGGGACGACAGGGCACCTCAGCGGCGCCAGCCATGCGTCTCAGGTGAGGCCGGCGGCGGTCAGCGCGAGCCAGAACTGCACGCGGTCGGACGTGTGCGCGAGCGACCGGCCGGTGAGCTTTTCGATCTGCGCGATCCGATAGCGCACCGTGTTGCGATGCAGGATGAGCCGTTGCGCCACCACACCGACAGAGCCGTTGGCGTCCAGGTACGCGCGTAGGGTCGCGATCAACGCACCGTCGTGCGCGGCATCGAAGTCGACCAGTGGACGCAGCAGGTCGGTGGCGAGGTCACGCAGCGGTATGTCCTCGCTGGCCAGGATCAGGCCCGACAGGCTCATCGGCTCGCGCTCGTTGACGCCGAGGCCACGGCTGGCCGCCTCGCGTGCCTCGTAATAGCTCCATCGCAGGCCGCTCACGCCGGCATACCAGCCGCCGATGCCGATCCGGGCCTGGCCGCCGAGCTGCCGCACCTGCGTGTGCAGCAGGTGCGCGGCCTCGTGCGCCGGCTGACCGGCCGGCAACACCGCCACCAGGCTGTCGTCGACGACCGCGGTCACCACGTCCGGCAACGGCAGCGGACTGTACGTGAGCCGCCGGATCAACGAGCCGGTCGAGACCGGGATGGCGATGACCACCGCGTGACTGCCGGTGGCGTCGATGCCGCACGGCGTCAGCCGCCGCTCGGCGTCCGCGGCCGTGACGCTTCCGCGTACGACGTCGGCCAGCACCTGACCGGCCAGTTGCCGCTGGCCGGACAACACGGCCTGGCGACGCGCCAGCTCCAGGCCGACCAGCGACACCGCATACGGCAGCACGTCCGCGGACCGCCGCGGCCGGCGCGTACACAGGTAGGCGACGACGAAGTCCTCCACCTCGACCGGCAACACCCGCAGGCCTTCCGGCTGCACCGCCGAGCGGCTCAGCGAGCCCAGCTGCTCAACCGGCCAAGCGGCCTTCGACGGCGCCGACGCCAGTACGGTCCCCTGCTGGTCGGCGACCATCACCGGCGCGTCGACCATCTGCCGCAGCGCCGCCACCAGCGCACCGAGACCCTGGCCGCTGAGCAGCGCGCGAGCCAGGACGTCGTGCTGGTCCAGCAGCTCGCGGACCCGGCCGAAGTGCTCACCGAGGACCCAGTCGGCGACATAGCGGTCCACCGCGATGAACGGCGTCTCGTACGGGATGTCGAGCACGAGCATCCCGACCGCCTCAGCGGCCGCCAGCGTCCCGTCGGGCACGTCCGGGTGGCTCAGACCGGTGCCGAAGCCGAGCGCGGCGATGTCGCGCTCGGCCAGCCGGCGGACGAACTCGCGCTGGCTGCCGGGACCGCGCTGGCGCAGGCCGGTGGTCAGCACCAGCTCGCCGCCGGTGAGAAACGGACGCGGATCGGCCAGCTCGGTGACCGCGACCCAGCGCACCGGACGCAGCAGTTCGGCATCCGCGCCATTGACCAGCGTGATGCCGAGGCTCGGTGCCTCAAGCAGGTCGCGCACGGTCAGTGTCATGGCCGGTAACTGTACGGATGCACAAAGGATTTCGGCAATCGTGGTGCATGTGCACCTTTACCCTGAATGTCGGGATTCCCTACTCTCTCCGACACACACGGATTGCCGGAGGTGACGCTGTGCAGCAGGTGCCTGCCAGGATCGCCGGCCGTCCGGTGACCGCGGACCGCTGGCTGTCCGTACACAATCCGTACGACGGCACCGAGGTCGCGCGCGTGCCGGCGTTGGGGGCCGAGCACGTCGACCAGGCCGGCCGGGCCGCGGCCGCGCTGGTCGCCGCCGGTCCGCCGCTCGACGCTGAGGAACGTGCGGTCGTGCTGGAAAGCGCCGCCGCGCTGCTCACCGACCGCACCGGCGAGTTCGCCTACACGATCGTCGCCGAGGCAGGAAAACCAGCCGCTGCCGCGCGCCGCGAGGTCGATCAGGCAGCGCGCGCGTTGCGTACGGCCGCCGCCGAAGGACGCCACCTGGCCAGCGCCGTGCCGCCGCTGCCGAGCTCGGCGAGCGTACGGTTCACACTGCACGATCCGGTCGGTCCGGTCGCCGCGGTGACCGGCTATCAGCTGCCGCTGGCGCTGGCCGCGGCGCGCATCGGTCCAGCCGTCGCAGCCGGCTGTCCGGTGCTGCTCAAGCCGTCGGCGAAGGCGCCGGTGTCGGCCGTACGGCTGGTCGACCTGCTGGTCGAGGCCGGCCTGCCGGACGCGTGGGTGTCGGTGCTGACCGGCGACTCGTGCACAGGCGCGGCGCTGGTCAAACATCAGGCCGTACGGCTGGTCACCTTCGCCGGCGGCACCACGATCTCGGCCGCCGGCCGCGTGCTGCTCGACCACACGGCCGTCTGTCCGGTGATCGTGGAGCCCGACGCCGACCTGGCCGAGGCCACCGAGGCGATCACCGCCGGTGCGTTCGGCTTCGCCGGTCAGCTCTGGTCGGCCAGCCGGCGCGTCATCGTGCACCGGGACGTACAGCTCGACCTGGCCGACCGGCTGGCCAGCAGCGCGGCGGCGCTGGTCGTCGGCGACCCGGCCGATCCGGCCACCGACCTCGGGCCGGTGATCTCGACCGGCCACGCACAACGGCTCACTGAGCTGCTGCCCGACCTGGACGTACGGTCACGCCCGCCGGCTCCGGCGGTGCCGCTGATCGCGCCGCGGCTCACCGACCATGTCGTGGACGCGCCGGGGCCGGTGCTGAGCATCGAGCCATACGCCGACCTCGATGAGGCCTTCGCACTCGCCAGCGGCGGACGCGCCGCGATCTTCACGCGTGACGTACGCACCGCCGTGTGGGCCGCTCGTGCCCTGCCGGCGCGGTCGGTGCTGGTCAACGCCGTACCCGATGTCGGACCGCTGGCCAGCGACAGTCCACAGGCGCCGGCGGCGGCGCTGCACACCGACCGAAGAACCGTCCTGCTCGCCGGCTGAGCTGTGTCCTTTCTGGTTGCCGACCCCCGACGGAGCCCCGATGGCTGAGAAACAGACCGCACCGCTGGAAAAACCGGCCGCGACGCCGTCGATCAGCCTGCGCGCGCTGCGGAAGTCGTTCGACCGCACCGAAGCCGTCCGCGGCGTCGACCTGGACATCGCCGACGGCGAGTTCTTCTCGCTGCTGGGTCCGTCCGGCTCCGGGAAGACGACCGTGTTGCGGATGATCGCCGGCTTCGAGCTGCCGACCGCCGGCCAGATCCTGTTGGCCGGCAGGGACGTCAGCCAGACCGCGCCGTTCGACCGCGACGTCAACACGGTTTTCCAGGACTACGCACTGTTTCCGCACATGACCGTGCTGGCCAACATCGAGTACGGCCTGAAGGTCAAAGGCGTCCGCAGGCCGGAACGCCGCCGGCGTGCGTTGCAGGCATTGGAAAGCGTACGGCTGCCGGATGTCGGTGGTCGCAAACCGGCGCAGCTGTCCGGTGGTCAGCGCCAGCGGATCGCGCTGGCGCGTGCTTTGGTCAATCGGCCGAAAGTGCTGCTGCTGGACGAGCCGCTCGGCGCGCTCGACCTGAAGCTGCGGCAGGAAATGCAGATAGAGCTGAAAAAGATCCAGCGCGAGGTCGGCATCACCTTCGTTTTCGTGACGCACGACCAGGAGGAGGCGCTGACCATGAGCGACCGGATCGCCGTGCTGGCCGACGGCAGGATCGAGCAGGTCGGCACGCCGGTTGAGGTGTACGAGCATCCGGCGACCGACTTCGTGGCCGGTTTCGTGGGCACCGCCAACCTCACGACCGGCCAGGAATCCGTTGCCGTGCACGGATTCGACGGCACGGTCAGCCTGCGGCCCGAGCGTATCCGCATCGAGGACACGACCACCGCGGCCGCCGACGACGAACGCCGCGCGGACGGCATCGTCTCCGACATCGCTTATGTCGGCTCGCAAATCCGCTTCTCGGTCGAGCTCGACGCCGGCGTGACGATGACCGTACTCGTGCCGAACACCGCGATCCGGCGGCCGCCGGCGGCCGCCGAGCGCGTCCGGCTGGTCTGGAAGTCCGCGCACGCTCTGCGTGTCGGCGTCACCCAAGCAGCAGAGAAAGAGTCCGTTTCCACCGAGGGGGAATCATGAAAGGCCGGAAGATCGTCGCGATCGCGGCATGTGTTGGCCTGGCGGTGGCCGGCGCCGGTTGCGGGTCAGGCTCGACCAGCACCGGAAGTGGCGGCGCGCCACCGAAAGTCGCGATGCTGGACAAGCTCGGCACGCCGGAGGGCCAGGTCAACGTGATCGCCTGGGCCGGCTATGCCGAGGACGGCTCCACCGACCCGAAGGTCGACTGGGTCCATCCGTTCACCAAGGCCACCGGCTGCAAGGTCAACGTCAAGGTCGCCGGCACGTCCGACGAGATGGTGACGCTGATGAAGACCAACCAGTACGACGTGGTGTCGGCGTCCGGCGACGCGAGCCTGCGGCTGGTCTACAGCGGCACGGCCGCGCCGGTGAACACGAAGCTGGTGCCGAACTACGCGACGATCTTCCCGTTCCTGAAAAACCGCGCGTGGAACTCGGTCGACGGCCAGGCGTACGGCATCCCGCACGGCTGGGGCGCCAACCTGTTGCAGTACAACACCGACGTGGTCAAGCCGGCACCGACCTCGTGGGGTGTGGTGTTCCAGGCTTGGTCGCCGTACAAGGGAAAGATCACCGCATACGACTCGCCGATCTACATCGCCGACGCGGCGCTCTACCTGATGAAGACCAAGCCGGAGCTCGGCATCAAGAACCCGTACGCGCTGGACGACAAGCAGTTCCAGGCGGCGGTCGCGCTTTTGAAGCAACAGAAGGCAAACGTCGGCGAATACTGGTCTGACTACACGAAATCGGTGCAGTCCTTCGAATCCGGCGGCTCGGTGGTCGGCACCACCTGGCAGGTCATCAACAACCTGATCACCAGCGACAAGAAGGTCAAGGTCAACGCGATCCTGCCGGCGGAGGGCTCGACCGGCTGGTCGGACACCTGGATGGTGGCCGCGAAGGCGCCGCATCCGACCTGCTCGTACAAATGGCTGGACTGGATCGTCTCTCCGTCGGTGAACGCTCAGGTCGCCACCTACTTCGGCGAGGCCCCGGCACAGTCCAAGTCGTGCCAGGAAAAGGACATGACCGAGCAGTGCGCGACCTTCCACGCCGCGGACAAGCCGTACTCGGACAAGATCTGGTACTGGACCACGCCGACCGCCAAGTGCCTGGACGGCCGGACCGACGCGACCTGCACCGACTACACCAAGTGGACGCAGGCCTGGACCGAAATCAAGGGATAGCCCGATGACCGCCGCGCTTTCCCGGCTGCTGTATCGCAAACCGCTGGTCCGGCTCGGATCCCTGCTGTCGCTGCCATTGCTGTGGCTGGTGGTCGCCTACCTCGGCTCGCTGGCCGCGATGTTCCTGACCGCCTTCTGGACGGTGGACTCCTTCACCGGCAACCTGGTCCCCGGCTTCTCGCTGGGAAACTTCGCCGGCCTGGTGTCCGATGCCATCTATCGTACGGTCGCGGCGCGCAGCCTCGGAGTCGCCGTGCTGGTGACCATGATCGACGCGGTCATCGCGCTGCCGTTGGCTTTCTTCATGGCAAAAGTGGCGTCGCCGCGGGCGCAGCGGTTTCTGGTGGCGGCGGTGCTGACGCCGTTGTGGGCCAGCTATCTGGTGAAAGCGTACGCGTGGCGGGTCATGCTCGGCGGTTCCGGTGTTTTCGACTGGATGATCGGTGGTGGCGGCCAGTCCTACTATGGCCTCAGCGCCACCACCATCACGTTGGCGTACCTGTGGCTGCCGTACATGATCCTGCCGGTCTACGCCGGCCTGGAAAGGATCCCGGACTCGCTGCTGGAGGCTTCCAGCGACCTCGGTGCGAGCGCCTGGCGCACCTTCCGGTCGGTCGTGCTGCCGCTGCTGTTTCCGGCCGTCGTCGCCGGCTCGATCTTCACGTTTTCGTTGACGCTAGGCGACTACATCACGGTGAAGATCGTCGGCGGCAAGTCGCAGCTGTTCGCGAACATCATCTATGACAACGTGGTGACCGCGGACAACCTGCCGTTCGCGGCCGCCGCCGGCCTCTTTCCGGTCGTCGTCATGTTGGTCTATCTCGCCGCCGTCCGGCGGTCCGGCGCATTGGACAACCTCTGATGATCCTGTCCCGACGCGCGCGCGTCCTGCTGTATGTGGCGATGGTCGTCGGCCTCGCGGTGATTTACCTGCCGTTGCTGGTCGTCGTGGTCAACTCCTTCAACTCGTCGCGTACTTTTGGCTGGCCACCGACCGGATTCACGCTGGAGTGGTGGGGCCGTACGATCGGCAACGCCGGCATGTTGCAGGCGTTGCTCACCAGCGTCGAGGCCGGCATCGGCGCGACCGTCGTGGCGTTGGTCCTCGGCACGATGGCCGCTTTCGCCGTACAACGCTATCGATTTTTCGGCCGCGACACGATCTCGCTGCTGGTCGTGTTGCCGCTGGCATTGCCCGGCGTGGTCACCGGCATCGCGCTGAACAACGCTTTTCGCGCTGCGCTGGAGCCTTTCGGTATTTCGCTCGGATTGTTCACGGTTGTCGTCGGCCACGCCACCTTCTGCATCGTCATCGTCTACAACAACGTGCTGGCGCGGCTGCGGCGGCTTGGTGGATCGCTGGAGGAGGCGTCGATGGACCTCGGCGCCAACGTCTTCCAGACCTTCCGCTATGTGACTTTTCCGTTGATCCGTACGGCATTGCTGTCCGGCGGCCTGCTCGCCTTCGCGTTGTCGTTCGACGAGATCATCGTGACGACGTTCACCGCGGGACCGGGTGTGACGACGTTGCCGATCTGGATTTTCTCCAACCTTTTCCGGCCCAACCAGGCACCGGTGGTCAACGTGGTCGCGGCCGCGCTCGTGCTGTTGTCGGTGCTGCCGGTGTGGTTGGCTACCCGAGTCGGCGGCGAGAGCGCCGGCGGACGTCTGTGACAGGAAGGAAGCCCTCTTGAGCGAGCTGCGTAACTTCGTCAACGGCGAGTATGTCGAGGCGGCGTCCGGAAAACGCGCGGACGTGATCGACCCGTCCACCGGTGAGGCGTACGCGTCGGCTCCGCTGTCGGACGGCGAGGACGTCGACCGCGCCATGAAAGCGGCCGACAAGGCCTTCCAGACCTGGGGTGACACGACACCGGCCGAGCGGCAGCTGGCGATGCTGAAACTGGCCGACGCCATCGAAAAACGCGCTGGCGACTTCGTCGACACCGAGGTGCGCAACACCGGCAAGCCGCGCGCTTTGACGCTGGAGGAGGAAATGCCGCCGGCGATCGACGCGATCCGGTTTTTCGCCGGTGCGGCACGGGTGCTGGAGGGGCGCGCGGCCGGTGAGTACATGGCCGGTCACACGTCGTTCATCCGGCGCGAGCCGATCGGTGTCGTCGCGCAGGTGACGCCGTGGAACTACCCGTTGATGATGGCGATCTGGAAGATCGGCCCGGCGCTGGCGGCCGGCAACACGATCGTGCTGAAGCCGTCGGACACGACCCCCGCCAGCACGCTGCTGCTCGCCGAGGTCGCGTCGGAGTTCCTGCCGCCCGGCGTACTCAACGTCATCACCGGCGACCGCGACACCGGCCGCGCGCTGGTCTCGCATCCGACTCCGCAGCTCGTCGCGATCACCGGGTCCGTACGGGCCGGCATCGAGGTCGCCACGGAGGCGGCGAAGGACCTCAAGCGCGCGCATCTGGAGCTCGGCGGCAAGGCGCCGGTGGTCGTCTTCGACGACGCCGACCTGGATGCCGCCGCCGAAGGCATCGCCACCGCCGGCTATTTCAACGCCGGCCAGGACTGCACGGCCGCGACGCGCGTACTCGCCGGACCCGGCGTACACGACGATTTCGTCGCCGCGCTCGCCGAACAGGCCCGGTCGACGCGTACCGGTCCACCGAGCGACGAGGAGGTGCTCTATGGGCCATTGAACAACGCCAATCAGCTCTCGCGCGTGTCCGGTTTCGTCGACGGTCTGCCGGACCATGCCGAGGTGATGGCCGGCGGCCACCGGGTCGGCACGACCGGCTATTTCTACGAGCCGACCGTGCTGTCCGGCCTGCGGCAGGACGACGAGGCGATCCAGCAGGAGATCTTCGGGCCGGTCATCACCGTGCAGCGGTTCACCGACGAGGACGAGGCCGTACGCTGGGCCAACGGCGTCGAGTACGGGCTCGCGTCGAGTGTGTGGACGCGCGACCACGGGCGTGCGATGCGGATGGCGAAGCGGCTCGCCTTCGGCTGCGTGTGGATCAACACGCACATTCCGCTGGTCAACGAGATGCCACACGGCGGCTTCCGACACTCCGGCTATGGCAAGGACCTGTCGATGTACGCCTTGGAGGACTACACGCGGATCAAGCACGTAATGAGCGCGATCTCCTGACCCGCCGGCGGCCCCCGACTGTCGGTGGCCGCTGGAAGAATCGGCGTCGGGGGCCTCGGGCTTGGCCCGAGTGCCGCCAGAAACGCGGCGCCCGCCGAACGCCACCAAAACCCCGTCGCTCACCGAGCGACGCCAAAATCCCGTCGCTCACCGAGCGACGCCAAAAACACCCCAACAAACGGCCGCCAACGCACAAAACGCGACACTCACCGACCGCCACCCAAAACCCGTCACTCACCCAGCGCCACCCAAAACCCGGCGCTCACCCAGCGACGCCAAAACACCCCAACAAACGACCGCCAACGCACAAAACGCGGCAGTGAGCGAGTGCCACCAGAAACGCGGCAGTCAGCGAACGCCATCAATAAGGCGGCAGTCGGCGAGCGCCACCGGAATGACGGCGCTCGCCAGGCGGCGGGCCCAGCCGCTGTACGACCAGCCGCGCAACTCGCTCCGCGAGGGTGACAACCGCGCCGGACCGGCGAGTTACCGGCGCGACCGTCACCCTCGCGGCGTATCAGGAGACGCTCTGCGTCAGCCAGGTCACCGGCGCGCCGTCGCCGGCGTGCCGGTATGGCTCCAGGTCGAGGTCCCAGTCGGTGCCGAGCAGCTTCTCCAGGCCGTGCGCGAGCGCGTCCGAGTTGGTGGCGGTGGCCAGCAGCGCGCGCAGCCGATCCTCCCCCACCAGGATGTCGCCGGTCGCGCTCATCGTCGACCGGAAGACCCCGCGCCCCGGCACGTACGCGATCCGCTCGCCGTCGACGCCGGGGGTCGCCTCCTCGGTGACCTCGAAGCGGATCATCGGCCATTGCCGCAGCGCGGTCGCCAGCATGCCGGCGGTGCCGGTGCGCGCGCTCCACTGGCACTCGGCTCGCTGTGTGCTGGGGTCCGCTGGTTGCGCGGTCCACTCCAGGCGCACAGGCACGCCAAGGACACGCGAAATCGCCCACTCGACGTGCGGGCACACAGCCGACGGCGACGAGTGGACGTACAACACGCCACGTGCAGGCACGGTGACCTCCCGGTTGGTCGAGATGCGCCTTCCCCTGCGACCCTCGTCCACCCGCGGCCAGATGCCTGTGAGGCGAATGGTACGGCAGTGCCGTCTGTTATGTGAAGCTCAGGTCGCGTTTTGCGCGCGGAGGCGGTTTCCCATGAGGAGCGCGTCGACCAGCAGGAGCGCGCCGATCACCGCGACGAGCGCGCCAAGGCGGTGCAGACCGCCGTCGGTGGCCGGTCCGGCGAAGACCAGTGCGATCGCGGCGGCGGCGAAGTTGGCGCCGACGTACTGGGACGTACGGAACAGGCCGGCCGCCGCGCCGGTCGCGTCGGCAGGTGCGGCGCTGTAGACGGACAGCTGGTTGCCGAGGCTGTTGAACCCGTTCGGCAACCCAAGCACCGCGCTGATCAGGAACAACACCACCAACGGCGTGGCGGAGTGTACGGCGAGGGCCAGCGCGGCGCCGCCGATCGCGAGCGCCAGAGACCCGATCGCCAGCAACGGCCGAGGCCCGCGCCACCTGGCGAGCCGTGTGGCGGCCACGATCGTCAGCGCACCGAGCGCGGCGATCGGCAGTACGACGAGGCCGACCAGGTCAGGTGGCAGGTGCCGGGCCTGCTCAAGCCAGCCTGGCACGCCATAGAAGATCGCATAGAAGGCTGTGTAGGTGAGCATGGTCCGCGCGTACGTCAGCGACAGCGCCCGGCTGCGGACGAGCAGGCGCACGTCCACGAACGGACTGGCCGCGCGCAGCTCCCACCACACGAAGCCGGCGAGCAGCGGCAGCGCCACCGCGACCAGCCACCACTCCGGCCGGTCGGCCAGCGACAACAGGAGCAGCATGACCGTGGTCATGCCGGCGCTGAACACCAGGAGCCCCGGCAGGTCGACGACGCGCATGACCTGGCGCCAGCCACGCCGCTCCAGCGGTGGATCGGCGGGCACGAGCCGCAGGACGCAGAGCGCCGCGGCGATCGTCATCGGCACGTTGACGAAGAAGATCGACTGCCAGCCGAAGCCGCCGACCAGGAAGCCGCCGAGGCTCGGCCCCAGCGCCGCCGAGGTCTGCGCGAAGATCGACAGGATGCCGAGCGCGCCGACCGCCGACGCCTTTCGCCGGTCGGCGATCCGCCGGATCATCGCCACCCCGGACGGAAACTGCGCGCCGGTGCCGATCCCGAGCAGGATCCGCGCGGCGACCAGCCAGCCGAGCGTCGGCGCGAACCGTGCCAGCAGCGATACGGCGAAGACCAGCGCCAGACCGGCGAGAAACACGCGGCGCGCGCCGAACAGATCGGCCAGCCGGCCGGCGGTCGGCGCCGACACCGCGGTCGCCAGGTAGAGCGCGGAGACCAGCCACTGCGTCTGCGTACCAGCGTGAAAAGCCGCACCGATCTGCACGAGCGCGACCGCGATCATCGACGAGTTGAGCGGCTGCAGCAGCGTGCCGAGGCCGACCGCGGCGCTGAACCGTATCGGCAGGCCCCGGCGCTGGTCGGTGGTCGCGGCCTGGGTCACCTGGCCGCCTCGGCGAGCTTGTCCAGCAGGCCGGCGGCGAGCCGCAGCAGCTCCCGCTCGGTCGGCGTCAGCTCGGTCGCCATCGCGGTCGCCAGGAACGTGTCGCGCCGCCGCCGGTCCTCCTCCAGCAGCTGCCGGCCGCGCTCATTGACTGCCAGCAGGACCTGCCGCCGGTCGGTCGGGTCTTCAGCTCTGCTGATCAATCCTTCGGCGACCAGCTCGGCCGTCGTACGCGCCATCGTCTGCGGCGTGACCCGCTCCACCGCGGCCAGCCGGGTGTTGGTCATCGGACCGTCGCGATCCAGCCAGCCGAGCACGGCGAGCTGCGGATATGGCGGTACGAGCGCGGTCTTTTCCTGACGCAGCCGGCGGACCAGCCGCATCATGCTCAAGCGCAGCTCGTGTGCGGTGTCAGCCAGCTGCCGGTCGGATCGCATGTCTTCAGTTTAGCTGAAGACATGCCCAGCTGAGTCGTGTGCACATCTAGCGCTCCACCGCAGCGATGCACGCATGGTGGCCATGCGTGCATCTCGACCAAGATCGTCTACTTATGTAAGTTTCCACGCGAACCCACCCCCCGCCCGTTCTTGGGTGGGGGCCAGATTGTCACCTGGGTACGACAATTACGTGCCGTAGCAGGTATTCGGCGGCGGTCAGCCTTCCAGGCTTGGCAGCTGGTCGCCGTGGACGGCCTGGATGTCCATCTCGACGCGCAGGGTCGTCCCGACCGCGTCGATGCCGGCGGCCAGGACCTGGTGGTAGGTGATGGAGAAGTCACCCCGCCGCAGCTCGCCGGTCGCCTTCAGGCCGAGGCGCGTGTTTCCCCACGGGTCGACGCGCAGGCCGAGGTAGGTGAGCTCCAGGCTGACCGGCTTGGTCACGTCCTTGATGGTCAGATCGCCGGACAGCGTCCACTGGTCCGGACCGCGCGGCACAATGCCGACCCCGCTGTAGGTGATGGTCGGAAACTGGTCGACGGCAAGGAAATCCGCCGAGCGCAGGTGATCGTCGCGCATCTTGTTGGCGGTGTCGATGCTGTCCGCCTCGATCACCGCGGTCACCGACGAGCGTTCGACCGGGTCGGCGATCTGGATCCGGCCGGAAAACGTGGTGAACCGGCCGCTGACCGTGGTCAGGCCCATGTGCCGGGCGGCGACCACGATGCTGGTGTGCGCCGGGTCGATGGTCCACCGGCCGGTGGCCGGCAGGTCCGAGCCGGGCAGCCGGGACAACCGCAGCGTGCCGAGCTCGGCGGAGCCGCTGGCGGTGACGATGGCCGTACGCGCCGACGGTGTGTAACCCGCCGCGGTGAGGATCGCCGTGTAGGTCCCCGGCGCCAGCCGGCCGGTCGACACGACGCCGTCGCCGTCGGCCATGGCCCGGCCGACCTGCCGGCCGGACGCGTCGGTGACGGTCAGGATCGCGCTGGTGATGGCCCAGCCGTCGCTCGTCTGGACCGTCGCGCGCACTCCACCAGCCTCAGCCGTGGCCGGCTCCGTCGTCATCGGCTCTCCTCATGCGTCAACAGCACGTCGTGTTGGTGTTCCTTGCCACCGTCCAGGCTGACGGTGCTGACCGCCGGCGGATAGCCGGTCGCGACGACCGTGTAGCTGCCTTCCGGCAGCTCCGGGAAGGCGTACACGCCGTCCGCGTCGGTCGTGGTCGCGGCGACCACGTTGCCGGCGTCGTCGACCAGCGTCACGCGCGCGTCGGCGAGCGGGCTGTGCGCCGAGCCGCCGAAGGCGCGGCCGCGCAACCTCGCCGCGCCTGCGAAGTCGACGTCATAGCGGGTCATGCCGCCCTCGGCGACCTCCACCAGCGCCGCCACCGGGTGATAGCGCGGCGCGCTCACCGCGACCGTGTACGTGCCGGCGACCATCTCGGAGAAGGTGTACGACCCGGTCTCGTCGGTCGGCTGCGAGGCGACCACCTCGCCGCGACCGTCGGCGAGGGTGACGATCGCGCCGGCCAAGGCACCGCCGCCGCTGACCCGTACGGTGCCGGTCAGCCCGCTCGTACCGATCAGCACGACCTCGAGGCTGGCCGGCGTGTCGCCGACCGAGATCATCGTCGCCTGCGGCTGGTGCGAGGCCGCCCGCGCGATCAGCACGTAGTTGCCGCGACCCGGCGTGGCCAGCTCGAAGCGGCCGTCCGGACCGCTGCGGCCGCGGCCGAGCTGCTGGCCGCCCGAGTCGATCAGCGTCAGCACCGCGTCGCCGATCGGCGGCTGGCCGCTGCCGCCACCCCGTACGTATCCACGCAGCGGCACGTGGCCGTTTGGCGTGGTCATCTGCGGATAGGTGGGCACGACCTGCCGCTGCGGCCGCATCGGCTGCGTCCCGTTCTGGCTCTGTACGACCGCGGCGACCGGTAACGCGGCGGCGGTCTCGGGCTGGCCGGCCGGCACCGCGGCGAGCGGACGCTGGGTCGGATAGCCGGATTGACCGTTCGGCGGCGGTGGCGTCCCGCCTGGACCGACGCCTGCTGTCTCAGCCACGGCACCCACCATAGAGCCGGCCGCCGCGCCGGCCGCGTCCGCAGGTGCCTGCTGGCCGCCGGAGGCCACCGGCACCTGCGGCGGCTCGCTGGCGATCGACTCGCCGGGAGCCGCGTGCGAGCGCAGCGGGATCTGCTTGAGGAAGAACGAAAGCACGAAGGCGACGCCGATGATCGGCACCAGGTAGAGGAAAATCGGCGGCAGCACGTCGTTGTACGCCTTGATGATGCCGTTGCCGATCTCGGCCGGCAGCGCGCGTACGAGCGTCGGTGTGAGGCTGTTGGTGTCCGGCAGCCGGCTGGCCGCCGCGGCCGGCACGTACTGCGGGATCTTGTCGGTCAGCTGCGTCGCCAGGATCGTGCCGACCAGGGACGCGCCGAGCGATCCGCCGATCTGCCGGAAATAGTTCGAGGCCGAGGTCGCGGCCCCCATCTCGTGGAACGGCACCGAATTCTGCACGATCAGGACCAACGTCGGCATCACCATGCCCAGGCCCAGGCCGACCACCGCGAAATAGATGCTGTTCTCCCAGATCGGGTTGCTTTGGTCCAGCCGCGACAAAAGAAAGAGGCCGACGCCAAGCACGGCGGTGCCGACGATCGGAAAAGTCTTGTAGTGCCCCAAACGGCTGATCAGCTGACCGGAGCCGAGCGAGGCGACCAGCATTCCGGCGACCATCGGCAACATCAGCAGACCCGAGACGGTGGCACTGCGGCCGTCGACCATCTGCAGGAAGGTCGGCACGTAACTCAGTGCGCCGAACATGCAGATGCCCAGCGCGATCCCCATCAGGCTGGTCAGCGCGAACAGGCTGTTCTTGAACAGCTTGAGCGGCAGCATCGGCTCTTTGACGAAGATCTCGGCCACGACGAACAGCACCAGCAGTACGCCGGACCCGATGCTCAGGCCGACGATCTGCGGCGACCCCCAGTCGTACTTGGTGCCACCCCAGCTGGTGATCAGCACGATGCAGGTGCTGAAACCGGCCAGCAGCGCGGCACCGAAGTAGTCGAGGCTGAATTTCGCTTTACGGCGCGGAAGTTTCAGCGCGAGCGCGGTGACGATCATCGCGACGACACCGAGCGGAAGGTTGATGTAGAAACACCAGCGCCACGTGCTGTCGCCGATGTCGGTGAGCGCGCCGCCGACCAGCGGACCGGCCACCGACGCGATGCCGAAGGCGCCACCAATCAGGCCCTGATATTTACCACGTTCTCGTGGTGGTACGAGATCGCCGATGATGGCCTGCGCGCCGATCATCAGGCCACCGCCACCGATTCCCTGCAGAGCGCGGAAAGCGATCAGCTGGCCGATGTCCTGCGCCGCGCCGGACAGCGCCGAACCGACCAGGAAGATCACGATGGCCAGCTGGAAAAGCCATTTCCGGCCGATCAGGTCGCCGAGTTTTCCATAGATCGGCAACACGATCGTCGACGACAGCAGATACGCCGTGATGACCCAGGACAGGTCGGTCAGGCCGTGCAGCTGACCGACGATCTTCGGCAGCGCGGTCGACACGATCGTCTGGTCGAGCGCGGCGAGCAGCACGACCAGCATCAGGGCCCCGACGACGGCCAGGATCTGCCGCCGGCTCAGCGGCTGGGGGCCTTGCTGCACGGTCTGCTGCGCCGTTGCGGCAGCACCGGCGTGGTTGGTCGAACTCAACTGTTCTCTCCCATGATCAGGAGCCGCATCATGCCAGCTCCTTATGAAATACGGCGAAAACCTGGGCCGTATATTCGGCTAGTGGCCGATCCTGGCCGTACGTGCTCCACCTCTTGCCGGCCACCCGCATCGCCGTCACCGCGGTGGCGGCGACCAGGTCCGGATAGAAGTCGGGCAGCTGGCGGTCGCCCAGGTTGCGGGCCACCGCGGCCGCCAGGCTCCGCTCGAAGGCGGCGAACCGGGCCAGCACCGCCGGCACCAGCGTCGGAAACCGCTCGAACATCAACGCCTTGTGGCGTACGTCCGGCTGCGTCCCGGTGTCGGCCATGAGCTGCAGCACCGCGGTGGCGCCGGCCAGCGGACCGCGCTCGGCGTGCTCGGCGAAGATCCGGTCGACGACGTCGTCCGGCGGCAGCGTGGGGCCGTCGCCGACGAGCGCTTCCTCCTTGGACCGGAAGTAGTTGAAGAACGTACGCGTGGACACACCGACCTCGGCGCACACGGCCTCGACGGTCAGTCCGTCCAGCCCATGCTCCTCGGCCAACCGCAGCGCGGTGTCGCGGAGTGCGCGCCGGGTCGCTTGCTTCTTGCGTTCGCGCAGGCCCGGCGCCTCCATCAGCCCCTCGCGTGCCACGCCAGCCATGATTGCACGGAGCGCAACTTTTCACTAGTTGAAAGATCCTCTTGGCCGGTTCCTTACCGGCTCTTGGCGCCGTACGGCAGACTGGCGTTCTCCACACGGTCGACAGGAAGTACGACATGGGTTTCAAGCGGTTTCTGGCCGGGTTCAACGCCGGCGGCGCCAAGATCGACGCGGTCCTGAACCATCCGGTCGCCACGCCTGGCGGCGCGGTCACCGGTGTGCTGAACATCATCGGCGGCAGCATCGACCTGGACATCCAGGGGATCCGGCTGGATCTGGAGGCCGAGGTCGAGTACGAGACCGACAACGGCGAGCACCGCCGCGACGTGAAGTTCGGCGGGCTGGAGGCGACGCCGCCGATGCGGGTGGCCGCCGGCCAGAACGCGCAGATCCCGTTCCAGCTGCCGGTACCGTGGGAGGCGCCGATCACCTACGTCTACGGCCGGCACCTGGACGGCATGAAGGTCGGCGTGCGTACGCAGCTGCGGGTCGCCAAGTCGGTCGACCCCGGCGACCTCGACCCGCTGGAGATCGCGCCGCTGCCGTCACAGCAGGGCATCCTGGACGCGATGGGGCTGCTCGGCTTCCAGTTCAAGTCGGCCGACCTGGAGGCCGGCACGGTCAACCGCTTCGGCGCCGGCCAGGACCTGCCGTTCTACCAGGAGATCGAGTTCCATCCGGCGCCGCAGTTCCGCGGGAAGGTCAAGGAGGTCGAGCTGACCTTCCTGACCAACCCGCACGAGATCACCGTGGTGATCGAGGTCGACCGGCGCGGCGGCCTGCTGCGCTCTGGCCACGACGCGATCGTCAAGTTCTCCATCCCGCACGCGCAGGCGATGGCGACCGACTTCCGCGGCGTACTGGAGCACCACATCAACGAGAAGGCCAGCGGCCTCGGCTGGTTCGGATAGGTCGCATGGCCACCATGCGTGCGTTGGTCGCACGCATGGTGGCCATGCGGACCTCAGTGGTTGACCTTGAACCAGGGCTGGGCCCAGCCGAGGTAGGTCTGGCCCCAGCTGCTCTTGATCTCGGCGATCGTCGTCTGCGTGTACGTGCCGTTGCCGTGGATGTCGTTGGACAGGAAGTTGCCGCCACCGATGGAGATCATCGTGTGGCCGGAGCCGCCGTTGCTGAAGAACGCCAGTCCACCCGCCGGCACCGAGGTGTCGCCGGGATGCTTGTACGAGGACGGGATCTGCGTCCAGTGGACGTACGCCGTCTCCGAGCCGCTGGCGCTCCAGCCGTAGGCCCACGCGTTGATCCGGTCGCACCAACGGTAGTAGTTCGCGTCGTAGTTGGTGTGCACGTGTGCCTTGGCCCAGCTGACCGCCTGGCTGCAGCTGTTGGGGTCACCGGTGCCGGAGGTCGAGCACGACAGCGTGCTGCCGGAGCAGTCCGGCGCGACCCGGCCGTCGCTGCCGGTGTAGACGTACGCGTCGCTGACGTAGCCACCCTTGGACGGCACGTGGTCCCAGATGTCGGTGGTGCCGTACTTGCCGGTCACCGCGTCGCCGTTGAGCTGGCAGTCGATGGTGACCGAGGTGCCGTCGGCGATGCTGCCGACCGCGGTCGAGCTGGTGTGTGGGCCCGACCGTACGGTCAGCGCGACACCGGAGTCGGTGTGTACGGTGCCGGTCGCCGCGTACGCCGGCGCGGCCGCCACCAACACGACCGCCGCGACGGCGGCGACCAGGGATAACGCGCGCTTGACAGTCTTCATGTCCGTCCTCACTCTCCCTCTCCGAACATGGCGCAGGGACAGCATGGACAAGCCTCATACAGGCGACATACAAATCCTCAGCCGACGAGTTCACGGGCCGGCTCGGGGCTGACCGCCGGCTTGGCGCTGGACCGCTCGTGCCAGCCGAGCGCGGTCACCGAGCCGACCACCAGTGCTGCGCCGATCCACTGGCTCACGGTGAACTGGCCGTGCAGGAAGACGACGCCGATCACCGCCGCGGTCAACGGAAAAGCCAGCTCCGCGAGGGTCGCGCGAGCGGCCGGCGTACGCGACAGACCGCGGTAGTAGAGGCTCAGCGCCAGCAGCCCGGGGATCAGCGCCAGGCCGACCAGGCCGAGCAGGTCGGACCAGAGATGGCCGACCGAGAAGCCGACCGACAGGCCGACCGGACCACCGACGACCAACGCGATCACCAGACTCGCCGGCAGGCCGAAGGCATAGCGCAGCGACGTGACGGTCGTCGGCGCGTACGCGACGCTGACCCGCCGGCCGAGCACGGTGCCGGCGGCCCACAACGCGGCCGCGCCGACCGCCAACAGCGCGGCCTGCGCACCTTTGAGCTGGATGTGCAGCGGATCGGCGAAGGCGACCAGCCACGTACCGGCCAGCGCCGGCACCGCGAACAGCCAGAACCGGCCGCGGATCCGCTCGCCGAGGAACAGCCGCGCGGCCAGGATCGCGATCAATGGCTGCAGCTTCTGCAGCACGAGCGGGGTCAGCGGATCGCCGCCGGCGAAGGCCAGCGTGAACAGCCACGTCGCCAAGGCGGACGAGCCGGCGCCGATGGCGACCACGCACCACCGCTCGATCGCGCTCATCGAGCGGAACGCACGTACGGCCGCCGGCATCCATGGCAGCAACACAACGACGACAATCAGGTGCTCGGCGACCACGATCGCGGTCGCCGGCAACGACTCGGCCAGCGGCAGCCGCAGCAGCGCGTCGGTCCCCCACAATGCCGCGCCGAGCGCGACGAGCCAGATCAGGTCCCGGCCGGTTTTCGGTTCTGCCATCACACTCTTGTCTCTACGGTCCTTACGCGCGGCGCGTTGCCAAGCGCGACGGTCGCGACAGCTCCGGCCACCATCACCACACCGATGCTCACCAGGCCCCACTGGTCGGAGCCGAGCAGGCCCTTCAGGAAACCGACCCAGTACGGCCCCACGAAGCCGGACAGGTTGCCGATCGTGTTGACGGTGGCGATCCCGGCGGCCGCGGCCGCTCCGGTCAGGAACGCGCCAGGCAGCCCCCAGAAACCGGGGAACGACATGAGCACGCCGACCGTGCAGACGCACAGTCCGGCATAGCCGAGCCAGGGCAGGCCGGTGAGGAACGCCGACGCGGCGAGGGTGGCCCCGCCGATCAGCATCGGCACCGCCGTACCGACCGCATAGCGGCCCGTACGGTCGCACCATCGACCCCACGTCACCATCGCCACGACTCCCAACGCGTACGGAACAGCCGTCAGCAGCGACACCTGCAGGTTGCTGGAAATTCCCAGGCTCGACTTGATGATCTGCGGCAGCCAGAAGCCGATGCCGTACAGGCCGAACACGGTTGCGAAGTAGATCAACGAAAGTGCCAGCACACGCGGCTTCACGATGGCGCCGAGCGCGGAGATGTGATGCCGCGCACTGGTGGTCTGCGCCTCGGCGGTGAGCCGGCTGGTGAGCCAGCCGCGCTGCTCGGTCGACAACCAGCCGGCGTCGGCCGGTTTGCTTGGGAGCAGCCAGAAAACGAGGACACCGACGACCACCGTCGGCACGCCCTCCAGGATGAACAGCCAGCGCCAGCCATCCAGGCCGAACAAGCCGTCCATGCCCAGCAGCAGGCCGCCGATCGGTGCGCCGACCGCGGTGGAGATCGCGACCGCCGACATGAACAGGCCGACCGCGCGCCCGCGATAGCTGGCCGGGAACCAGTAGGTCAGATAAAGAATGATTCCCGGGAAAAAGCCGGCTTCGGCGATGCCGAGGACGATTCGTACGACATAGAGGCTCACCGGTCCCTGCACGGCGGCCAGCAGCGCGGCCACGATCCCCCAGCTGATCATGATCCGGGCGATCCAGATCCGGGCGCCGACCCGGTGCATGATCATGTTGCTGGGGACCTCGAAGATGAAATAGCCGATGAAGAACAGGCCGGCGCCGAGGCCGAACTGCGTGGCGGTGAGGCCGAGGTCCTTGTTCATGGTGAGGGCGGCGATGCTGATGTTCGTACGGTCCAGATAGGACAGGAAATAGCAGACCATCAGAAACGGGATCAGCCGCGCACTGACCACGCGCATGGTGGACCGCTCAAGCTCGTCCGGCATCAGAACACCTTTCCCGGGTTGAGGATCCCCGCCGGGTCGAGAGCTTTCTTGATCGCCCGGTGCATGTCCAGCACCGCCGCGCCGAGCTCGGCGGCCATGCCGCGGCGCTTCAGCAGGCCGACGCCGTGCTCGCCGGTCACCGTGCCGCCGAGCGCGATCGCGTCGTCGACGATCTGGTCGAAAGCTTTCAACGCGCGGTTTTTCGCTTGCTCGTCACCGGGTTGGGTGATGATGAGCGGATGCAGGTTGCCGTCGCCGGCATGCGCGATGTTGGCGATCTGGGTGTCAAACTCGCGTGCGGTGGCTTGGATCCTGGCCAGCATCTCGGGGACTTTGCGGCGCGGCACGCACACGTCCTCGGTCAGCACCGGCCCGAGCCGCTCCAGCGCCGGATATGCCAGCCGCCGCGCGGAAAACAGCGCGTCCGCCTCGACCGCGTCGGTCGACCGTACGGCCCAGCTGGCGCCGGCCTCCTGGAAACATCGCAACATCGCGTCCACCTCGGCCTCGCCGGCATCGCCAGGCGCGTCGCTGCGGCCGAGGAGCAGGACGTTGCCTTCTTCGGTCAGGCCCATGTGCCTCCAGTCGTCGACCGCCCGCAGACAGTGGCGGTCGACCAACTCCAGAGCGGACGGGACGACACCTTCTGCGGACACTTTCGCGACCGCCTCACCGGCTTGGACGAGGTCGTCGAAATAGCCGACGACCGTACGCTCGGCGTCGTCGCGAGCCGGCAGCAGCCGTACGGTGATCTCGGTGATCACCGCGAGGGTGCCCTCCGATCCAACCAGCAGGCCGCAAAGGTCATAGCCGACGACACCTTTGGCCGTACGCCGGCCGACCCTGATCACCTCGCCGGTGGCCGTCACCGCCTCCAGCGCCAGCACGTAATCGCGCGTGACGCCGTACTTGACGCAGCACACCCCACCGGCGTTCGTCGCCACGTTGCCGCCGATCGTCGACCACGGCGAGCTGGCCGGATCCGGTGGATACCAGAGGCCCTGTTTCAGGCATTCCGCGCGAAGGTCGTCGTTGACCACTCCCGGCTGCACGACCGCGAGATGCTCGGCGGCGTCGATCTCCACGATCGCCGCCATCGCCTCCATGCTGACAACCACGCAACCATCGATCGCATTGGCGCCGCCCGACAGCCCCGTACCAGCACCACGCGGCACGATCGGCATTCTGTGTTTGGCACAGACCCGGACGAGGTCGCGCACCTCGTCGGCGCTCCGCGGCCGTACGACCGCCGCCGGCTGACCGTACGACGCCCACTCCGCCTCGTCGTGCACATACCGTGCGACCAGGTCGGCCTCGGTCAACACGCGACCGTCAGGCAGCGCCGCGCGGAGCTCGTCGATCGGCGTCACGGAAGGTGGAAATATTCCGACAGGACGTGCATCCCCTCGTCCGGCCGCCGGCCGTCCAGGCCGACGAAGAACTCCGCCATCTCCGCCTGCCACCGCGCGTTCACGTCCGTACGCTCCATCGCCGCCAACGCCGCATCGAAGTCGCCCGTCTCGACGTATCCGACGACCAGCCCGTCGTCATCGATGAACAGCGAGTAGTTTGACCACCCCGCCGCCCGCAACGCCTCCAGCATCTCCGGCCACACGTTCTCGTGCCGCCGCCGGTATTCGTCCATCCGGTCCGGCCGCACCCGCAACAGGAAACACACCCGACCCGTACCCTGTCCCACCACCTGGCTCCTCACCTGATCCCGCCGCGTACGATGTCACAGGCTCGGCTCGCTGTCACCGGCGTCGGCCAGGGCCGGTCGAGGGGCGGTAGCTCAGACGGTTAGAGCAGCAGACTCATAATCTGTCGGTCGTGGGTTCGAGCCCCACCCGCCCCACTCGTCCCTTGGCTCGGCGGGCACGCCTTCGGGGTGGCGGAACATCGTCGTCTCTCTGGGGCGGAGCCCCAGACCCCGCCCCGGGGGCGAGCCCCCGGCCCCCACCCGTGTGGTCCAGTCGGGTTTCTGCGTCGCGCTTCGTATGGTCCAAACATTAGGTCCACTCGTCCGCTGGCCGGAGTCTGCCTGGCTCGACTTGAGTTTTAACCTCCAGGTTGGTGACTGGTTCCGCCTCACTGGACGCCCGACGGCTGGCAACGCGAGGATCCCGGCTGGCCACCCTGCTCCGAGAGCCGCCTATCCGGGTCATCGGCCGGCAGCGCAGCGACCGGGTGATGTCCATCCAGCCATCGGCTGCGCGGACCGGCTCGGAAGGTGTCATGGCGTCCCGGTACGTGGCGAAAGGGTCCACTTTATGGGATCCACAGGCGCGTGTAACGCTACATGTCCGTCTTGTGAGGTTTGTTGGTGACATGAATGTCGAGTTACTGCCGTTGTGACCACTCGCCGGGCCGGCTCAATGTCCGGGCGCGCCAATTGCCCGATTTGATGTCTTGTTAACCAAGTATTACCCGGTCAGGCCGTCACACCTGCACGGTCGGCCACAGCAGTCACACCAGCACCTCTATCTCCGGCCGAAAACCACTCCCCAGCCAGCGCACGACAACCCACCCAACCCCAACCAGGATCACCCAACACCCGACGCACCCTGCGCGAAAACCCCAAGGTCAACGACAAACGCCACATTGACGTTCATCCTTGCGGGCCAACCGATGGCGGCGGCAGGGAACCGGTGCGCGCCACTCCGATGCCGCTCATCGGCCGGTAGCAGTGAAGACGATGTCGTTGTTCGTGACGGTGGCGGTGATCGTCAGGTCGGCGGTGCCGGTGGGGCGGGTTCTGACAATTTCGGCGGCAGCTGGGCTGGCGATCATGGTGCGTACGGCGCGAGCGATGCCTCTGGCGCCGTAGACCGGATCGAAACCGGCCTTCGTCACGGTGGCGATAACGGAGTCGTCGATTTCCAGCTGGATGGATCGACGGGCCAGCCGGGCGCGAAGGAGATCGGTTTCCCGCCGGGTGATCAGCTTGGCCTGAGCCGGAGTCAGCTCGTGGAATCTGACGGTTTCGTCGATGCGGTTGAGGAATTCCGGATCGAAGAAGGTTCGTACGGCGGCCAGCACTGCCTCCTGGTCGCCGTGCGCGGCCATTCGAGCCAGGGCAGTGGGACGACGTCCGCCCAGTCTGTCGAGGAGGCGACGCCACCGGGTGGTCCGGCGGCGGGCGTGTTCTGCGGTGCCGAGGTTCGAGGTGAGGAAGACCAGGCTGTTACGGAAGGAGATCGTGCGTTGGCCGTTGGCCAGCCGTAGGCGTCCGGTGTCCAGCACCTGCAGGAGCGCCCGGAGCACCGTCGGGTGCGCCTTTTCGACTTCGTCGAAGAGAACGATGCCCGGCGTGTACGGATCACCCTCCACAGTGGACGGATCGAAGACACTGAAGGATTCCTTGCTGCCGGCGTATCCGGGCGGCGCGCCGCTGAAGGAGGCGGCGTAGTGCTCCTGGGCGAACGAGTTCATGTCCACCCGGCACAGGTCGTCCGGCCCGGACCGCAGGCGCGCGGCCAACTGGCGCACCAGTTCGGTCTTTCCCACTCCGGTCGGCCCGACCAGCAGGAGTGTCGACAGTGGACGGTCCGGTCGCCCGGCGCCGACGTGGGCGATGAGCACCGCGCGTACGACGGCTTCGATCGCCTCGTCCTGGCCGAGAACACCGGCGGAGAGCCATGTCGACAGCGATTCCGGCGAGAAAGCGGGGCCGGACTCGGGTGCCGCCGAGGAATCGGCGCCGGACTCCTGTTCGGCCCGGCGCCGGTTCTGCTCGTGATACATGTCGGTGAGAAAAGGCATGATCCGCTCTCTGGGCCGGTAAGAAGCCCTACGCCTCCATCGATTCTTCGACCGGAAGGTTGCCGACCCGGCAGTCGGCGACGCCGACGGTGTCCCTGGTGATGGCCTCCACGCGTTCCTGCGCTTTCTGCGCGTCGGTCACCCAAAGCTGGTAGAACTCGAACGGGCAGTCCGCCACGCCCTTGTCACCGTCGCCGGCCGCGTGCACGCCGGAATATCCCCGGTGCAGGAGCTTGAACAGGTGGTTCTGCGACTGGTCGAAGCTGCGGGCGTCACGGATCGCCGACAGCGACAGCTGGGCATACTGGATGCCGTTCTCTTCCTCGCCGGTCTCGCCGAGCGTACGGCCGTCGAAGCCGATCACCGAAGAATGCCCGAAATAGGAATAGACGCCGTCGAAGCCGGCCGCGTTGGCGACCGCCACATAGCAGTTGTTCGCCCACGCCATCGCCTTGGCCATCAGCACCTGCTGGTCCTTGGCCGGATACATGTAGCCCTGACAGCGGACGATCAGCTCGGCGCCCTTCATCGCGCAGTCCCGCCAGATTTCCGGATAGTTCCCGTCGTCGCAGATGATCAGCGAGATCTTCAGGCCTTTCGGGCCGTCCGTGACATACGTCGAATCGCCCGGATACCAGCCCTCGATCGGGCACCAGGGCAGGATCTTGCGATACTTCTGCTTGATTTCCCCGGTGTTGTCGATCAGGACGAGCGTGTTGTACGGCGGCTTGTTCGGGTGGTCCTCGTGCTGCTCACCGGTGATCGAGAAGACGCCCCAGGTGTTGGCTTCCCGGCAGGCAGCGGCGAAAATGTCGGTCTCCTGGCCGGGAACGGTCGCGGCCGTCTCGTACATCTCCCGTTCGTCGTACATGATGCCCTGGGTCGAATACTCCGGGAACACCACCAGGTCCATGCCTGGCAGCCCGGTTTTCATGCCGACCACCATGTCCGCGATGTTCCGCGCGTTGGCCAGCACCTCCGCTCTGGTGTGCAGGCGCGGCATCTTGTAGTTGACGACCGCCACGCCGACCGTGTCCGGGCTCGACGAGATGTCACCGTGTCGCATCGAAACTCCTCGTTAGGTCGAGGCACCGTCGACGACGGCACCAGTTTCGCTTCTGGTTTCACTTCTGGCTTCACTTCTGGCTTCGACTCCTCGGAATCCGAGGAGGGCGGCGACCGCGACCAGCAGAACGGCCAGCGCGGCCGCGATCATCGCGATGGTCGCGTTCGAGCGATATCCACCGGTCAGGGAGAAGAACGCCGGCACCGTGCAGGTCGGCTGGCTCAACAACACCACCGCCCAGCCGGTGAACCGGGTCAGGCGTTCGCGGCCCAGACCCAACACCAGGAAGAACAGGAACCACAGCAGTGCCCAGGCCAGCCAGATCACGCCGAACACCGGATCGGCCGTGTGCCAGAACGAGAGCCCCGCATAGATCACCGCGGCACCGGAAACGAACAGCGAGAACCAGCCGATGCCCTGCGGCTCGAGGCCGGCCAGGTTCGCGATGCCCACGTACAGGTACGTGAAGCCGAACAGGAACAGGCCGGAGGCGGCGAGAATCGCCTCGCGGTCGTGGCCCGCCTGCACGATCAGTACGACCGGCGTCACGCACTGGAGGGCGCCGACGAACAGGTTGATCCCGGCCGCCGACCGCGGCGGCACCAGGCCGAGCAGCATCAGGCCGTTGACCAGCAGCACCGCACCGACGTACAGGAGTCCGACATTGCTCATCTGAGCCTCCGCGTTCGCCGACAGTTTCACTTGAAATGAATTCAGATGAAACTAAAGGCACCAGCGAGTGCTGTCAAGAGTGCCGGACCGAGCGTCAGAGGCGGGTGACGATCTCGAAGTCGTACCCGTCGGCGAGGGCCAGGTGTACGGACTGGGTCGCCTGCTGACCGTGGAACTCCACGGTGCCCCGCGGCCCGTGGAAGGCCACGCCGTCGATGGCCGCGTTCATCGCGCGCCAGTCCGGCGTACCAGCGCGGTTGACCAGCTCGCCGAGCGCGTGCAGGCCTTCGTAACAGGATTCGGCCATGTTGTTCAGCGGTGGCGCCGACGGACCGTGCAGATCCAGATAACCACCGAGCAGGTCCATCGCGTCGGTGGTCACCAGAGACCGGAAGTACGACGCCGACGAGAACAGGTTCACGGTCGCGCCGAGGCCGCTGGCCAGCAGCATGTTCTCCTCCATCAGCGGACTGAACCGCACCAGCCGCTCGTGCAGTCCCCTGGCCGCGAAATGGCGGTTGAACTCCACCGCGTCCTGGCCGACCAACAACATCAGCACCCCGTCGGACGGAGCATGCGCCACCTTTTCCACCAATCCCGGCACATCACCGCAGCCCAACCGTACGAACGACTCGCCGTCGATCCGCAGATCCAGCTCACGGGCAAACCGGCGGACGGCTGCATTGGACGCGTGCGGCCACACGTAGTCATCGCCGACGACGAACCACCGACGGACCCCGAGATTGTCGCGCAACCACCGCAACGCCGGGCGGATCTGGAGCGCCGGCGTCTCCCCCGAGCAGAAGATCCCGTCCCGACGCTCGCCGCCCTCGTAAAGGGAGGTGTACACGTATGGCACACGCCGCGACACCACGGGAGCAAGCGCGTTCCGTACGGACGACAGATGCCAGCCACTGACCGCGTCCACGCTTCCGTCGGTCACCAGCCGGTCGACCCTGCCGGCCACCACCTCGGGCTCGGCACCGCCGTCGACCACCTCGACACTGACTTCCCGGCCGAGAATCCCGCCTTCTGCGTTCAGCTCGCGCACGGCAAGCTCGGTGATCGCCTCGCAGGACGGGCCGAACAGGCCGGCCGGCCCCTGCAGCGGGATGACCATCGCCACCCGCCAGTCCTGCCGCCGCGTCGGTGCCACCGTGCCGAACACCATACCTGCTCCGTGCGGTGGAGTTGACTTACTTCGCGTTGGAAGTATTACGATCAGGATCGGTTTCGGCAAGGGCGCGGCTGGCGCGGAAGGGCGGGTTGGGCGTGACGACCGACGATCCGTCCACCGTACGCCCATCGGTGAGCCTCGAAGGATCGCTGACCGGGCTGCTCACCCGGGCCGCGCGGCTGACCGCCGTACGAGTCGAGGAGATCCTGAAAGCCGACGGCCTGTCGCTGGACCAGTGGCTGGTCGTGGAAGCCCTGGTCACCGAGGGCGCGTTGACGATGGCCGAAATCGCCGCGCGGACCATGATCACCGGACCGACCCTGACCAGGGTGGTGGACCGCCTGGTCACGACCGCCGCCGTCTATCGCGAGGTGGACCTGGCCGACCGTCGGCGCGTACGAGTGCACCTCGCCCCTCGCGGCCGATCGGCGCACCGTCGCCTGGCGCCCAAGGTCGAGATGGCCGAGCGGCAGCTGCTTGACCGAGTCGGCGATGCGGCCGCGACCGTGACCGGCCTGCGCGCTCTCGCTGATCCAGGTGAATGAGTTCGGGCCGCCCCGTCGCTCAGAACAGGGTTGCGGCGTCGAGCGGTCCCGGCTCGGGGAGCGCGGCGAGGTCGGGCACGAGAGCTCGTACGTCCTGGTGGAAGCGGCGCGCGAGTGCTGGCGCGTTGTCGTTGTCGGGAGTGTGCAAGAAAAACGTCGGCGACCGGCCCTCGCGCAGCCAGCCGGCGACCACCGCGGTCCACGGCCGCCAGCCCGCGACCGTATCCGCCACTGAGTCTCGGCCCAGGTAGCGGACAATTGGCCGGTCGGTGAGGGCTCGGGTCCGCCTCGGCAGCCGCGGCTTCTTGCCCCAAGCGTCCCGCTCGGCCTCGCTGGTCGGTGGAAGTTGGAAGAAAACGGTGGTGTCGAAGGGCACCCACTCGGCATCCGCGTCGGCCAACGCCTTCTCCAACAACGACGTGGTGCCGGCGTCGGCAAGAAACCCGGGGTGACGCACCTCTACGGCGCGCCGGCGGTCGGCCGGGAGCCGGCGCAGAAAGCGGCGGAGGACATCGACCTCCGACGGACTGAACGAGGCAGGCAACTGGGTCCACAGCACAGCCCGTTCGCCGAGCGGTTCAATCGCATCCAGGAACGTCCGCATCTCGGACTCGACCCCGAGCAACCGGCGCTCGTGTGTGACGATCTTTGGCAACTTGACCAAGAACCGGAAGCCGGAGTCGGTCTGCTCCGACCAGGTCTCGACGGTGCTTCGAGACGGAGTCGCGTAGAAGGTGGTGTTACCTTCGACCGCGTTGCACCAGCCGGCGTACGCCCGCAGGCGCTCCTTGGCCGGCAGCGATGGCGCCAGGAACCGCCCAGGCCACGCTTTGTGGTTCCACATCGCGCAACCGACATGAAGACGCGTCACCCCGTCAGCTCTCATCGATCCGATGAAACCATGCCTGCGGCAAGGGGTGTCGTCCCGGTAGGTGGCGCAAAGGTCCATTATGTGGGACCGGAGAGCGGGCGTAGCGCTAAATGTCCGAGTTGCGAGATTCGGAGATGCCCTGAAAGCCGAATTACTAGCGCTTGATGCAAGAAACAAGGCTTTCACACCCACCCGATCACCAGAGGCTGTGACTGGTGCGACCAACGAGGCGAACAATACTGTTGTTACTAATGTGGCTGGCTTGCGCGTTCTCCCCGTCGGCGGGCACAGCCAACCACATTTTCGGGATAGGCCGCCGCCCACCAAACGCAACCACGTACGCAAGCCAGGCAAACCCAGCCCCGCGCGAAACCGCCGCCCGCACCCCCCAAGGCACACCGATTGGCGTTCCGCGCCCCCTCCCTTGAGGTCGCTCGCCGCGCAGGCGCGGCCGCCGCGCAGGCGAAAAACCCACCACCCACGCACGCAACAACCAGAAAACCCAACCACCTCCCCAACGCACATCAGAAATCCCAACACATACCCAAAAGCGGAACCGCAACCGACTTGGCGGCCACCGTAGACCGCCCGATTTACGCCGATTATCCTTCCAAACTCGCTGTCCCGAACAAGTGCCGATCAGCCGATGCCGAGTACGGACTCGGCGGTGGTCCAGTTGGTGAGCATCGCGTGCTGCGCGTCGGCGAGACTGGCTTTGCCTGCACATACCGCCTTTTTCACGGCGTTTTCGACGCTGTCCTTGCTGTATGAGTTCTGGTCGCCGGAATGCGGCTCGGGCCAGAGGTTGGCCGGGTCTTTCGGCGCGCCACCGAGTTCGAGCGGGAGGAAGTGGTCTTCCTCGTAGTCGGACATTTTGCTGTCGCTGTAGCCATAGTCGACGATCCCCTGCTGCTTCAGCGGATTCGTGTAGCTGGTCGGCGGACGGATCGTGGACGTCCAGCCGGACACGCAGATGGTGCTGCCGATCGTCGACTGCGTCACGTCCGGGTTGGTCGCACCTGGCGTGCAGGCCGGGTCTGGCAGTGGCAGGTACGACTGCGAACACTTCGCTGCCAACGAAACTCGGTTGTGCGGGCTCGCGGCGGCCGGTGCTGCGGCAGCGACCACCAATGCCAGCGCTACGAGGACTCCAACAGCTCTCATCGCGACTCCCTCAGGTCAGCGGGCGGGGGCCCTCACGGAGGCAGCACGCAGAAGCCGTCGCCGCATCGCGCGGGACGACTGCTGCCATCAGGAGGGACCGCGGTCAGGCTGACACACGGCGTACGCGGCTACCAGGCGCCGACGGTGAATTTTCCTACCCAATTAATGAATAAGCGCGACCTACCTACTACAACGCGCTAATTCTTCAATAAATGCAAGCAAACTCTTGGCGCACGATCTATCGGCGACAGTAAATCGCCCGCCAAGACACGACAATTTTCATGGAGGCAAGCCAAAATCGAGCGGCACCGTGGTGCGGATCCGCCAGCCGGAACCGGTCGCCTCGACGAGGTGTACGGCGTCGGCGCGCGTACGCATCGGCAGCAGTGGTCGCACCGCATCGGCGACCACGGCCAGTTCGACCGGATCCGATCCCATGGCGAGCGTGAGATGAGCCGGCGGATTCGCGCCGAATCGTCCGTCGTACGGCAGAATCTCCGGCCACCGTGCCCGCAATGCGTCGACGTACGGTTGCAGTGCCGGCACCGGCACGGCCGCCATCGCACCGATCACAACGGCATCGGCCAACACCGCCGGCGGCACCACAGACGGCAATCCGGTGAGATCTGCCGCGGGAAGAAACGGATAAAGCACCGTCACGTGCGCCGGCAGGCCCGGCCGGACCAGCTCAGGACGTACGCGCCGAGCCGCCTCCATCAGCGGCTCGGCGCCGGGAAGAGTCAACACCAGGGCCGTCGTCATCAGTGCACCGGACAGCCGTTGGCGCCGCGGCGCTGGCCCTGCTCGTAAAGATCTCCGATGAGATAAAGACAGGTTGGCGTCGCGGAGATGTCGCGCAGGTCGGCCAGCCGCAGGATCGCGATGTTGCGGTTGTCTCCCGACCGCGACCTGCCGAAGTCGATCGTCCCCGTCGCACCAAGGAAAACCGTCTCGCGGAGTTGCTGCGCGAGCGCGCCGGGGTTGGGTTCGTACGGTTGACCGGACCTCCGGCCGCGTCGCTGCATTTCGGTGACGGCGTCGACGAAAAGACCGGACGCGTCATAGGCCTGACCGATCCGTTCGCCTGGCCACGGCAGCGATGGCGCGTCTTTTCCGGTCAGCTCTCGCGCCAATTCCTGGCGCAGTGTGTGATAGCCGGCGCAAAACGCGGCGAGCGGCGTGCCACCGCCGTCGGCCGGCAGCGGCATGCCGTTGACGCAGGAAGGTCCGGAAAGCACCGCGAGGCTGGCCAGCGTCACGTACGACACCGGGACGCCGGCGAGAGCGTCCTGCGTGCGGTCCTGTTCGTGCTCGACGAAACGCGACACCGCGTCGTCGCCGAGGATCAGCGGCAGCTGGTCGCGGCGATAGCAGCCTCTGGTCACCGTACGGATGAAATCGCCGAAATCATCGTCGCGGCCAGCGAAAAACACGATCTCGTCGCTGCGGTCACCTGGCGACCGACACAGCGACGACAGGTCCGACACCGCGCCCTGCCAGCCGATGTCGGCGGTGGGAACACCGGTTGACCGCAGGCTGGCCGTCACCAGCTCCACGAGGCTCCGCACGTACGTGTCGCCGCTGGTCAGCGGCGGATGGTAGGTCGTGACCCGACGAGCGTGCACGTGTTTGGCGTACGCGGCGACCAGCTCCGCCTCACGAGCGTTTCCCGGCGACAGCTGGAAATACAGCGGCGAGAGGTCGGTGAGCTGCGGACCGGTGAGGGTCGTGCCGACCGCCGGCATGCCGAGGACGCCGAGCTCGCCGATCGCCTCCTCGGTCTCGGTGACCGTGCGATCCAGTCCGATGACCCCGACAATCGTTGGATCGGAACGAAAAAGCGGCGCGAGCATGTCGCGTACGACGGCCGGCGAATCCTTCATCGCGTTGCCACCGTTGGCGACGATCACCCGCAACAGCGGCTCCGACCGGGACATCACATTTTGCAACCGCTGCCGCAACAGGACGCCTTCCAGCTCCTCGGCCCAGGACTGGTCGGTGTTGGGGTCCACGTCGCGGTGGGTCAGGCCGGCGAAGTAGACGACGCTGACGAACGGCCGGTCGGGGTCCTCGTCGTGCAGCCGTTCGGCCGTACGGTTCTGGTCGAAGACCCCGAGCTCGGCGCGCCGCAGCCGTGGGTCGGTGCCAAACAGCTGCGCACTGTTGTCGCTGTAGCCGACACATTGGCTGTCGCCCGCCTCGACCTGCGCCGGCCGTACGGACACACCGGGGATCGCCGAGCCGAACAGCGAGCATCCCGCGCTGTCATAGCGCTCCGCGCGGATCGCGGCCGGCACCAAGGCGGCCGTCACCAGCACGACCGCGACCGACTCCACGATGCCGCGGCGCGCGAGCAGCGGTGGCCGCCGGCTGCGGAAGGCGTCGCCGGTCGACCAGGCACCGGAGTCGTTGCCGTCGAGCGTCGCCGGCTCGCTGGGCGCCGGCACGGTGACCACCAGATATCTGGCGTCGCTGGTGAGCAGCTGCCGCCGGACCGGCAGGCGTTGCCGCCACATCCGCAACGCGGTGATCGCCTCCGCCGGTGGGACCGCGCCGACCTGCACATACGGCGGCGGCGGCTCGACGCTCGCGGCGACGACGAGCATCGGGTCGAGCTCGCCGGTCTCGTTGCGTACGTCGTTGATCAGCCGCAGCAGGTCCCAACCGCCGTTGGTGGCGGTGACGTTGTCGAGCAGCACGATCACGTACGACGTGCGCCGCCAGCCGCGCCGGCGCGGGAAGATCTTGAAATGCCGTCGCCGGTAGGCGATCCGCAGATCTTCCAGGAAGGCGTGTACGAGCAGGCGGTCGAGCTGCTCCTTGTTTTCCGAGTCGCGCCGGCCGGCGGTGAGTCGCTCGGCGAAGCCGAGGAAGCCGACCGAGTGCCGCGGCACCATGAACTGCTGCCGCATGAACCAGCGCGTCTCGCGGCCGAGACCCGGTACGCGGTCGGAAAACCAGCGATAGCCGACCCGCCGGCCGAGCCACAGCGCGATCCGCAGGCCGAGCTTGGCCGGCCACCCCGGCGCGATGTCGACGATCTCGTTGTCCGGCACCAGCTCCGGCCGCTTGCGCTGGCCGATCCAGCCGCGCAGCAGCTGGATCACGCCGGCACGGTCGTCGCGGCCGTGCGCCGGCGGCAGGTTCTGGCCGGTCAGCCAGTCGGCCAGCCGGTAGTGGTCGAAGCGCGTCACGCGCGCGCCGCCAAAGGAGGTCGCGGCGAGCTTGACGCTCAGCTCGTCGAGCAACGGCAGCAGCGGCACCTGCCGCGACGGCGTCGCCGGGTCGGTGGAGGCCCAACGCGACGCCGACTGGGCCGCCGCTGTCGCTGCGTCGACGCGTACGTGCGGCGCTTCGACCTCGCTCAGCTCCGCGTCCAGCGCGTTGAGGAACGCCGACGAGCCGGGCTCGCCCCGCAGGCAGACCAGCGGCAACGGCTGGTCACCCCAGATCCGCTTCTCCGCGCCGCGGCTGAAGAAAGCCGGCCGCCGGCAAAGATCCTGGATCATCGTCAAAAGCGCGTGCGCGCCAGCGAAAACCGGCTTCGGCCGACCCTCCATCCGGTTCATACTGCCGCAGTCGCGCCACCACCCGGATCGGTTCAGCAAAATTGTTCGGCGGCGATGTCGATTCGCGCGCGGCTCGTCCGACGCACGGGTATGACAACCAACATGAGCGAACCCACCTCGACCCGCAACCTCGACCAGTATGGCAACGCCGAGCTGCCGTGGAGCCGCGTACGCGACGTGCTCGTCGCCGACACTCCGACGACCGACCTCACGTTTTTCGTGACGACCGTACGACCGGACGGCCGGCCGCATTCCGCCGGCGTCGGCGCGATCTGGGTCGACGACACACTGTATTTCGTCGGCGGTCCGGCGACGCGCCGATCCCGCAACCTGGCGGAAAATCCGGTGTGTACGGTCTCGGTGCGGCTGCGCGGCGTCGACGTGACGATGGAAGGCGAGGCGCACCGGGTCACCGACGCGTCCACATTGGACAGAGTGGCGGCCGTCTTCCGCGACGGCGGCTGGCCGGCGACGGTCGACGGCGACGCCCTGACCGCGCCGTACAGCGCGCCGAGCGCCGGACCGGCACCGTGGCAGCTGTGGCGCTTCGACCTGCGGCGCGCCGTCGGCGTCGCCAGCGCCGAGCCGTACGGCGCGACCAGGTGGGACTTCACCGACCAAGCCTGAATCCACCGATTTGCTGACGTGTCAGGTAGATGCGGCCGGCCAGGGGCGTACGCCCGTGGCCGCCGCCAGAAAAGCGGCGCCACTCGGCGAATGCCGGAGTTTGTCGCCCACACGTTGGGTAAACTGTGCTGCTGAGACTCGCCTGACCAATGCGCTGCGGTCCGGCCGGCTGAGCCGCCGACCGCGATCCATGGCCCCGACACGTCGAACAATCGGTGGATCGAGGCTAAGAGGCCGCGCCCTCTAATGTTGAGGGCATGAGCAAGATTCCAGACGGATACGAAGAGCTGCTCGTGCAACCCAACTTCGGCCACCTGGCGACGGTGAAACCCGACGGCGAGCCGTCGGTCACGCCGATGTGGTTCGACTGGGACGGCGAGCTGCTCCGCTTCACCCACACCACGCGCCGCACCAAGCTGCGCAACATCGAGACCAACCCGCACGTCGCGCTCTCGGTGCTCGACCCGGAGCGACCGTATCGCTATCTGCAGGCGCAAGGCGTGGTCGAGAGCGTCACGCCGGACCCGACCGGCGCGTTCTACGTGCAGCTGGCCAAGCGCTATGGCCGGCCGGATCCGGCGCCTCCGCCGGACGCCGCCGACCGCGTGGTCATCGCCGTACGTCCGACGGCGTATTCGAAGCAATAGCAGACCGGGCAATCGGGGCCCGATTGCCCGACTTTACGGTTGTGGACGCGACCCAGCGCGCGTCCACTCCCCTCTCCTGATCCGGACGCGACTGTTGCGTACGCCACACCTGTTGCCCTATAACGGCGAGACAACGTTGTCTCGGAGGGACGACAGATGGACAAATCTCGCAATCTGCCGCGCCGTACGGCTTTCGCCATGGCCGCGGCGCTCGCCGGCTCGCTGATCCTGACGGCGTGCGGCTCAGGCGCGTCCGACACGGTCGGCGTGTCGCTGATCCTCAAGACCCTGTCCAACCCGTACTTCGTCTCGATGCAGAGCGACGCTCAGAAGGCCGCGACCGCCCAGAAAGTCAACCTCACGGTGGCCGCCGGCAAGACCGACGGCGACACGCAGACGCAGATCACCGCGATCGACAACGCCATCTCGCGTGGCGACCAGGGCATCCTGATCACCACCAACGGCGACGCGGTCAACACCGAGCTGCAGAAGGCCCGCAAGGCCGGCATCTTCGTGATCGCGCTCGACACGGTGCCGACGCCGCCGAGCACTGTCGACGTCACGTACGCGACCGACAACGAGCAGGCGGGCAAGCTGATCGGCCAGTACGCGGCGACCAAGCTCAACGGCGCCAAGGCGGTGATCGCGATGCTCGACCTGTTCAACAACCAGGTCGTCTCGGTGGACACCTCGCGCGACCACGGTTTCCTGGAAGGCATGGGGATCGACCCCGGCAACAAGACGCAGAACGGCCAGGAAGCCAAGGCCGGCCGCTACACCGGCGGAAAAGGCGGTGACTACACGATCGCCTGCCACCAGCCGACCACCGGCGCGATCCCCGGTGGCAAGACGGCGATGGAAAACTGCCTGTCGGCCAACGGCGACATCAACGTCGTCTACACGATCAACGAGCCGGCCGCCGACGGCGCGCTGCAGGCTTTGAAGGCCGCCAACAAAAAGAACGTGCTCGTGCTGACCATCGACGGCAGCTGCAAATATGTCAACGGACTGGTCAAGTCGGGCGACATCGCCGCGGATTCCGCGCAGTATCCCGGGAAGATGGCCAGCGTCGGCGTACAGGCCATCGCCGCCCTGGCGCGTGGCGGCAAGAAGCCGGCGCTGCCGGCCGGCAGGAACTTCATCGACACCGGTACGGCACTGGTGACCGCCAACCCGCTGCCGGGCGTCACCAGCCAGACGCCGGCGGACGCGGCCAAGGCCTGCTGGGGCAGCTGAGATGGCCGTCGAGGAAATCCTGCGGCCGCGGCCGACCATCGGCCGCCAGGTGCACGGCGTGCTGCACCGGATGCCGGCGCTCAGTCCGCTGGTCATCCTGGTCGTCGCGTGCGTGGTCTTCACCGTCGCCAACCCGCGGTTCGTACGACCGGAAAACCTGTCGATCCTGCTGCAGCAGGCCGCCGTGGTCGGCTCGCTCGCGGTCGGCCAGACACTGGTCATCCTGACCGCCGGCATCGACCTGTCGGTCGGCGCCATCATGGTGATGGCCACGCTGGTGATGGGAAAACTGGCCACCAGCGGCACGCCGAGCGCGCTGGCCTTCGGCATCGGCTTCGTGCTGGCGGTGTTCGCCGCGCTGGTCAACGGGTTGCTGGTGACCAGGATCAAGCTGCCACCGTTCATCGTCACGCTCGGCACGCTGAGCATTTTCACCGCCATCACGCTGATCTACGCGCACGGCCAGACGATGTCGTTGCCATCAGGCACATTCCTGACCTGGACCGGCGCGACGATCTCGTTCGGCCGGTTTGAGCTGACCATCGGCGTCATCATGATGTTGTTGCTCTATGCGGGTTTCGCGTACGCACTGCGGCAGACCGCGTGGGGCCGCCACCTCTACGCGACCGGTGACGATCCGGAGGCGGCACGGCTGGCCGGCGTACGCACCGGCCGGGTGTTGTTGTCGGCGTACGTCGTCGCCGGCGCGGTTTTCGGGATAGCCGCCTGGATCCTGGTCGGCCGGATCAACGGCGCCGACCCCAACGCCGGCCTCAATGCCAACCTGGAGAGCATCACCGCTGTCGTCATCGGCGGCACCAGCCTGTTCGGCGGCCGCGGCGCGGTCGTCGGCTCGCTGATCGGCGCGCTCATCGTGCAGGTCTTCGAAAACGGCCTCGCGCTGATGCGGATCGACCCCAACTACCAGGTGCTCGCGGTCGGCGTACTGGTGATCGCGGCGGTGGCCGCCGACCAGTGGATCCGGCGGGTGAAGACATGAGCCCGGTGTTGGAAGCGAAAGGTCTGGTCAAGGCGTTCGGCCGGGTCGTGGGTCTGGCCGGCGTCGACCTCCAGCTGAGCGCGGGCGAGGTGCTGGCGATCATCGGCGACAACGGCGCCGGCAAGTCGACGCTGATCAAATGCCTGTCCGGCGCGATGATCCCGGACGCCGGAACCATTGCGGTAGACGGAAAACCGGTGTCCTTCCACAACATTCAGGACGCGCGTGCGGCCGGCATCGAGACGGTCTACCAGACGCTCGCGGTCGCGCCCGGCCTGGACATCGCGTCCAACATGTTCCTGGCGCGCGAAAGACGGCGGCCCGGCATCCTCGGATCGGTGTTCCGGATGCTCGACACCGGCGGCATGCGCAAGGAGGCCAAGCAGCAGATCGACAACCTCGGCATCACGACGCTGCAGACCATCACCCAGTCGGTCGAGACGCTGTCCGGTGGCCAGCGGCAGGCGGTCGCGGTGGCGCGCGCGGCGGCCTTCGGCGGCAAGGTCGTCATCCTCGACGAGCCGACGGCGGCCTTGGGCGTACGCGAAAGCGGTCAGGTGCTCAAACTCGTACGCGACCTGCGTTCGCGCGGCCTCGGCGTCATCCTGATCAGCCACAACATGCCGACGGTTTTCGAGGTGGCGGACCGGATCCACATCCAGCGGCTGGGCCGCTGCGCCGGTGTGGTCACGCCGAAGTCACACACGCCGACCGAGGCGGTCGCCATCATGACCGGAGCGGCCACGCTCGAGGCTGGGTGAGCGCGCGTCCGACGATGCGCGAGGTGGCGGCGTTGGCCGGCGTCGGCATCAAGACCGTGTCGCGCGTGGTCAACGGCGTGCCGACGGTGGCGCCGGAGCTGGTCGAGCGGGTACGCGCCGCGGCCGACCAGCTCGGCTATCGGCCCAACCTGACCGCGGCGAACCTCCGGCGTACGGGCGGCCGTACGAACACCATCGGCCTGCTGCTGGACGACGTGAGCAACCCGTACTCCGGTGTCGTGCTGCGCGCGGTGGAGGACTTCGCGCGCGAACACAACGTCGTCGTACTCGCCGCCAGCCTCGACGAGGACCCGCAGCGCGAGCGTGAGCTGACGCGCGCGCTGGTCAACCGGCGTGTGGACGGCCTGATCGTGCAGCCGGCCGGCGGCGACCAGCGGCACGTGCTGACCGAGCAGCAGGCCGGCATGTCCTTTGTCCTCATCGACCGGCTGCCCGAGCCGCTGCTGGCCGACGCGATCGTCTCGGACAACCGCGGCGGCGCGCGGCTCGCCGTGGAACATTTGCTGCGTACGCGGCGGCGTACGGTCGCCTATCTCGGCGACGACCTGGCCATCCAGACCGCCCGCGACCGGTATGCCGGCTTCACCGACGCGTTGTCGGCAGCCGGCCTGCGGCCGGATGAGCGGTTGGTGCGGCACGGGTTGCGTACGGCCGAGCAGGCGCGTGCCGTGGCGCGCGAGCTGTTCGCGGCGCATGCGCCGGAAGCCGTTTTCACAAGCCAAAACCTGGTCACCATCGGCGCGGTCGAGGCGCTGCATGAGCTCGGCATGGAGAGCCGAGTCGCCTTGGTCGGCTTCGACGACATCCCACTGGCGGCGATCGTACGGCCCGGCGTGTCGGTGATGGCACAGGATCCGGCGGCGGTCGGCCGGCTGGCGGTCGGCCGGCTGTTCGCACGTATGGCCGGCGACACGTCCGCGCCGGCCGCGCACACCGTGCCGACCCGCCTCATCCCCCGCGGCTCCGGCGAGCTTCCGCGGCTCTGAGTTCGCATGGCCACCATGCGTGCGTTGGACGCACGCATGGTGGCCATGCGTGCATTCAGCTCAGCGCGGGGTCGACGCCGTACTGCTTGGCCAGGTCGGTGAGCATCGCCTGCGCGCCCTGGATGCTGACCGAGGTGAACCAGGTGGTGTCGCTCACGCTGACCACCTTGCCGGTGAGCTTCTTCCACAGCGGGTTGGCCTCGAACTGGCCGATCGGCGCGTCGCCGGGCTTGGCCGGATCCGTGTACGTGGACACGAAAATCGTGCTGGCGTCGAGCTTGAGGATGTCCTCCTGGCTCAGGTTGTCCGAGATCGCCGTGGTCGAGTTGGGCTGGCCGGCCGGACGGGTCAGGCCCGCGTCGGCCATCACCGTGCCGGGGAAGGAGCGGCTGCTGTAGAGCCGTACGGTCGGCTCACCTTCCACGAAACGGACCACCGACACGGTCGCCGGCTTGCCGAGTTTTGCCTTGATCTCGGCGCCGATCTTGCGCGCGCGTGCCTCGTACGCGGCGATTTTCTTGTCCGCCAAAGCTTCCTTGCCGAGCGCCTTGGCGACCAGCCGCATGTTGGTCTTCCACGCGGCCGCCGTCGTGTCGGTGAAGACGGTCGGCGCGATTTTGGAGAACTCGTTGTAGAACTTCTCGTGCCGCACCTTCGCCGACACGATCAGATCCGGCTTGATGTCGTAGAGCTGCTCGACGTCAGGACTTTCCAGCTCGCCGATCGCCTTGGCGTTTTTGCCATATTTGCGGTCATCGCCGAGATAGTCCGGAAGGCTGTTGTAGGACCGGTATTTCGTGTACGCGACGACCTCGGTCTCCAGGGACAGCACCGCTCCGACGAAACTCGCGTCGAGCGCGGCAACCCGTTGCGGTTGTTTCGGGATCGTGGTTTGCCCCATCGCGTGCTGGATCGTACGAGGAAATCCGTTCTGCGATGTTCCGGACGCGGCACCGCTTCCGGATCCGGACCCACACGCGGTCAGGGCGAGGCAGCCGGCGAGCATGGCGGCAACCAGTCGGTACGGTCGTGAACGAGACATCGAGGATCCTTTGTGTACGGTTAGGCTTCCCTAACGAGCAGCTAGCAGCATAAGCGGAAAGGCCTGGCGGATGGCAATGCGGCCCCAACAGCGGCGGCTGCTCGGGCTTCTCGCTCTGCTGGTCGTGCTCGCCGTGGTCTGCCTGGCCAGCTTGGCGTTGGGATCGCGATTCATCCCGTTCGACGTGCAGTGGTCGGCGCTGACCACGCATCTCGACACTCCTGACGCGATCGTCGTCCGGTCGCTGCGTGTCCCCCGTACGCTCCTCGGCGTGCTGGTCGGCCTGGCGCTCGGCGCCGCCGGTGCGCTGATCCAGGGCCACACGCGCAATCCGCTCGCCGATCCAGGGCTGCTCGGCGTGACGCAAGGCGCCGCGCTGGCGGTCGTCATCGCGGTCGTCACGCTCGGCATCAACACGCTCTATGGCTTCATCTGGTTTGCCTTCGCCGGCGCGCTGATCGCCAGCGTCACGGTCTACGTGCTCGGTGGCGTCGGCGGCAACGCGGTCACGCCGGTGACGCTCGCGTTGGCCGGCGCGGTCGTGTCGGCGCTGCTCGGCGGCCTGGTCTCGGCGATCGTGCTGCTGGACGGCCGCGGCATGGAGGTGTTCCGGTTCTGGCGGGTCGGGTCGATCGCGGCTCGCGACTATTCGGTCGTCTGGCAGACCGCGCCGTTTTTGTTGGCTGGCCTCGTGCTCGCGGTGGCCTGCGCGCCAGGCCTCAACCTGCTCGCGCTCGGCGACGACGTGGCGGCGGCGCTCGGTCACCGTATCCGGCGTACGCGCGTGCTCGGCGTCGTCACGGTCACGTTGCTGGCCGGAGCGGCGGTGGCGGCCAGCGGACCGATCGCCTTCGTCGGCCTGGTCGTGCCGCACCTGGCACGGATGATCGCCGGTCCGGACTATCGCTGGCTGGTGCCGTTTGCCGCGTTGCTCGGCGCGGATGTGTTGCTGGTGGCCGACATTCTCGGCCGGGTGCTGTCCGGCGACGCCTTCGACGTCGGCATCATGCTGGCGCTGGTCGGTGCGCCGGTCTTCATCGCTTTGGTACGCAGGAAGGCTTTGGTGCGGCTGTGAGCGTCTTCCGGCTGGGGCCGGTCGCGTGGCCAGTGCGGCTGCGCGGCCTGCTCGTCCCCCTGGTCGCCGGTGCCTTGCTGCTGACCGTCGCCGGCATCAACCTCGGCATCGGCAGCTCGCACATCGCGTTGCCAGACGTTTTGTGGACGTTGCTGGGCGGCGGTGACGACCGGATGCGCGGCATCATCTTCGACCTGCGGATGCCGCGTACGCTCACCGGCGCGCTGGTCGGCGTCGCGCTCGGCCTGTCCGGCGCGATTTTCCAGTCGATCTCCCGAAACCCGCTGGCCAGTCCGGACGTGCTCGGCATCAGCTGGGGTGCCGCGGTCGGCGCCGTCGGCGTGCTGTTGCTCAGTGGATATCGCGGCCAGGCAAGCGGTTTGGCCAGCGGCGTCGGCGTACCGATCGCCGGCCTCGCCGGCGGAGTTTTGGCCGGTGCGCTGCTTTATCTGCTGTCGTGGCGGCGCGGCATCGACGGCTTCCGGATGGTGCTGGTCGGCATCGGAATCGCCGCCATGGCGGCAAACCTCGTCTACTGGATGTTGACCGTCGGCGACGTGGACGACGCCGCGCGCGCCACCACCTGGCTGGTCGGCAACCTCGGCGACGTCGGCTGGGAATCGGTGTGGCCGACCGCGTTGGCGCTGGTCGTGCTGGCGCCGGTCGCGCTGGTTTTCGGCCGCACGACTGGTGCTTTGCAGTTCGGCGACGACACGGCCCGCGGTCTGGGCGTACGCGTCGACGCCGCGCGTGGCGGATTGTTGTTGCTGGCGGCCGCCTTGGCGTCGATCGCGGCGGCGGCCGCCGGACCGATCAGTTTCGTCGCGCTGGCGACACCGCAGTTGGCCGCACGGCTGACGCGGTCGGTGCAGCCACCGCTCGCGGCGTCGATGGTGTTCGGCGGTTTGTTGACGGTGGCCGCGGATCTGGCCGTACGCCTGCTGCCCGGCGGCCTGCCGGTCGGTGCGCTGACCGCCGTACTCGGTGCGCCGTATCTGCTTTATCTGTTCGTCCGCAAGCGTCGGGAGGTCCAAGCGTGAGGCTGCGCGCCGAACAACTGCGGCTCGGCTACGGCGAGCTGGTGGTCGTGGACGGCCTCGACCTGACCGTCGCCGACGGCGAGATCACCGTCATCATCGGTCCGAACGGCTGCGGCAAGTCCACCCTGTTGCGCGCTCTCGGCCGGCTGCTGGCGCCGCGGTCAGGCGCGGTTTTGCTTGACGGCAAACAGATCCACCGGATGTCCACCCGGGAGGTCGCGAAAACCGTCGGCATCCTGCCGCAAACTCCGCTGGCGCCGGCCGGCCTGTCGGTGGCCGACCTGGTCTCGCGCGGCCGGCATCCGCACCAGAGCTGGATAAAGCAGTGGTCCAGCGCCGACGACTCGAAGATCACCGAGGCGCTGCGGCTCACCGGCATGGCCGAGCACGCCAACCGCGTGGTCGACGAGTTGTCCGGCGGTCAGCGGCAGCGGGCGTGGATCTCGATGACTTTGGCGCAGGACACCGATCTGCTGCTGCTCGACGAGCCGATCACATACCTGGACCTAGCTCACCAGCTCGACGTGCTCAACCTCGTACGCGAGCTGCACGCCTCGCGCGGCACCACCGTCGTCATGGTCCTCCACGACCTGAACCTGGCCGCGCGTTACGCGGACACCCTGGTCGCCATGAGATCCGGCCGCATCGTCACCGCCGGGCCACCGCGGAAGGTGCTCACCCAGGCTCTGCTGCGCGAGGTTTTCGACGTGGACGCCAAAATTCTGCCCGACCCGGTCACCGACACCCCCATGATCGTCCCGGTCTCCACCCGCCGCTGACGATATGTCCGATTGTTGCTTTGTTGACCACTACTCACTGGTAGGCGGTCAACAAAAGTCACAATCGGGCCGTCAATCGCGTGTCCGAATGGGAGCGGGGAGGGAACAGGGGCTGGTCAGGGCCGGGGCAAAGACGCAATCGGAATCCGATTGCGTCGTCAGATGCGCAGGGCGGGCAGGAGGCGGTCGGCTACCGCGACCACGTCGCCGATGACGACGACGGCCGGTGGCTTGAGGCCGGCGGCCGACACGTCGTCGGCGATGGTCTCCAGGGTCCCCTTGACGACCAGTTGACTGCCGAGCGTCCCCTCCTGTACGGCGGCGGCCGGCGTAGCCGGCGCTCGGCCGTTGTCTATCAGCGCGGCGGCGATGGCCGGCAGCCGCTCGATCGCCATCATCAGCACCAAAGTCCCCCGCAGCCGCCCCAAAGCCGCCCAGTCGACCAGGGATCGCGGATCGTCCGGCGCCACGTGTCCACTGAGGACGGTGAACTCGTGCGCGATCCCGCGATGGGTGACCGGGATGCCGGCGGCGCCAGGTGCGGCGATCGGACTGGTGACACCGGGGACGATCTGTACGGGGACACCGGCGGCGACACACGCCTCGATCTCCTCGCCGCCGCGGCCGAAGACGAACGGGTCGCCGCCTTTCAGCCGCACGACGAACTTTCCCGCCAGCGCACGGGAAACCAGCGCCTCGTTGATCGCCTCCTGCGCCACGTAGCGGCCATACGGGATCTTCGCGGCATCGATGACCTCCACGTCACCGCGCAGCTCGTCCAGCAGCAGATGCGGCGCGAGCCGGTCGACGACGACCACGTCGGCGCGGGCGAGCAGCCGGCGACCGCGTACGGTGATCAGCTCCGGATCGCCGGGGCCGGCACCGACGAGAGCGACACCGGGGATGCCGGTGCCGGACGGGCGTACGGCTGGCGCGTCCAGCGAGCCGTCGGCGAGCCGCTCGACGATCGCGCTGCGGATGGCCGCGGCCCGCACCGGATCACGGCCGGCGTGTACGGCGACGGTCACGTTGTCGTGCCGGCCGACCGCCGGCGTCCACGCGCTGCCGTCGGAGGCTTCATCCGCGCGTACGCAGAAAATCCGCTGCGCCTCGGCATCCACCGCAACCAGCGCGTTGACCGCTGGATCGTCGGTGGCGGCCAGCACGAACCAGGCACCGTCCACATCGGACGACACGTACGGCCGCAGCTCGATGCGTACGCCCAGCGACTCGATGCCAGCGGTCACGGCGGGCGCGACCACGGTGACCTCGGCGCCGGCGTCGAGCAGCGCCGGCAGCCGGCGCTGCGCCACGGTGCCACCGCCGACGACGAGCACCCTGCGTCCGGCGAAGCGGAGGCCGAGCAGATATGGAGCTACGATCTTTCCCCCCACAGCAGGAATGTCGGCCTGGCCGTCGCCAGCCGCTCACCGGACCCGAGCCCGGCCAATCCTGAAGCCTGCTGCAGGACCCCGTCAACGGCAAGCCCGGCCGACGTAAGCGCAGCTCGGCAGGCTGTGACCTGGTCCACAGTGGACACCGCGACCACCACGCACCGGCGGGCCCGCGCCGCGCAGGCGGCCACCACCTCCGGGCCGCCACCGCCGACGAACACCGCGTCGGGGTCCGGCAGCTCGGCCAACGCGGCCGGCGCGCGGCCGGTGACGATGTCGACCTCGACCGAGTGCGCGCTGGCGTTGGTCTCGATGCGTACGCACGCGGCCCGGTCCGGCTCGACGGCCAGCACCGCCGCGCCAAACCGGCCGCATTCGACCGCGACCGAGCCCTCCCCCGACCCGATGTCCCACACCAGGTCACCAGGGCCCGGTCCCAGCCGCCCCAACGCGATCGCCCGCACCTCGGCAGGTGTGATCGTCGCGTCCTCATGTGCGAACTCCTCGTCGGCCAACCCCCAGATGTGCGGCGTACGCGGTGCTCCGGCGGCCACGTGTACGCCGGCGACCGGCGCGACGCCGAGGCCGACCGGTCTCCACACGACCGTCACCGTCGTCGGCGCGAACCGCTGCGCTCCGGCCGCGGCCGGGCTCAGCTCGACGACCTGCTCGTCCGGCGTACCGACGCCGGAGGCCACCGCCATCATCCGGTCGCGGTGTTTCAGGCCACCGCCGATCCGGCCGGGCAGGTCGCCGTCCGTGCTGATCACCGCGACCTTCGGATAGGCCAGACAGGCGTTGAGCGCTCGCCTGCTGCCCTCCGGACCACCGCCGTTGGCATTGATCACGATCGCGTCATCCCAGCTCATCCCGAGCTGGCCAAACATCTGCGAGAGCGTCGAGGCGGCCGGCCAGACGCGCACCGACGACCGGCCGAAACGGTCGGACAACGCGCGTACGACGCCGAAGAAGGTCGGATCGCCGGAGGCCAGCACCACCACCTGTGCCTGCCCCTTGCCGGTCGAGATGACCTCGGTCGGCTCCGCCTCCGTACGCGGCATCTTCTCGGCCGCGATGGTCATCGCGACCTCGTCCAGACGCAGCTTCTCGATGGCCTCCAGCGCGTCCTCGACCGGCCCCAGCTCGACCACCGGCACGTCGTTGGGCACCGCGGCCAGGTGTGGCAGCGCACCGACGACGAGGTCAGCCTGGTCGAGCAGCTCCGGAAGCTGCGGATGGTCACCCGGGATGCCGACGACGTTGACGATCACCCGCACAGGCTATGCGTAACTCTTCGACTGCAGCGCGTTATGCGCAAAAGCAGAAAAGATCGGTGACCAGATGGCGACAAATCGGCCACTTTTATGCGCCGCCGACATCGAACCTGCTGGCCACGGACATTATCGGGCAGTCAAGCGGACGGCTGCGAGCGCGAATCGTCGGCCGCGCCGCGTACGGTTGAGAGCGTGCCGAGGACAGCAGAACGCACCTGGACGACCGACCTGCTCGGCGAGCCGTACGAGCAGACGACGCTGGAGTTTGCGCCGGACGAGGAAGGCCCGGTCGTCGCCACCGTCGTACGCCGCCGCGCCGAGTTTCCGACCACGCGCGCGGTGCTCTACGTGCACGGCTACGCCGACTATTTCTTCCAGACCCACCTGGCCGACTTCTGGATCGACCAGGGTTATCACTTCTACGCGATCGACCTGCGCAAAAACGGCCGCAGCCTGCGTGACCACCAGACCATCGCGTTCTGCCGCAACCTCGGTGAGTACGCGGCCGACCTGGACGCCGCGCAGCGGCTGATCGCCGAGGACGGCCTGGACACGCTGGTGATCAACGCGCACTCCACCGGCGGGCTGATCGCGCCGCTGTGGGCTCATGCGCGACGCGAGCGCCGCGGCGGCCGCGGACTGGTGGACGCGTTGATCCTCAACTCGCCGTTCCTCGACCTGCCGGTGCCGGCGGCGATGCGTACGGTCAGCGACAGCGCGATCGGCGTGATCGGCCAGCGGCGGCCGATGACGATCATCCCGTCGCTCTATCGCACGCCATACATGGAGTCGATCAGCAGCGCGCACTATGGCGAGTGGGACCACGATCAGGTGTGGAAGCCGATCGTCGGCGTGCCGCTGCGGGCCGGCTGGCTGCGCGCGATCCTCGCGGCGCAGCGTCGCGTACACGCCGGCCTGGACGTGCCGTGCCCGGTGCTGGTCGCCTCGTCGGCCGCGTCGATCGTCACGCGTGGCTGGGACGAGGCGCTGTTCGCCGCCGACGCCGTGCTGGACGTGCGGCAGATGAACCGCTGGGCCGCCGGCCTCGGCCGGCTGGTGACGGTCCAGCGGATCACCGGCGGCATGCACGACCTCGCGCTGTCGAAGAAGCCGGCACGCGACGCGTACTTCGAAGCGATGCAACGCTGGATCTGGGCGTACGGGCCAAAGGAGGAAAACCTGTGACCTCGGTCGCGATCGTCGGAGCCGGCGCGATCGGCAGTGCGATCGGCTGGGCCTTCACCGAGGCCGGCGGCACGCCGACGCTCTGCGTACGCACCGGCTTCGACCGGATCAGGATCACCAAGAACGGCACGGTGTCCGAGGTGCCGGCGCACACCGTCACCGATCCGGTCGAGGTGACCGCACACGACTGGGTGGTGGTCACCACCAAGGCACAGGACACCGCCGGCGCGCGGCCGTGGCTGGACCGGCTGGTGGGGCCGCAGACCGTCGTTGTCGTGGTGCAGAACGGCATCCGCGTCGACGAGCGCGTACGCCCACTGGTCGAGGCCAAGGTGCTGCCGGCGATGATCTTCCAGGCCTCCGAGCGCACGGCGCCAGGTGAGGTGTCGCTGCACTCGGACGGACGGATCAGCCTGCCGGCCGGACCGTCCGCGGCCCGGTTCACCAAGCTGCTGGCCGGTTCGCAGATCCCGGCCGTCGAGGACGCCGACTTCCACACGGTCGCCTGGCGCAAGCTGCTCGGCAACGCCGCCGCCAACCCGATCACCGCGCTCACCCTGCGCCGGCTGGACGTGATGGCCGAGCCGGACATCGTACGGCTGACCCGTGACCTGATCACCGAAGCCGTCGCGGTGGGCAAGGCCGACGGCGCGAACTTCCGGGACGACGAGGTCGACGCGGCGACACAGCAATATCGCGCGTACGTCGGCAGCAACGGCGGCGGCAGCTCGATGCTCTACGACCGGCTCGCCGGCCGGCCCACCGAGCACGAGTTCATCACCGGCGCGGTGGTCGAGCTGGGGGCCAGGCACGGCGTGCCGACACCGACCAACCAGGTGATCCTGGCCCTGATGCGCGCCTTGTCGTCAGAGCTGCCTGGTGGCCACGACCGCCGATAGGTCGGTGGCGCCGGTAGCGTCGATGAGCCGGCACCGGAGCGCCGGTCGCGCTGGCGTACCGTGACAGTGTGTTGGCGTTTCTCCGCAAGCCGAAGTGGCTGCTGCTCGGCGCACTCGTCGTCGTCATGGTCGTCGCGTTCATCAGCCTCGGTTTCTGGCAGCTCGGCAGACTGCAGCAGGTACGCGACGAAAACCAGCACATCCTGGCGACCCGGGCGGCGGTCAGCACGCCGGTCCAGCAGCTGATGCGAGTCGGCGCGCCACCTGCCGCGGCAAACGAATATCGCAAGGTCACCGCGACCGGCCGGTGGGACACCGCACACCAGATCCTGGTCCGCTATCGCCAGATCGCCGACGACAACGGCCTGTACGTGCTCACCCCGCTGGTGCTGGCCGACGGCAACCGCGTGCTGATCGCCCGCGGCTGGATCCCGCCGGGTCCCCGCGCGTCGATCGAGCAGCCGGTGCCGGCACCGGTCGCCGGCGCCGACGGCACGGTGACCGTCACCGGCCGGGTCCGGCTGCCGGAAGGCGGCGACCCGCACCAGACCACGGTCGGCAAGCTCGTGTCGGTGACCCGCATCGACCCGGCGACACTGCCGGCCGGCGGACCGGTCTACGACGGATATGTCGAGCTGGTGAGCCAAAATCCACCGGTCACCGGCCAGCTGCCGCAGCTCATCCCGCAGGGCACGCTCAGCGAAGGAAACCACGAGTCGTACGCCTACCAGTGGTTCACCTTCGGCGTGATGGCGGTGGCCGGATACGTTTTGCTGGCGATGCTGGAAGTCCGGAAAAGGCGCCGGGAGCGCGCCAACCAGCCGGAGTCGCCAGAGCATGTCACAGTGGACGTATGACGCCATTCACTCCCGAGCGCGCGGCCGCCGGCGCACGCTGGCTGGCTGTCGGCCGCGCGGTCCTTGGCATCTCCGCCATGGTGGCACCGGAGCTGGTCGGCCGCAGCTGGATCGGCGCCGAGGCCGACCGCACCGGGTCGAAGGTGCTGGCCCGCGCGCTGGGTGGACGCGACGTGGTGATCGGCCTCGGCACCCTCACCGCCATGGGTGAACAGGAAAACGACGACACGCTGGTGTCCGCGTCCCGGTGGATCGCCTTCGGCGGCCTTGCCGACCTCGCCGACTTCGCCGCGACCGTGCTGTCCTGGCGCAAACTGCCCAAGGCCAACCGCTGGCTGGTCGCTGGCCTCGCCGGCGCCTCCGCCGTCGCTTCGCTGATGATGGCGGCAAAACTCGTCGAGCCCGAGAAGGAAATCGAGGGTTTCGCCAGCGTCACCTTCGACGAGGAGTCGGTCAGCTACTGAGCCCTGCTACTGATCAGTGGCAGCGTACGCGTCCCGGTCATCTCCGGTGTCGGCATGAACGTCGGCGGGTTCGCCTCGTCCGTACGCAGCACCGGAAAACGGTCGAGCAGGATGTCCAGCGCGACCCGTCCCTCCAGCCGGGCCAGCGGCGCACCCATGCAGAAGTGGTTGCCACGGCCGAAACCCATGTGCGGGTTGGGGTCGCGGGTCGGGTCGTACGTGTCCGGGTCGGCGAACACGCGCGCGTCCCGGTTGGCCGCGCCGAGCGAGATCCGCACCATCTGGTCGGCCGGGATCCTCTTGCCGGCCAGTTCCACCTCGCGGTTGGTGACCCGGTAGGTGGCGGTGAACGGCGTCAGGAAGCGCAACGACTCCTCGATCGCCAGCGGCAGCTTCGCGCGGTCGTCGCGTACCAGTTTTTGCTTGTCCGGATTGGCATCCAGACACAGGACGGTGTTGCCGAGCAACATCGTCGTGGTGACGTGGCCGGCCAGCAGCAGGATGGTCGCGAACGTGACGATCTCCTGGTTGCTCAGCCGGTCGCCGTCGATCTCCGCGTGCACCAGCTGCGAAAGCAGGCCGTCGCCGGGTCGCTTGCGATATTCCTCGGCACGGCCGCCGAGATACTCGAAGATCTCGTCCTGCGCCTTGACCTGTTTCGCGGTCTCCTCCGGGGTCGAGCCGCCGGTCTCGTCCTTCATGGAAAACTCGTTGCTCTGCTGGAAAAGGCTGTCGGCCCAGTCGCGGAACAGCTCGCGGTCGCTGACCGGCAGGCCGAGCAGCTCGGCGATCACGATGACCGGCAACGGATACGCGACGTCGGCGACCAGCTCAAGCCGGCCGCGGTCCATCGCGGCATCGAGCAACTCGTCGGTGATGGCGGCGATCCGCGGCTCCAGGTCGGCCACGATCTTCGGCGTGAACGCGTGGCTGACCAGCATCCGCTGCTTGCGGTGCTTGGGCGGGTCCATCCGCAGCAGGTTTCCCTGGTTGAACGGGTTGTCCTCGTACTGCGGGAAAAGCCGCATGATGTTGGCGGAGAAGACGGACGGGTCGCTGAGCGCCTGCTGCGCCTCCGGATGGCCGTAGACGACCCACATGCCAAGCTGTTCCTCGTACGCCACCGGACCGGCCGGCCGCTCGCCGCGGAGCCAGAACTGCGCTGGATGCACGTCCCATTTCATCGAGATTCTCCTTGTCTTTCGTTGGAAAGGCTTAGCGACTGACAGCGGTCCGATAGAGCCAGGTGGCCACCGGAATGGAAATCGCCAGCAGCGCCACGGTCCACAGCAGCGCGGCCACCACGGGATGCTGCAGTGGCCACGCGGTCGGCTCCGGCATGGCCGCGTTGGTGTTGCCGAAAAGTTCGCGTACGGCCTGGGTGAAGGCCGACACCGGGCTCCATTCGGCAATCGCGCGAAGCGGCTGCGGCAGTCCGCTGCTCTGCACGAACGTGTTGGCGACGAAGGTCAACGGAAACATCAGGACCATGCTGGCGTTGTTGAATGCCTCCGGCGTACGCAGCGCCAGGCCGACCATCACCACGACCCACGAAAAAACGTATCCGAGCAACAACAACATCACGAATCCGAGCACCGCCTCGGCCGGCGACGAGTGGATGCGCCAGCCGACGACCAGGCCGGTCACCGCCATCACCGCGAGGCTGACCGCGTTCATCAGCATGTCGCTGGTCGTACGCCCGATCAGCACGGCCGCCGGCGACATCGGCAGCGAGCGAAACCGGTCGATGCTGCCCTTCTGCAGGTCCTCGATCAGGCCATAGCCGGACAGCTGCGCGCCGAAAATCGCCGTCTGCGCGAAGATCCCGGCGAGCAGGAACTCGCGATAGGACGTGCCAGGGATGTGGATCGCGCTGCCGAAAACATAGTTGAACAGCAGCACGAACATGATCGGCGACAGCAGCAGGAACCCGAGCCAGTCAGGGGCGCGGCGGATCTTGAGCGTGTTGCGTTTGGCGATCGTCCATCCGTCAGTGATCGCCATCGTCACAGCGGTCATCGGGTCAGCTCCTTCGCGGTTTCGGCTTTGTGTCCGGTCAGGGAAAGGAAAACGTCGTCCAGGGTCGGCCGGCGCAGGCCCGCGTCGCTCACCTTGACGCTGACGTTGGCCAGCCGGCCGAGCGCCTCGGCCAGTGAGGCGGCGCCGCTGGCGACCGGTACGGTCACCCGCAGACCGCTGAGGTCGGTCTGCATTTCGCCGACCGCCAGCGGTTCCAGCGCATAGCAGGCGGTCTGCAGGTCGGCCGCGCTGGTCACGGTCAGCTCGATCCGGTCGCCGCCGATCTGGTCCTTGAGCTGGTCGGCGGTGCCGAGCGCGATCACGTGGCCGTGGTCGACCACCGCGATCCGGTCGGCCAGCCGGTCGGCCTCCTCCATGTACTGCGTGGTCAGCAGCAACGTCGTGCCACCTGCGACCAGCTCGGAAATCACGTCCCACAAAGCGATCCGCGCCCGCGGGTCGAGGCCGGTGGTCGGCTCGTCCAGAAACAGCACCGGCGGGTTGGCGACCAGCGCGGCGGCCAGGTCGACCCGCCGCCGCATGCCGCCGGAATAGCCCTTCACCGGACGGTCGCCGGCCTCGGCCAGGTCGAAACGCTCCAGCAGCTCGCGTGCGCGCTGTCTGCTGCGCCGCCGGCCGAGGTGATAGAGCCGGCCGACGATCTCCAGGTTTTCCGCGCCGGTCAGGTAATCGTCGACCGCGGCGTACTGACCGGAGACGCCGATCCTGGTGCGCAGCTTGGCGGCCTGCGTCGCCACGTCGAAACCGGCGACCTTCGCGCGGCCGCCGTCGAGTTTCACCAGCGTGGTGAGAATCCTGACGGTGGTGGTCTTTCCGGCGCCGTTCGGGCCGACCAGACCGAAGACCGTCCCTTCCGGCACGGACAGGTTCATGCCGTCCAGCGCCACGATTTTGCCGTACTTCTTGGCCAGACCTTCGGCCACGATCGCTTCGGCCACGGCGGTTCCTTCCTGTTTTCGCGCAGGGGTCATCGCGGAATGTGGTGGTGCCTGAAAAAGGGTGTGAAGTCTCCAGCCACCGGCTTTTCCGGCGACTGTCAGGGAAAACTCGGGTCAGGGACGGCGGATGGAAATGTCGCCGTAGTTCGTACGGGCACGCACCTCGACGGTGTCCCCGGCGCCGTCCGGCCGGTCGGCTTCCTCGAGGTAGTTGCGTACGGTGCCGTTCTTGGAAAACAGGTCGAGCCAGGCCGCGGTGCCTTCCCGGATGCCGAGGTCGATGCGGCCGTAGGCGGTCTGGATGTTGACCTCGCCGCGCACCAGCTCGCCGATCCGTACGCCACCGGACGCGGTCGTCGCGGTCACGTCGCGCAGCGCCCGGTCGATGGTCAGGTCGCCGTGCGCGCCGCTCAGCTTCACGTCGCCTTCGACCGCGCCGAGGCTGATGTCGCCGGAGGAGTTCTGGATGGTCGCCGAGCCGGCCACATCGCCGATCCGGATGCGACTCGACGCGCTGCTGACCTCCACGTCACCGTCCACGTCGCCGGCGACGATGCTGCCGTGCGCCGACTGCACGTCCAGCCGGCCGGTGTCGCCGAGTTGCACGTCGCCGCCGGCGGCCTGGATGGTGCAGTCGCCGAGCCGGCCGTCGGTCTGGATGCCGGCCCAGGCCGCCTCGGCCTGCAGCGTCGAACCGGTCGGCACCTCGATCGTCACGTCGATCGAGCCGCCGCGGCCGAACATGATCATCCGCTTCGGCGCGCGTACGACCAGCTGGCCTTTCACCAGCTCGACCGTGGTCTGCTCAGCGGCCGTGACGTCGGCCTGCCGGTTGGGCCGGCTCGGCCGTACGTCCACCACCGTGTCGGTGCGGTCGCCGGCGATGACGCGCGCGTTGCCGTAGTTGATGGTCACCGAGACTGAAATCGGCTCAGGCGTGTCGAAAGTAGGCATGGCAGTCCCTCCGGGTCTGCTGGAAAGGCGATCGAGTAGAGGTCAGCGGACCCAGCCGGTGTAGCGCTGGCCGCGGCCGGTTGGCGGTGACGGTGGCCGCGGCGTGGCGGCCGGCGCGGTGGCCGCGGCGAGCGCGCGTACCAACCAGGAGTTGACCGACAGGCCGGCCTTGCTCGCGGCCTCCTCGACGCGGACCTTGATGTGCTCGGGCAGCCGGAGGTTGATCCGCGCAGTGGAGCCGTCCTCGGCCTCCGGCACCGGCGGCAGCTCCTCGCGCGCGGCGGGCTGCTCCTCCGGCTGGTCGCTCGCCGGCAGTGCGACCACGAAGTCGGGGTCGAGGCCGCGCAGCCGCAGGTCGACCGACCCCGGCGCGAGGTCACGGGTGATCTCGTCGGCCGCGGCCGACAGCGCCTCCAGCAGCACCAGCCGGGCGGCCGACTCCAGCGGCCCGGTCAGCCGCTCGGCCATCGCGCGAGCCTCGTCACCTCCGGCTTCGGCGGCCACGGCAAGCTCGCGGCGTAGCTGCTCCACGTACGGCGTCAAATCCATGGCACTACTATGACACCACGATGACGCCAACGCAAGCCGTCATGGTGCCATCCACTCGGACGGTCGCATGGCCACCATGCGTGCGTCCAGCGCGGGCATGGCCACCATGCGTGCGTCCGGCCGTGAGCGGTGGTCACCTTGCGGAAACCTTGCAGCGAACCAGTCGCCGGCCAGTACTTCAACGACTACTACCAGAGCGCGTACAACGGCAACGCGCAGGACAATAGCTGGCTCGACCCCACCCACCCCAACGTCGAGCAGCCGCACAACTGACCGGTGGTCGCATGGCCACCATGCGTGCGCCAGACGCACGCATGGTGGCCATGCGACCAATAACGGGTCAGGTGGGCGGTGGTGGCGGAGCGGTGTCGTCGCGTGGAGGCTCGTGGTCGGTGGTGTCGGTCCATGGCGCGCCAGTGCCGCGCGAGCTGCTCGATGACGAGCTGGTCATCCAGTCGCGTACGCGCGTCGCGGCGCCGGCGAACAGGCCGCCGACGTCGTTCATCGCCTTGTTGAGCGGATCCTGCGAGGTGGTGAAGGCCTCCTTATACGACCGCGCCGCCGCCTTCACCTCGTCGCTGATCGGCGTGGACGCGTCGTCGGAGCGGCGCGGATAGTCGCCGGCCAGGATCTGCGCGTACGTCTCGCTGGCCGCCCATTTCTGCAGCTCAGAGGCGCGCATCGCGGCGAGCGGATGGGTCTGGCCGGACAGGTGCAGCAGCTTCAGGATGCTGTCCCGGATGTCGCCGCCGGACTCGTACTCGTTCGCCTGGTCGAGGAAGCCGGACACGTCCATCTCGTCCGGATCGGTCGCGCCGGCCAGCATCGCGTGCACGCGCAGAGCGGCCTTCGCGTCCTGCACGCACAGCAGGCCGGCGCGGTCGCAGGACAGCTCGGACTTGCGGAACCATTCCTGCAACGCCAGGATGATCGCGCGCAGGCCCCAATAGCCCAGCGGCATCCAGGCGAAGTTTTGCGCGAGCTGGATCAACCACAGCAGCATCGTGCGATAGAGCGCGTGGCCGGACAGCACATGCCCCATCTCGTGGCCGACGACGAACCGCAGGCCATCGTCGTCGCACAGCTCCAGCAGACCGGTGGTGATGGTGATGATCGGCGTGTCCAGGCCAATCGCCATCGCCTGCGGATTCGGGTCGCGGACGACGAACATCTCGGGCACCGGCGCGATGTCCAGCGTGGTCGCCGTCTCGTTGCGGATCTGGTCGAGCACCGGATATTGCCGCGGCGACACGCGTACGTGCGAGGCGAGCGCCAGCAGCCGTACGCTCCGCTCGCCGACGGCGCCGGAGATCGCCTTCAGGACCTTGTCGAAACCGGGCACCGAGCGCAGCGCCACCAGCGCGCCGCGGTCGGCGGGATGCTCGTACGCACGTGGACTTATCCCCGGAAATCGCGTACGCGACGACAAACTCTTCGCTCGTGCGGCGTCGCCAACACTCATCTATTGCCTCCTCGCGAGTGCAACCGAGTCTATGCCGCCGGTCACACCCACCCGCCGGCTTCGCTGGCTCGGTGCCCGTAGGGTGGCGGGAAACAGCAGCGGAGTCTCTGGGGGAAGCACATGCCGGTGGAGTTGACCAAAGGCGCCAACACCGCGCTGCCGGGTCCGGTGGCGGTCGTCACCGCGTCGGCCTCGACGCCGCTGGACATCGCCGCGCTGCTGGTCACCGCGACCGGCAAGGTGCGTTCCGACGACGACTTCGTGTTCTTCAACCAGCCGGCCGGTCCCGGTGTGCACCTGCAGCCGCCGTCGACGCTGCGCATCGACTTCGCGGCCGTTCCGGCCGACATCGAGAAGGTGGTCATCACGGCGACCATCGACGGTCCCGGCACGTTCGCGATGGTGCAGGGGCTCGCGGCGACCGTCAGCGATGCCGGTGGCACGCCGGTCGCGCATTTCGTACCGCCCGGCCTCGGCTCCGAGACCGCGCTGGTCATCGTCGAGATCTATCGCCGGCAAGGCGCCTGGAAGGTGCGCGCGGTCGGCCAGGGGTACGCCACCGGGTTGGCCGGGATCGCCACCGACTTCGGCATTTCGGTGGAGGACCCGGCGCCGCAAGCACCACCGGCCTACCAGCAGCCACCGGCACCGCCGGCCTATCAGCAGCCACCCGCACCGGCGCCCGGAAAGATCAACCTGGACAAGGGAAAAGTCAACCTGCAGAAAGGCCAGAGCGTCTCGCTGGTGAAGACCGGCGCGCCGCCGCTGACCCGCGTACGGATGGGCCTGGGGTGGGCCGCCGGCACCGGCCGGTCGATCGACCTGGACGCATCGGCGATCCTCTACGACGCGCGCGCCAAGGACGTCGACAAGGTCTGGTTCATGTCGCAGAAAGGCGCCGGCGGCGCGGTCCGGCACTCCGGCGACGACCTGGTCGGTGGCGGCGGAGGCGACGACGAGCAGATCTTCGTCGACCTGACCGGCATCCCGCCAAACGTCGTCGCGCTGGTGTTCACCGTCAACAGCTTCTCCGGCCAGAAGTTCAGCGACCTGTCCGCGGCCTGGTGCCGGCTGCTCGACGACGTCACCGGCGAGGAGCTCGTACGCTTCGACCTGTCCGGCTCCAAGGCGCACACCGGCGTGGTGATGTGTACGCTGCGCCGCGCCGCCGACGGTTGGGAGATGACCGCGATCGGCGAGTTCCACGACGGCCGCACCGTCCGCGCGATGGTCAAGCCGGCCAAGGCGTATCTGTAAGGCTGCTCTCAGCGGCCGGGGGTTACGCTGTGAGCGTGCGGCAGGTGATGTTCTCCCGGCGATGGCTTTGGAAGCACGTCGTCGCCGTCGTGCTCTTCGCGATCTGCGTCGCCGGTGCCTGGTGGCAGACCGTGCGGGCCGGCTCGCCGACCGGCACCTGGCAAAACGCCGGATACGCGCTGGAGTGGCCGCTGTTCGCGGCGTTCGTGGTGTGGGCCTGGTTCCGGATGATGCAGCTGGAGGCTCGCGCGCTGGCTCAGCAAGAGGCCGAGCCGGAGCCGCGACCAGAGCCAGCGCCGGTCCCGGTGCTGGTGAAGGCGCACGAGGAGGACGATCCGGCGTTGGCCAAGTACAACGACTATCTCGCCTGGCTGGCCAAACAGGATGGCTGACGTCCAGACCCGCCGGCCGACCCGCAAGGAGCTGCGCGGTCCGCTGCTGCGTTACCAGATCCTCTCGTACGTGACCGCCGTCGGCCTGATCGTGCTGCTGTTCGTGGCGATGCCGCTGGAATACCTGGCGCACGACAAGACCGTGGTCAGCATCGTCGGGCCGGCGCACGGCCTGGTCTACATCGTCTATCTGCTGTGCGTCTTCGACCTCGGCAACAAGGTCGGCTGGACGCTGAAGAAGACGGTGCTGGTGATGCTGGCCGGCGTCATCCCGCTGCTGTCGGTCTTCGTGGAGCGCCGCGTCCACCGGCAGATCCTGGCCGAAGCCGCCGACTAAGGACCCCGCCGAGGAGCGACGGTCGAAGGTTTTGTCGTACGCGCCGACGACTCTGGCAACGGGGGCCCAAAATCAGCCGTCGATGTCTGGCGCGCCGAGTGGCTCGCCAGGCAGCGGAAACTCCTCCTGCGCCGACGCGCGCAGGCCGGCGAGCAGCAGCTCGGCCAGCCGCGCGTCGACCCGCTCGCTCAGGTCGGCGAGACCGGCCGACTGGCGGACGTGCACGTTGATCAGCATGCCGAGGTCACCCACGCCGATGTCCGTACGCAGGTCGCCGGCCTGCTGAGCGGCGCCGATCATCTCCCCCAGCGCCGCCGTGAGGACGCGCCGGCGCGCCACCGTCTCCGGTCGCAGCCGCATCTGCTCGTGCCGCAGCGGATCGATCACCGCGCTCAGTCCGCCGAGCCGCGTACGCACACAGAACCGTACGAACCGGCAGAGCGCCGACCACGCGTCCGACTCCTCTCGCAGCGCCGCCTGCGCCGCGTCGACCAGTTGGTCCATGCCGTCGTGGAGCACCGCGTCGACGAGCGCCGCGCGGTCAGGAAACCGCCGGTAGAGCGTGCCGATCCCGACGCCGGCTGCCTTCGCGATGTCCTCAAGCGGATGGTCTGGTCCGTGCTCGACCAGCAGCCGGCGCGCCGCGGCGAGGATCTGCTCGCGATTGCGCCGCGCGTCCGCTCGGAGTGTCACCCGGCGACTCTACCGAGGTAGGCTAACTGGAGGAATTTCCTCCAGTTAAGGAGCCTCATGCGTATCGGACTGCTGATCGACGAGCGCGGCAAGTCGCTCGACGAACTCACCGCGGAAGCGACCGCGGCGAAAGGCCTGGCCGGATTCTGGACCGGCCAGCATTACGACTGGGATCCGTTGAGCGTGCTCGCGGCGACCGCGCCGGCCGTGCCCGGGATCGAGCTCGGCACCGCGATCGTGCCGACCTTCCCGCTGCATCCGCTGGCCTTGGCCAGCCAGGCGCTGAGCGTGCAGGCGATGGTCGGCAACCGGCTGACGCTCGGCGTCGGCCTCAGCCACCGGGTGGTGATCGAGGAGCGCTTCGGCATCTCGTACGACCGGCCGGCGCGCCACCTGCGCGAATATCTGTCGGCGCTGGTGCCGCTGCTGCACGGCGAGTCGATCGCGTACGAAGGCGAGACGCTGAAAGCGGCCGGCGCGGTGACCGTGCCGGGATCGCGGCCGCCGGGCGTACTCGTCTCCGCGCTCGGGCCGGTCACACTGCGGATCGCCGGCGAGCTGACCGACGGCACGATCACCAACTGGGCCGGCCCGGCCACGCTCGCCGACCACGTCGTGCCGGCGATCAGCAGTGCCGCGTCGGCTACGCCACGGATCGTCGCCGCCGTCATGGTGTCGGTGACCTCCGACGAAGCGGCCGTACGCGGGTGGGTCAAGGACAACTTCGGCATGGCCTCGACGCTGCCGAGCTATCGGTCGATGTTGGAGCGCGAAGGCGCCGGCGGCGTCGAGGACGTGGTCGTCGTCGGCGACGAGTCGTCGGTCGAGCGGCAGTTGCAGCGGCAGCTCGACGCCGGCGCGACCGAGTTCATCGCCTTCCCGCTCGGCTCCGCCGCCGACCGCGCGCGTACGACCGACCTGCTCGTCGCACTCAACGCCTGAAAGGATCCGTCCCGGCCACGGCCGTTCTCGACATGCCGGCGGAGGAAACTTGGCAGAATCTGGCACCGTGAAATACCTGATCCTGATCTACCACAACCCGGAGATGGCCAAGCTCTGGCAGAGCATGCCGCCGGAGCGGCGAGCCGCCGGCCTGCGCGCGTACGAGGTGCTCAACGACGAGCTGCGCGCGTCCGGTGAGCTGGTGGCGACCGAGCCGGTGTCGCAGACGAAGGTGACGCGGGTGACCGCGCACGACGGCCGCACCAGCCTCAGCGACGGACCGTTCGCCGAGGCCAAGGAGCATCTGGCCGGCTTCTATCTGGTCGACTGCGTGAGCGAGGAGCGCGCGTACGACATCGCCGGCCGGATCCCTGAAGCCGCTTTCGGCGTCGTGGAGGTGCGGCCGACGCTGGATCTCAGCGCTTTCGGATGACCATCGAACGGGTGGTGCGCGAGCTGGCGCCGCAGGTGCTCGTCGCGGTCGTACGCCGTCATGGCGGTTTCGACATCTGCGAGGACGCCGTGCAGGAGGCGCTGCTCGCGGCCGCGCAGCAGTGGCCGGTCGACGGCATGCCGGCCAACCCGAAAGGCTGGCTGATCACGGTCGCTTCGCGGCGGCGTACGGAGATGTGGCGCAGCGACACGGCCCGGCAGCGGCGCGAGGAGACGGTCGCCGCGATGGCCACCGATCCGCCGGTCGTCTCGTCGGTCGACGACACGCTCACACTGCTCAAGCTGTGCTGCCATCCGTCGCTCACCGAGCAGTCGCAGGTCGCGTTGACGCTGCGCGCGGTCGGCGGCCTCACCACGGCCGAGATCGCGCGCGCGTTCCTCGTGCCGGAAGCGACCGTGGCGCAGCGCATCAGCCGCGCGAAAGCGCGGATCAAAGGTGCGCGCTTCGAGCTGCCGGACGGCCTGGACGCGGTGCTGCAGGTGCTCTACCTGGTCTTCAACGAGGGTTACACGGCCAGCTCCGGGTCGTCGCTGCACCGCGTCGAGCTGTCGGCGGAGGCCATCCGGCTGACGCGCCAGCTGCTCGCCGAAGCGCCGGACGACGGCGAGGTGGCTGGCCTGCTCGCGTTGATGCTGCTCACCGATGCGCGGCGGCCGGCGCGCACGCTCGCCGACGGCTCGTTGGTGCCGCTCGCCGAGCAGGACCGCGGCTTGTGGGATGCCGCTCTCATCGCCGAAGGCAGCGAGCTGATCGCCGCGACGCTCGCCCGCGCGCCGGTCGGCCCGTACCAGCTGCAGGCCGCGATCGCCGCCGTGCACGACGAGGCGGCGCGCTACGAGGACACCGACTGGCCGCAGATCCTCGGCCTTTATGACCTGCTGTCCACCATCGCGCCGGGACCGATGGTGTCGCTCAACCGGATCGTGGCGCTGGCGATGGTACGCGGACCGGCCGCCGGCCTGGCCGAGCTGGCGGCCGCCGAGGCACCGCTCGCCGGCCACCATCGCGTGCACGCCGTACGCGCACATCTGCTCGACCTGTCCGGCGATCGAGCCGCCGCGCGGTCGGAGTACGAGCGCGCGGCGAGCCTCACGCTGAGCATGCCGGAGCAGCGCTATCTGCTGGCTCGCGCCGCCGCCGTACTGTCTGAGGGATGAGCGACCAGCGGCAATGGCCGCGCGAACGGCGTGAACTTCCGGCCGAGCTGACGGCTGCCGCCGCGGCCAACCCCGGCGGCGCGGTCGCCGAGATCGACGCGACGATGGTCAGCGACCCGAACGGATACGTGCCGGCCGAGGCGATCGTCGGTGTCTTCCTGGTCGGGCCGGACGGAAAGGCGACCGGCGACTACGAACGCAACCCCGACCACGGACCGGTGCGCGACGACCTCAGGCGGCTCGAGCCACCGGACCACTGGCTCGGCTGGCTGCCGGACGAGCCAGGCCCGGCCGTACGCACGTCGATCGAGGGCATCCTCGACCAACAGGTGGCCGGGTCGGTGGTCGACTGGCTGAAGATCATCGACGAGCCGGTGTTCCTCACCTCGGCCCGGCGGCTGCCGGACGACCCCGACCGGGTGATCGCCACCCGCGCCGCGCTGGCCGTGTCGTTCGCGCTCGGCGCGCGGCCGCCGGGCGGCGACAGCGTGATCCTCACCGGCGTGTTCTCCTGGGTCGCCGCCGGACTGGACGGCGAACGCGCCGACCAGCTCTGGTTTGACCTGGGGATGAGCCGCGAGGAGGCGGAGACCGCGCTCAAGGAGCGGATCTATGCCGTCGGACGGCCTTCGTAGATCGCTCGTACGGTCTCCACGGTGTCGGCCTCGGACGCCTTCTTGTCCTCGCGATAACGCAAGACGCGCGCGAACCGCAACGCCATGCCGCCCGGATAGCGCGTGCTGTTCTGCACGCCGTCGAACGCGATCTCGACCACCAGCTCCGGTCGTACGCGCACCACCCAGTCGCCTTCCTCGACCGCCAGCGCGCGCAGCTTTTCCGTCTGCCAGGCCAGCATCTCGTCGGTCATGCCCTTGAACGTCTTGCCGAGCATGACGAAATCGCCGGTCGCCTCGTCGCGCGCGCCGAGGTGCAGGTTGGACAGCCAGCCGCGGCGGCGGCCGTGCCCCTGCTCGACGGCGAGCACGACCAGGTCGAGCGTGTGCCGCGGCTTGACCTTGAGCCAGCCGCCACCCCGGCGACCGTTTTGATAGGGCACGTCCAGTGCCTTGACGACGACACCTTCGTGGCCGGCGGCGAGCGCCGCCGCGTACACCCTCCCGGCCGCCTCCGCCGACTCCACCACCTCGCGCGTGATCCGCGCGGCCGCCGGCACCACCTTTTCCAGCGCGGACCAGCGCCGGTCCCCCGGCTCGTCCAGCAGGTCGTCGCCGTCCAGGTGCAGGATGTCGAAAAACGCGGCGGTGAGCGGCATCCGCTCGCGCAGCCGCCGCGGGTCGCCGCGCTGGCCGGTGCGGCTCGCGGTCACCTGAAACCGGTGTGGCCGGCCGTCGTCGTCGAGCGCGATCACCTCGCCGTCGAGCACGATCTGCCGGACCGGCAGGGCCCGTACGACCTCGACGACCTCCGGCAGCCGCGCGGTCACGTCGTCGAGGCTGCGGGTGAACAGCCGCACCTGGTCGCCGTCGCGGTGCGCCTGGATGCGGATGCCGTCGAGCTTGTATTCGACCGCGGCCGGGCACACCTTCTCGATCGCCGAGTCGATGTCGGGCGCGGTGCCGGCGAGCATTGGCTCCAGCGCGCGGCCGACCTCCAGCCGGAACTCGGCCAGCGCCGCAGCGCCACCGCCGAGCGCTGCCGCAGCGACACCGCGCAGGTCGCCGGACAGCAGCAACGCACGCCGCACGTGTGGAACCTCGATGCCGGTCGCTCGCGAGATCGCGTCGACCATCAGCCCCGCCAGCGCACCCTGCCGCAGCTCGCCGGTCAGCAGCCGGCGCAGAAATTCCTGCTCGACGGCGGTCGCGCGACCGAACAGGTCGCCGAGCAGCGTGCGGCGCTGTGCCTGCGATCCGGCTCCGGTCGTGGCACCGATGCGAGCACATGCCGTGTCGACCGCGGCGACCGTCAGACTCGGCTCGGCCGCCGGCGCCGGCACGTCCTGGATGCTCCGCCAGCCGACGCCGATCTGCCGCTGGCGCAGCTCACCGGACAGGTAGGCGACGGCCGGCACGACCTCCTCCGGCTCGACCTCGCGCAACACCGCCGCCAGCAACTCGGCCTTCTCACGCCGGCTGCGCGTCGCCGCCACCGCCGCGGACGTCTCGACCAGCCTGGTCAGCAGCATCAGCTCGGCGCCTTCGCGGTCGCCAGCAGGCCGGCGGCCCCCAGCATCAGGCCGGGCCGGACGATCGTGCGTATGCCGAGATAGACCAGATAGCCGACGCCGAGCCAGCGCACCACCTCGAACGCGACCCGGGACGCGGCCAGCAGCGCTTCGAGGCCGGCCACCGCGAGCGTGAGCAACACCGCGAAGGCGGCCAGCCGGCCGAGCAGGCCACCGACCGCCGCGCGCGAGCCGCTGCGCATGCCGTTGGACAGCGCGAGCAGGTTGTTGGCGCCCGGCGTCAGCGCCACCAGCACGGCGGCCGGCGGGAACACCAGGATGGAATGCCAGCTCATGGCACGTACGTTATCCGGCGGGTATGACATCAGGACACAGGAGACGAACATGCGAGCAGCGGTGTGCGTACGAGCCGGCGGTCCCGAGGTGCTGGAGGTCCGCGACGTGCCGCGACCGGCCGTGCGGGACGGCTGGAGCCTGGTCGAGGTGAAGGGCGCCGGGCTGAACCGGTCGGAGCTGATGACCCGGCAGGGCCACTCGCCAAACGTGAGCTTCCCGCGCGTGCTCGGCATCGAGTGCGTCGGCGTGGTCGCCGAGTCGACCGATCCGGCGCTGGCGGTCGGCCAGACCGTGGCCGCGATCATGGGTGAGATGGGGCGCGAGTTCGACGGCGGCTATGCGGACTTCGCGCTGCTGCCCAACGAGCTGCTGATGCCGGTGCGGACGACGCTCGACTGGCACACCCTCGCCGCGCTGCCGGAGACCTACCTGACGACTCAGGGATCCATGGACGCGCTCGGCATCGGTCCCGGCAGCGGTGGCCGGCTGCTCGTACGTGGCGGCACGTCGTCGGTCGGCATGGCGGCACTGTCGATGGCACGCGGCTATGGCGTCGAGACCGCCGCCACCACCCGGCGCCCCGACAAGACCGCCGCGCTGACCGCCGGCGGTGCCGACCACGTGATCGTCGACAACGGCGAGGACCTGGGCAAACAGGTGCGCGAGATCTGGCCGGACGGCCCCGACTACGTGCTGGAGCTGGTGGGCGCGACCACGACCGTCGAGTCGCTGCACCTCGTACACCGCGGCGGCACGGTGTGCGTGACCGGCATGCTCAGCGGCGTCTGGGCCATCCCGAGCTTCGAGCCGGTGGCGATGATCCCCTCCGGCTCGAAGCTCACCGCGTATCACAGCGACGACTTCAAAGGCAGCGCCGGCGCGCTGCAGCGGATCGTCGACGAGGTCGAGGCCGGCACGTACCAGCCAAACCTCGACCGCGTCTTCGCGCTGGACGACGTGGTGGCGGCACACACGTACATGGAGACCAACCAGGCCACCGGCAAGGTCGTCCTGGTGCCGTGACGCAATCGGAATCCGATTACGTCAGAGCCGCGAGAGCTTGTCCAGCAGCAGGGTCTCGGCCAGGCACACCTTGGCGAACTCGCCGAGGTGCAGGCTCTCGTTGGGACCGTGCGCGCCGGACGCCGGGTCCTCGACGCCGGTGACCAGCAGCGCCGCCTCCGGGAACTGGTCGGCGAACTCGGCCAGGAACGGCACCGAGCCGCCGATCCCCATGTTGACCGGCTCGACACCCCACGCGTCGGCGAAGGCCTGCCGCGCGGCGTCGTAGCGCGGACCGGTCGCGTCGATCGCGTACGGCTGGCCGATCTCACCCGGGTCGACGGTGACCTGGACACCCCATGGCGCGTTTTCGTGGAGGTGCTTGACCAACGCCTCGTACGCGGCTTTGGCGTCGCTGCCCGGCGGCACGCGCAGGCTCAGCTTCGCGCGCGCGGAGGCGAGCAGCGTGTTGGACGCCTTTTTGGTCGGCGGCGCGTCAATCGCCAGCACGCTCAGCGCCGGCTGATTCCACACGCGGCTGGTCAGCCGGCCACTGCCGATCAGGCCGACACCGTCGAGCATGCCGGCCTCGGCGCGCAGCCGGTCCTCCGGAATGTCGAGCTCGCTGTCCATCGCCGGCCCGAAGCCTGGGATGGCGACGTGACCCTCCTCGTCGTGCAGCGTGGCGACCAGCCGGCACAACGCGGTCAGCGCGTCCGGCACCGCGCCGCCGAACATGCCGCTGTGTACGCCCTTCTCCAGCACACGTACGTTCACGTAGCAGTCGACCAGGCCGCGCAGGCTGACGGTCAGCGCCGGCTGGCCGATGGCCCAGTTGCCGGAATCGGCAAGCACCATCATGTCGCTGGCCAGCCGGTCCCGGTAGGCGGCGAGGAACTGTCCGAGCGTCGGCGAGCCGATCTCCTCCTCGCCTTCGACGAAGATCGTCACGCCGACCGGCGGCTTGCCGTCGTACGCGCGCAGAGCGGCCAGGTGCGCGGCGATGCCAGCCTTGTCGTCGGCCGCACCGCGCGCGTACAGCCGGCCGTCGCGCTCGGTCGGCTCGAACGCCGGGCTCTCCCACAGCTCGTCCGGCCCCGGCGGCTGCACGTCGTGGTGCGCGTACAGCAGCGCGGTCGGCGCTCCTTCCGGCGCCGGATAGGTCGCCACGACCGCCGGCGCGCCGCCCGGCACCGACAGGATCTGCACGTCGGCCGCGCCGGCCTCGCGGAACAGTGTCGCCACCGCCTCGGCGGACGCCCGCACGTGGGACTGGTCGAAGTCCGCCACACTCACGCTGGGGATGCGGACCAGCCGTTCCAGGTCGGCTCGTACGGACGGCAGCACCCGCTGCACGGCGGCGGCAAGCTCAGCCACCCGGGAATCGTTATCAGTCACGGCCTCCGATCTTAGAGGCCGCACGTAGGGACCTCTTAGGATGTCGCACCGACTGCTATGCGGCGCGTACGACCTCCTGCTCCGGCGGCCCGGCCGGCTCCTTGCTGAACCTGCACTGGCCGAACTGCAGGTTGGGCCCGACGCTGATCGCCTCGATCTCGTTGGACGTGCGGCGCTGGCCCTCCACCTCGTACTGCCGCACCAGGAACCTGCCATAGACCACCACCGGATCGCCCTTCACCAGGCTGGCCGCCACGTTCTTGGCCATCTGGTGCCAGCAGTTCACCCGCAGGAAGAGCGGATCGTCGTCCTTCCACTCCTTGCTGGTCGCGTCGAAGCGCCGCGGGTTGGCGGCGATGGTGAAGTTGCACACCGACCAGCCGTTGCGCACCTTCTTGAGGTGTGGTCCACCGGCGACGTTGCCCACCATCGTCACCAAGGGTTCTCCTGACATCTGCCTCTCCTTGCCTCGCGGTGTCTCCACGATCCCGCGAAAGTCCAGGTCATGGCGTGGCCGGCGGCAAATCTGTGGACGGCGAATCGAGGTGTGGAAAACCCGGAAAACGCCGCCAGACGTGGTATGTAGGCTCAGCACGTGGATCACTTCGGACTGGCGGTGCTGATCGGTCTGGCGGTGCTGCTGGTCGTGATCGGACTCGTGTACGTCGGCGGTGGCGTCGCCGAGTCGCGCCGGCACGCGCTGCTGCGCCGCGAAGGCCGCTCGACCAAGGCGACGCTGGTCCGCCTGCGCCGCTCACGGCTGAGCACGCGCGCAGAGGTCAGCTTCCAGGCGGCCGGCCGGACCGTGACGGTCACCTCGACCGCCTCGCGGTCGGTCGGCCGGGTCGCCAGGTCCAAGAAGCTGCGGCCAGGCGGCCAGGTGGCGGTCCGCTATCTGCCGGACGATCCGGCGAACGTGCTGGTCGACGGCTTCGACACGCGTACGCAGCCGTGGACCTACCTGATCTCCGGCACCGCCGCCATCATCGGCGGCCTGCTCATCGCCGCCGTCACACTGCCGTCGCTGGGGTGGCTGTTCCAGCTGGGGTGAAGACCAGCGTCCCGTTGTGTCCGCCGAAGGCGAACGAGTTGGACAAGGCGACCCCCGGCTGCCACTCGCGCGGCGTCAACGCGACATCGAGATCGAGCTTTTCGTCCACAGTGGACGTGCCGATGGTCGGTGGGATGGTCCTGTGCTTGTAAGTCAACGCCAGAGCCACCGCCTCGACCGCGCCGGCGGCTCCGAGCGAATGACCGGTCACGCCTTTGATCGAGGTGACGACCGGCCGGTGCGCACCGAAAACGGCGTTGATCGCCTCTGCCTCGGCGGCGTCGTTGAGCTCCGTACTCGTGCCGTGCGCGTTGACGTGCGTGACGTCCTCGACGCGTACGCCGGCATCCTCGATCGCCAGCCGCATGCACCGCGCGGCGCCAGCGCCGCCTGGAGCCGGCGCGGTGATGTGGAACGCGTCCGCCGTCGAAGCCGCGCCGGCGACCTTCGCGTACACCCGCGCGCCGCGGCTGGCCGCCGACTCGGCGGTCTCCAACACCAGGCAGCCCGCCGCCTCGGCAGCGCAGAACCCGTCACGATCGGGGTCGAACGGCCGCGACCGGCCGGTCGGCGACAGGGCCCGCATGTTGCCGAAAGCGGCAACGTTCGTGCCGGTCATGCACGACTCGGAGCCGCCGGCGATGGCGCGGTCCACCCGCCCCGACGCGACCAGCCGAGCCGCCGCCGCGACCGAGTGCGTACCGGTCGCGCAGGCGGTGGAGATCGTCTCGCACGGACCGCGCAGGCCATAGCGGATCGACACGGCGCCGGCGGCGCCGTTGGGCATCACCATCGGCACGGTGAACGGCGAGACCTTGCGCGGCCCCGAATCCCGCAGCACGTACGCCTGTGTCTCCCACGACAGCGCGCCACCGATGCCACTGCCGATCACGATCCCCCACCGCTCCGGATCGTCCAGGCCGTCGTCCGCATAACCGGCGTCGGCCAGCGCCTGGGCACTCGCCGCCAGCGCGAACTGTACGAACCGGTCCGTACGCCTGACCTGCTGCTTGGTCAGCCCCCAGTCGGCCGGGTCGAACCCGGTCACCTCGCGCGTCGTGGCATCCTCCACCGGCCTGGACAACCCGGCCCAGAAGGCCTCCGCGCCGATGCCGGCCGGCGACACCACACCGACTCCGGTGACGACGACCTCCCGGCCATCCCGCGACTCGATCATTCACCCTCCCGAACGTCGCAGGGCATTATGCCGGTCTGGGGCAATCCCGGATGCCGGAGCGGCTGAGGTGTGACTCGGCGGAACGGCTGGCTGTGAATACACCGGGTGAGCGGCTACCCTGTTGACCGCGGCGTACGGGGGCCGGCTCCACGTCCCCCTGTGCTGCCTGACTGGCCCCCGTAGCTCAGCGGATAGAGCAGGTGCCTTCTAAGCACTTGGCCGCAGGTTCGATTCCTGCCGGGGGCACCAATAGGATGGGAATGCTTCCCGGCTCGCCAGCTCCGCGGCGCCGAAAGAATGAAGAAAATCCTGTCAGGAAATCCGGCAGCGCTTCGTTAGATAGTGCTCACACAGCCACTGCCGCCGCAGGGCACGGCTGCCTGCTTCCCTCACCAGGAGACCGCAGAGGCCGCAGGCAAGAACGATGATCGCCGACATCGATGCGTCCCATGCGCCGACGGCCGCTACCCGCGGGGGATTGACTGTCGGTCATCTGCTGCTCGCTAGTGTTTCGCCACCAGCTCGATCTCCGGCGACTGGCCGCCGTCGAGAAGAAAGTACGCGAGGAAAGTCAGTCCGTCCGGCCCCGCGTCGAACCGCGAGATGGTCACGGCCTCGGGTTCGTAGAAGACGTCGCCAGGCCCAAGTACGGCCGATGGCTCGCCTTCGCGCTGGAAGGTGACCGAGCCCTGCTCGATGCTGCCGACCACCGGACAGTTGTGGACGTGTGCGCCTGGGACCTCGTTTGGCGACAGCCGAATTCGCCGCACCTCCACGCTTTCCGTACGCTTCGCGGCCGTCAGCCGCGACCTGAGAAGCGTCGCGCGACCCTGGTAGTCCGTGTCGGTGACGTGCTCACCCCACTCGGCGGTCGTGCCGTTTTCCGCCGCTTCCTGTACGGCCAGATGCCTCATGCTCGTCGTGGGGCCGGCGCCGTGCCAGTGCCATTCGCCTGGCGCGATCCGCACCGAGTCGCCGGGGCGGATCTCCTCTGCCGGCGCGTTCCGTCGCCCAACCCGACCCCAACCCTCGGTCACGTGCAGGACCTGACCGTGCGGATGCCAATGCCACGCCGTACGCGCGCCAGCCTCGAACACCACGTCGAAGATGGCCAGCCGCGAGTCGTCAGCCGGCGTCGCGATCGGCGTAAGGTGAACGACCCCGGTGAACCATTCCTCGGGCCCGCGCCGCCGTTCTCCATTCCGGTGAATCTCCATGACCTGAGTGTACATACTGGTAGGTACAGAACTGCCTGGACGCCGGGACCGCCGGATCACTCCGGTTGGTTCGTGCGCGCGAGCCGCTCGTGCAGCGCGGCGATCTCGTGGTGGGCGTCGGCGAGCTGATCTTCCAGGTCTGCGATACGGGCCGCCGCTGCCATGCTGTGCCCTTCGTCGAACAGGTCGCGTAGCCGGCTGACGCGGGCGAGCTGGCGCCTGCTGTATCGGCGGTGTCCGCCGGCGGAGCGTGCGGGGCGTACGACGCCGGCGGCGTCCAGGCTGCGTAGGAACGCCACCTGCACGTCCAGCAAGGTGGCGCCCTGGCCCGTGGTGTAGGTGGGATAGTCCTGGTCATCCAGCCGGGCCAGGTCGTCGAACCGGTCGGGGCGGCTCGTTGAGCGCGCCGATTCCGCAGTCATCACGTGATGGTATCTGCAACGACCTCTTGACACAATCTACAGTCTGCGCTATAGAAAAAATATCAGGGTGAATGACCTGGTGTACGTGCCAGCGACGTACTGGGGAGTGAGCCTCGATGCCAACAGCGACAACGTGCCCCACCTGGGCCTCCGACACGGCGACGCTGGGCTGTTTCGCCGACGCCGTGTCAGCCGACGTGGAGTGGTTGCGGGCGGAGTTCGACGCGATCATCGCCGCGTCGTATCCCGGCCGACAGCAGCCACCGCCCTGTCAGTTCCTCGCCAAGCCCCACCAACCTGACAGGCCGCCGGAGTTGGTTGCCGGCCAGCCACGTCGCCTAGCCGGGCGGTCGGCACGGCCACGGTCGCGTCGACGCCGGCAGCGCGCGCCGCCGCTTTTACACGTACCAGGCTCGAGTTTTCACAGCACCCGATCGGTAGGTGAGAGGAGGTGAGGTCTGTCCGCGACGCCGTGGAAAGGCGATAGAAAGCGAGGCGGAGTCGGTGGCCGCCAGCCCTTCGTTCGGGCGGTCCGAGCCTCAACCAGTCCTCCGTCTTCCGACCGCCGTGCGTCTCGTGACGCGGTGCCGCGCGGCGGCCCCGGCATCCGCCCCGCCGCACCGATGACGGCTGCCCCGACAGCCGGCAAACCAGGAGTCGCGCCAAAAGAGGACCCAAGAAGACGCGAACGGCACTCGCACGCGGCCGGCGGCCATGCCGATGGATGCCTACCGGTCAGGGGACGAGTACGTCGTGCACTTCGACCTGCCCGGCATCGCACCGGACTCGATTGAACTGGACCTGGAACGCAACGTCCTGACGGTCAAGGCCGAACGACGGACCGAGTACGGTGACGACGTCGAACTCACCGTCGCCGAACGCCCGTGCGGGGTGTTCAGCCGCCAGTTGTTCCTCGGCGACACGTTGGACGCCGAACATGTCAACGCCAGCTACGAGGGGGGCGTGCTGACGATCCGGATCCCGGTCGTCGAGCAGGCCAAACCCCGCAAGATCGCCATCGAATCGACCGACGCGGCCAAACAGATCAACGCCTGACCACCGCCTCCGCGAGTTCGCTGACGGTATCTGCCGATCGGCAGATACCGTCAGCGCTGTCCGCTCGGTGAGATGAGTCCATGACCGCTAAATGGACATCATCGCCCTGGCACGGATCTGACCTGAGCAGGCGGCGACTGGCGACCCTTCTGGCAGTGGGTGTGGCGGCTGCCACCGCACCTGGCCTGCTGTCCGCCACCCCGGCACGGGCAGCTTCGGCTCCGGCGCTGGCGACGCCGACCGGGAGATGGCCGATCGCGACCACCGTTCGCCATGTCGTCGATCCGGTCCGCATCGATCCGTTCACGAAGCGCCGGCGCGAGATCATGGTGCAGTTCTGGTATCCGACCCGGCGGCCCGGCGGACCTTGCGCCGCGTACGTCAGCCGATCGGTCAGCGATCGACTGGACCAGGGCCTGGGTGTCTCGCTTCCCGGCCGATTCTGCCGGATCCGAACGCATTCGACCGGTGACGCGCCACGCGCCGGCACGTTTCCCATCGTCCTCTACAGCCACGGATCCGGCTCGTACCGAGCCAGCGCCACCGCCCTCTGCGAAGACCTGGCCAGTCACGGTTATCTGGTGGTGGCGCTGGACCACACGTTCGACTCGGTCGCGGTGCGGTTTCCCCACGGTCGGATCGTCGGCATGGGCGACCCGAAGATCCCCGGCTGGACCGAGGAGCAACTGCCCGACAAACTCGACGAGTTGCGTTCTGGCGATCTGCGACTGGTCGTCGACCTGCTGCGCGACCCCCGGTGCCCCATCGGCGCCTTCGGCCATTCCCGCGGTGGATCGGCGGTGTCGGCGGCGATGGGCGTCGACTCCAGAATTGTCGCCGGACTGGGGATCGACAGCTCGATCGCGACCAGTGTCGCGACCAACGGCCTGCCACATCCGTTCATGTTGTTGACCGAGGCGGGCGATTTCGCACCCGAGGACGGTCCCTTCGGCACCCACTGGAAGCTTTTCCAAGCGCACCATCGCGGTTGGGGCCGACACCTCGACCTCGCCGGCAGCGGCCACTGGACGTTCATGGATCCGGCGCCGCTGCTGGATTTCCTTGGCACTCCCGACATCCTCACGGCCAGCCAGATCGACTCCCTGTTCGGCACCGCCGCGATCCGCTCGCGCGCCGTCCCCATCACTCGCGCGTACGTCCGCGCGTTCTTCGACCGGCACCTGAAGGGTTGGTCCTCACCACTGCTGAACCGGCCATCATCCCAGTACCCGGAGATCTCCTTCCGCTGGCGGCAAAACTGAGCACCGGACTGTCCGGCGTTCCGGGGCCCGCTGTGTACGTGCCGGGTGTTCACCGGACTGGTACATCCCCAGATCTGATGATGACGCTCGCGCGCAGGATCGGCGAAGCTGACCGGGAAAGGAGATCGACCTATGCGAAAACTGGTAGTTCAGCAGTGGGTGACCGTTGACAACATCGCAGCCGAGGACGACGGCGGGCTCAGCTTTGTCACGGCGGAGCCCTTTTCTGAGAAGACCGACCCGGCGTACAAGGCAAGCGTGATGGGATTCATCGACTCGGTTGACACGATGATCCTGGGCGCGAACACGTACGCGATGTCCAACGGCTACTGGCCCAACGCCAAGGAGCAGGGTGAGTACGGCCAGAAACTCAACGATCTGACCAAATTCGTCGCCTCCTCGACACTGAACGAGGCCCCATGGGGTGAGTTCCCCGCCGCGACGGTGACCAAGGACCCGGCTGCCACCGTCCGGGAACTGAAGGCCGATGACGGCAAGGACATCTGGCTGTGGGGCAGCCTGACTCTCATGCACTCGTTGCTGGATGCCGGGCTCGTCGACGAAGTGCGGCTGTTGGTCTGCCCGGTCTCACGCGGCACCGGGACGCGCGTCTTCGAGGATCGACACGACCTCAAGCCGGAAGAGGCGACACTGTTCACCAACGGCATCACACTCTTGCGCTACGAGATCGACAAGTAAACCAGGAGAAATCAGCAGGACCGATAACGCCGTGGCCAGCCGACCCTTTGTCGGCTGGCCACGGCGGCGGTCCCGGCTCTGCGCGTAGGAGCTGCTGGCCCGCGACCTGGCCCGGCGGGCGTACGTTGGCACGCCACGCAACGTCCCGATCGGTTTCACCTGGAACGACCACGACGGTGCCGGTTGGCGAGGATGGTCAGTGCCGCGCGATCCGCTGCGCCTCGTTCAACGGCTGCCCGGCGCTGCGCGTGATCACCAGCGCGGACACGAGGAACCCGAGAAATGACAGGCCGGCGGCGAGATAGAAGGCGAGCTGGAACCCGGCCAGCAGTGCCTCCGGCGCCGGGGCACGTACGGCTGTCTGGTCGCCGGCGCGAGCGAACGCGGCGGTCGACAGGACGGCCAGTCCGAGAGCGCCGCCGACCTGGTTCGTACTGGTCACCAGGCCGGACGCGAGCCCCAGCTCGCCTTCGCCACTCAGATCCTGGGTCGTGGCGGTCACCGAACTGACCAGCAGCGTTCCCAACCCGACGCCGGCGAGCAGTGCCGGTCCCAGTACGTCGATCCAATAGCTGCCGGCCAGGTGGACCTGCGCCAGCCAGAGCAGCGCGGCCACCAGGAGCCCGAACCCCGCCATCAGCAGCGGCTTGAAGCCGAGTGTGGTGACCAGCCGAGCGGACATCCCGGCGGAGACCATGACCGCGATCGCGAACGGCAGGAACGCGACCCCGTTCTGGACGGCGCTGAAGGCAAGCACCTGTTGGAGATACAGGGAAAGGAAGAAAAACGTGCCGAGCATCGTACTTGCCAGCAACAGCGCGCAAATCGCGCCGCCGGTCACGTTGCGCCGCGCGAAGACGCCGAGTGGGACCAGCGGCGCGGGATGCCTGGACTCGACCAGTACGAAGGCGACCAGAAGGATCGTCGCCGCGGCCAGCGGTGACAGAGTCCACGGTGAACCCCAGCCGTACTGGTTGGAGTCGACGATGCCCAGGATCAGCAGCCCGATGCCGGCCGTAACGGTGACAGCTCCCCAGGGATCGAGCGAGGCACGCGTCGGCGAACGGGTGGCACTCACGCGGCGCAGGGTGAGGACGGCCACCACGATCAGGACCGGCACGTTGACCAGGAACACCCAGCGCCAACTGAGCGAGCTGGTCAGCACGCCGCCGAGCAACACACCGGTAGCGCCCGCGAAACCGGATATCCCGCCCCACACACCAAATGCGCGGGCGCGGGCCGGGCCGGTGAAGGTCGCCGTGAGGATGGCCAGCGCCGAGGCCGACATCAGGGCCGCGCCGACGCCCTGGACGATTCGCGAGACGACGAGCATGCCGGAGCTCGCCGCAAGACCACAGGTCAGCGACGCCGCGCCGAACACCGCCAGGCCGGTCAGGAAGACCGTGCGCCGTACGAACAGGTCGGACGCACGACCGGCCAACAGCAGGAGTCCGCCGAAGGTCAGCAGATATCCGTTGAGCGCCCACTGCAGACCGGCACCGGTGAATCCGAGCTCGGCCTGGATGGACGGCAGCGCGATGTTGACGATCGTGTCGTCCAGGACGCACATGAACTGCGCCAGGCACAACAGGACCAACACGATCCAGTCCTGTGCCCGGGTCCTCGCCTGTTTCACGGACGCCGCGGAGCGGGATCCGCGACGATTCTTCGAAGGAACGCTCTTGTCAAGGTCGGGTAGGTGGGTCACACCATCAACGCAACACCACGCCAGTCAGACGATCCATCGGCAGAACTCCGAGATACCTTTGCGATCGTCTACCTTGATGGCGTGGACGTACTCAGCGACCTCCTGTCCCGCGCTCAAGCCACCGACGCGCAGGTGCGGCAGCTCATCCATCCACCACCGTGGTCGATGACGTACGCCGACGCGCCGACGCTCACGATCATCGCGACGCTCGGCGGCCCCGCCACGATCCGGCTCGCCGGGCATGCCGGATCACCGACGGACCTGAGGGCCGGCGACGTGGCGCTCATCAGCAAGACACCGCGCTACACGATCGCCGACAGTGCCGACACACCCGAACAGTACGTCATCCACAAGGGCCGCAAATACCTCGCCGGAGCAGGCGACGTACCAGCGGACCACGCGAACATCAGCACGCGAACGTACGGTCTTGCTGAGGACACCGCGGGCGCGACGATCCTGCTCCGCGGCGCGTACAACCTCCACGGTGCGGTCACCGACCGCCTCCTGGCGATGCTTCCACCACTCGCGGTCATAGCGGCCGAGCCCCGCACCACCCCGGTGCTCGAGCTGCTCACCCGAGAAACCCGCCTGGACGAACCCGGCCAGGATGCCGTCCTACGGCGCCTGCTCGACCTGCTCCTCGTCCTCGCCCTCCGCGCGTGGTGCGCTCGCGCCGAACCCACCCTGCCCGCATGGTGCCGTGCTCTGTCGGATCCAGCCATCGGCGACGCGCTCCAGCTCCTGCACGAGCACCCCGCACACCCGTGGACCGTCGACGATCTCGCCGCCAAGACCGGCCTGTCACGCGCCACCTTCGCCGCACGCTTCAGCAAGCTGGTCGGCCAGCCGCCGCTCACCTATCTCACGAACTGGCGCATGACCATCGCCGCCGACCTGCTCCGAGACACCACCTCCACCGTCGCCGCCGTGGCCAGGACCGTCGGCTACCACGACCCGTTCGCCTTCAGCGTCGCGTTCAAACGCACCCACAACGCCACCCCATCCACCTTTCGCCAAACCAACCGCGACCGGCTGGGGTGACCGTGAGCTGGTGACTGTCGACGGTCAAAGGGCCGGCATTATATTCCGGCCTGCTCGCGACACTTCGGGCCTTGATTGTCCGGCTACGCCGACGGGCGGGATCTTAACGAGATCCATACAGCGTCGCGGCTGCGGCCGACTTTATGCTCCCTGACGTGCCGACACCCACGTCGTGGATCAAGCGGGCGGTGCTCGGCCGCCCCTTTCGCAGCGACTCACTGAGCGAGACGTTGCTGCCCAAGCGGATCGCGCTGCCGATTTTCGCCAGCGACCCGCTGTCGTCGGTCGCGTACGCGACACAGGAGATCCTGCTGATCCTGAGCCTGGGCGGGCTGGCTTTTCTTTACCTGGCACCGTGGGTCGGTCTCGCGGTGGTCGTCCTGCTGGCCGTCGTGGTGCTGTCCTATCGGCAGGTGGTCAAGGCCTATCCCGGCGGCGGCGGCTCGTACACGGTCGCCACCCGCAATCTGGGCCGCTCGGCGGGTCTGGTGGTCGCCGCGGCGCTGCTGGTGGACTACATCATGACGGTGGCGGTGTCGGTCGCGGCCGGTGTCGACAACATCATTTCCGCGATCCCGCAGCTGAACCCGTACCGGGTCGGCATCAACATCGCCTTTATCGTTCTTTTGACCGCGATGAACCTGCGTGGTGTCCGCGAGTCAGGCCGGGCGTTCGCGGTGCCGACGTACGCGTTCGTCGTCGGGGTGATGGTGATGATCGTCGTCGGCCTGGCCCGTACGGCCATTGGCCACGCGCCGGTCGCCGAAAGCGCCGGCTACACGATCCGGCCGGAGTACGTGGGGCTCAGCAGCCTGGCGCTGGTTTTCCTGATATTGCGAGCGTTCTCGTCCGGGTGCACGGCGCTGACCGGCGTCGAGGCGATCTCCAACGGCGTACCGGCCTTCCGCAAGCCGAAAAGTCTGAACGCCGCGCGCACCATGACCGCGATGGGGCTGCTGTCCATCGCCATGTTCGCCGGCATCACCTTGCTGGCGATGATCGCGCACGTACGGATCGCCGAAAACACCTGCGATCTGGGCGGTTTCGCCGGCAACTGCCACACCGAGGCGCAGCGTACGGTCATCGCGCAGATCGCCGCATCGGTGTTCGGCGGCGACAGCAACGTGTTCTTCTACTACATCCAGGCCACCACGGCGCTGATCCTCATCCTGGCCGCCAACACCGCCTTCAACGGATTCCCGTTGCTGGGTTCGATCCTGGCCCAGGATCGCTACATGCCGCGGCAACTACACACCCGCGGCGACCGATTGGCTTTCTCCAACGGAATCATCGCGCTGGCCGGCATCGCCGGTCTGCTGATCTACGTGTTCGACGGCTCCACGACCCGGCTGATCCAGCTCTACATCGTCGGCGTTTTCACCTCGTTCACCCTGTGTCAGGCCGGAATGGTGCGGCACTGGACCCGCGAGCTCAGGACCGCGGCCACCGCCGCCGACCGGGTGCGGATCCAGCAGTCGCGCGTCATCAACGCGGTCGGCGCGTGTTTCACCGGCATCGTCCTGATCGTCGTGATGGCAACGAAGTTCCTCAACGGCGCGTACCTCGTGGTGATCGCCATCCCGCTGCTCTATCTGATGATGCGCGGCATCCACCGGCACTACACCCGCGTACGGCAGGAACTCGCGCCGGACAAGACCAGCACCGTTCTCCCCAGCCGCGTACACGCGTTGGTACCGGTCTCCACCCTGCACAAACCGACCCTTCGCGCGATCGCGTTCGCGCGCGCCACCCGACCCGACACGTTGACCGCGATCACGGTGAACGTCGACCCGGCGACCACCGACGAACTTCGCCGGAAATGGCAGGAAAACAACATCCCCGTCACACTGACCGTGATCGACTCGCCGTACCGGGAGATCACTCGTCCACTGGTCGAATACGTGAAAAACGTACGACGACAAAGTCCGCGTGACGTGGTCTGCGTCTACATTCCCGAATACGTCGTCGGCCACTGGTGGGAACACTTGCTGCACAACCAAAGTGCGCTGCGGCTGAAAGGCCGGCTGCTGTTCGAACCCGGCGTGATGGTCACCAGCGTGCCCTGGCAACTGGACTCCATCGCCACCCGGCCACGCCGGCCCGAACGCAGCCCCGGCGACATCCGCCGCGGCATCCCCGAACCGGCCCGGCCACTGTTCGAGCCGGAAAAAACGCCCACCAGCAAGATCAGGACCTCGGCTAACTGATCCTGCCGGATCCGAGATGTTCTGGCAGAGTTGGACCATGTGCTGCCACGAGACCACCACACTCGACCTGCCCGCCGAGGTTATCGAGGCGCTGGCACATTATCGGCGGCTGCGGGACCGGATCGGCTGGGATTGGGGCGACGAGGCGATGCCGGATGTCTTCCGGTGGGCCCGGTTCTCCCTGCTGGGGCCGTTCTTCGATGCGCTCGAACGAACCGGCGGCGACTCGGCGGCGGCGGTCCGCCAGTTGATCGGCGACGAGGTCCCGGCCGGAGTCGTGGTGGTCACCGTGAGCGAGTCCGGCGCCCTGGCCGCCCGCCGTGGAGCGGCGCGCCCGGTGATCGCCGGCCATCGGCGGCAGATCGACGTCATCGTCGATTCGGCTCTGGATCGGGAAATCTCGCTCGTCGTCGCCGGACAGGACGTGACGGTCGCACCTCGGGGAGCGGCGATCGTCGTGACGGACGTGCACGACGCCTTCGACCTCCGGTTCGGCGAGGTGCGGCTGGAGGTGACAGACGCCGTTCGGCCGTGCGAGGCGGCCGAGTTGCGGTTGTCGGCGTCTGGGTGTGCTCGCTGGTCTGTCGTCGACTCGACCGGTGGGGCCTGGTTTCCGGACGGGGTCCTGCGGAAATGGGACATCCACCATCGGCCGTTCTTTCACGCCGACACCGTGACGCTTGCCGTACCGGCCGATGACCTGCGGGTCGCCTGCACGCGCGGGCTGGAGTTCGACCGGACCGAGTTCGAGGTCCGTCCCGAGGCGGGACGGACTGTCACGGTGGAATGCGAGCCGTCCCGGCTGATCGACCCGGCGGCGGACGGATGGTACGGCGGCGACCTGCACGTCCACCAGAACTACAGCGGCGATCTGGTGTGCCATCCGCTCGACGCCGCGCGGATGCAGGCCGGCGAGGGCCTGCACCTGATGAACCTGGTGGCGGGAAACTTCTCCGGCGCCCATGTCTATGACCGCGAAATGCTGGAAAGTTTCGCCGGCGCGGACCTGCCCTTCTCGTCTGCGGACGCCGTCGCGCGGATGGGTGTGGAATACCGCAACAACCTGCTCGGTCATGTCCACGGTCTCGGCGTGACCGCGCCCCCGAAGCGGTATTTCTCCGGGTTCGACGGCACCGAACATCCCGACGACTGGCCGCCGAACAAAGCCGCCTGCGAGGAGCTGCGGTCGCTGTCGGCGACCGTCGGCTACGCGCATCCGTCCAACTCGGCATTTCCCGACGACTGGTCGACCGACCGGTTCTTCAGCTTTCCGCGGTCGGTGGAGGCACGGGAGCTGGTCGCCGACGCCGCGCTCGGTGTCGTCGACTCGGTGGACGTACTGTCGCCGCTCATGCACGAGGGTGCCATTTTCCTTTACCATCGCCTGCTTTCCTGCGGCATCCGGCTGGCCGCGACGGCTGGTACGGACGTGTTCCTGTCGTTCTCGCACGGTCCGGTCGTCGCGTCCAACCCGCCCGGCTGGGCGCGGGTCTATGCCAAACTCGATGACGAGCCGCTCTCGGTCGAGGCCTTCCAGCAGGCGATCCGGGCCGGTCGTACGATCGTGACCAACGGTCCATGGCTGACTTTCGCCGTGAACGGACACGGTCCTGGTGAGGTCCTGGAGCTCTCTTCTGGCGACCGCCTGGACATGACCGCCGCGGTCACCGGCGTGGGTGTGGAGGAGATGACGATCGTCGGCCCGGACGGCGTGTTGGCCAGCGGAGCGCCGGGTGAGCTGGCCTTCACGTCCACAGTGGACGGACCGGGATGGTATGCCGCGATCGCCCGCGGTCCAGGCCATCCGAACACGCTGGACAGCAGCGTCCTCGCGCACACCTCGCCGGTATACGTCGATGTCGGCGGCCGCCGCGTCGGCCGGCTCGCCGACGCCCGCTGGTGCCTGGACTTTCTCGACACTCTGCAGGCGTTCGTCGCCGAGCACGGCAACTTCGCGCCCTCGACACGGGCCGAGCGGTTCGGTGATCTGGTCGCCGTGCTGGATGACGCCCGGACGTACTACCGTTCGGTTCTGCGGACCGCGGATCGGTGAGGCCGGCGCGGGAAACAACGGCGAAACATGTGCGATATGCACGCGTACAGTCGTCAGTGGCGCACCGGGCTGGTCATTTCGCGGACGTAGAGCTCGAAAAACCTGTCGACGTCGATCCGCTGTACGACGCGCGCCGACTGAGTGCCGGTCGGTGCCAGCGACGGTTGGTATCCGAGCGTACGGCCATAGTCGTAGCCGTAGACGGTGTCGACCTGGACCTTTCGCGTCGATGCCGAGGTGACCAGCGTCGGATCGAGGAAGATGCCGGAGGTCAACGCGTCATAGACATACTCGGTTTTGTTGGGATCCTTGGCAAATCCGGGGCCTTGCAGATCGCGAAACTCCTGCGTGATCGGCGTCGCCGGAGCGCTCGCGATGCGATCGTACTGGGCCTTGCCGTAAAGCACGGTGTCCGTCACGTCGAGCGGCACGATCGTCTGTTGCGGAAATGCCGCGTTCAGCGCGATGCGGCTGGCTTCCGGGTCGAACCAGACGTTGAACTCCGCCGACGGTCCCTGGTTTCCCGGCACGTCGTACGCGCCACCCATGTAGATGACCTGCTTGACCAGCGGCACGATTTCCGGATGCTGCTTGACGGCCAGCGCGATGTTGGTCGCCGGACCGAGGACGAACAGCGTGACCTGGTGCGGGTTGCGTTTCACCTGGTTCACGATGAAGTCGACGGCCGAGCCGTTCGCCTTGGCCGTGTGTGCATACCCGCGATATGGCGGCGTGGCCAGGTGGCGATAGTCGGTCGGCCGCTGCCGGCTCCACGCGCCTTTGTACGTGACCTTGCCAAACATCTCGCCCTCGGTCGCCAGCTTGTCCTGCCGGCTGCCCAGGAGCGGATCCGAGGCACCCTGGTAGACCGGGATGTGCTGCCGGTGCACGAGTTCCAGTTGTTTCAGTGCGTACGCGGTGCCCTCGGCGGCCCAGGTGTTGCCGCTGACCGTGGTGACGCCGAGAATGTCGGCGCCTCCCTGCAGCAACAGATAAAGCGCTTGCGAGTCGTCGTTGAGCTGGCCGAAATCGGTGTCGAAGATGACTTTCTGGCCGGCGGCGCTCGGCGCCGCCGGAGCCGACGTGGCCGGAGCGGCGGCCGCGATGGCGGTGGCGCTCAGGGCCGCGGAGATCCCCAGAAAGATACGGTTGAATCGCATGGCTCTCCCCTTTTTTCGGACTGGGGCAGGTCAACTGCCCAGGAGTTGCCGGATGTCCATAGCGGTCGGAAAGGACTCCTGCGCACCGGCCCGCCGGACGGCCAGCGAACCGGCCGCCATCCCCCATCGGACCGCTTCGCGCAGGCTGTCGCCGGCGGTCAGCCGCGCGGCGAGTACGCCGACGAACGCGTCGCCGGCGCCGGTCGTGTCGACGACATCGGCCGGAATCGCTGGTAGTTCCAGTGTTTCGCCGGCATCTGTGAGCACCGCGCCGGCCGCACCGATCGTGGTGATGACAGCGCCGACACCGCGATCGAGCAAAGCCGCGTGCGCCGCACGTACGTCGAAACCCGGACCGACCACGCCCAGTTCGTGTTCGTTGACAACGAGAACGTCGCACTGCGCGAGCAACGAGTCGGGCAGCGGTTGGGCCGGCGCCGCGTTCAGTACGAAGGTGCCGGTGCACTCCGATGCCGCTCGTTCGACAACTGCCAGCGGGATTTCCAGCTGGCATAACGTAACGCCGTCCGACGACAGGGATTGCCCGTCGTCCCAGTGAGCGTTCGCGCCGGGCACGACAATGATCGAATTGTCGTCCGGCGTGACGGTGATCCAGGCGCTGCCGGTCGGCACGTCCGTGACCGTACCGACGCCGGCCACATCCACCCCGCGGTCGGCGAGCCGTTGTTTCGCCTTTTCGCCGTCGCTGTCGGCGCCGACCCGGCCGACCATCCGGACGGCGGCGCCGGCCAGCCGAGCGGCCACCGCCTGGTTGGCGCCTTTTCCGCCGAGCCCGGTGCGCACCTCCCGGCCGGCGATGGTTTCGCCCGGTGCCGGGAAAAAGTCGGCTCGTACGGCGTGGTCGACGTTGACCGAGCCGATCACCACGACCTGATCAGGCATCGATGTCGCCGGCGATCGCACCTGTGATCAGGCCGACCAGCTCGTCACCGGTCGTGGAGCCGATGTCGCGGTGTGCGGCCGCGCGGCCGCGGCGCAGGACCCAGGCGCTGTCGGCGACCCGCATGACCTGTGCCATGTCGTGACTCACCAGCAGCACGGTCACGCCGGCTTTTCGCAGCCTGTCTATCAAAGCCTCCACCGCGGCCGTTTCCCGGACGCCCAGTGCGGCGGTCGGCTCGTCCATGATCACCAGCGTCGTTCCCCAGTTGGCGGCTCTGGCGATGGCGATGCTTTGCCGTTGTCCACCTGACATCCGCCGGACCGTGGTGCGGACGTTTGGCACGTTCACGTCCAGCTCGGTGAGGATCTGCCTGCTGCGGCTGATCATCCGCTTCTTGTCGAGCATCCGTACGAACGGGACCGGATAGACCAGCTCTCGGTTGAGGAACAGGTTTTGCCAGACCTGCAGGTCCTCGATCAGTCCGAGCTCCTGGTAGACCGTCTCGATGCCGCGTTTTCGCGCGTCGTCGGGCGAACTCAGCCGCAGCGGCGATCCCTCGAACAGGATCTCGCCGGAGTCCGGTGGATGTACGCCGGTCAGGCAGCGTACCAGCGTCGACTTCCCGGCACCGTTGTCGCCGAGCAACGCGGTGACCTTTCCCTTGTAGATGGTCAGATCGACGCCCTGCAACGCGCGTACGGCGTCGAAAGCCTTGTGCACATTACGCACCTCGAGCAGGGTCGATGACTTCACCAGGTCGGTCATGAGTGTCGCACCCCCGCTATTTCTGGAACCTGGAAATGAAAGCCGCGCCGAGCACCACGGCACCGACCGCGATCGGTTGGTAGTACTGCGAAATCCCGATCAGCGTGAAGCCGTTGATCAGGCTTTGCAGCAGTACGGCGCCGGTCGCCGAGCCGAGCACCGACGCGCGGCCACCGAACAGGCTGGACCCGCCGAGCACGACCGCCGCGATCGAGCTGAGCAGCAGGTTGGTCTGCAGCGACGGATCGGCGCCGCCGGTGCGCGCGACGAGCAGCACGCCGGCGAGCCCGCAGAACAGGCCCGATCCGAGGTAGGCGTAGAGCCGCATCCGCGACACGTGGATGCCGGCTCCCCTGGCCGCATCGATGTTTCCACCGGTGGCCAGCAAATGCGTGCCGGTCGGCGTACGAAACAGCAGGAACGCCACCACCAGCGCGGCGACCAGCGCGACCAGCCAGAACCAGCGGATCGGTCCGACGCCGCCCAACGCGAGGCCACGCAGGAAACCCGAGTTGACCGCTACGGTGTTGCCTTGTGTCAGCAGCAAAGTCACGCCGCTGACCACGCTGAGCGAGCCGAGCGTGACGATGAAGTCGCTCATTTTCAGCCGGGCGACCAGAATGCCGTTGATCGCGCCGATGACACCACCGCCGGCCACGGCCAGCAGGATCGCGACCGGCAGCGGCCAGCCCTGGGTGACCGCGAAGCCGAGCAACGCCGCCGACCACGGCAGGTTGGCACCGATCGACAGGTCGATGCCGGCGACCGTGACGACCAACTGTTGCCCCATCGCGAGCACCATCAGGATCGACGCCGACACCAGCAGGTCGCTGAGGTTGGAGACGGTCAGGAAGTCCGGTGTGGCGATGAAAAAAGCGAGGAAGACGAGGACAAGTCCGATCGGCGCGGCATAGCGGGCTCCGGCGCTGACGACGGTGGCCGTACGCCGCCGCTGCGGCTCGGAAACGACGGTGGTGGTCACAGCGCTAGCCCGCCAGCGGGTTCTGGTAGGGCTCGAACGGCTGCGGGAAGCTGCCGATCGCCTTGTCCACATTGGACTTGTCGATCAGCTTGATCGGCGCCACGATCCGGGCCGGCACGGATTTCTTCGCCACCGCCTTGATGCACGCCTGGACGGCCAGTTGGCCCTCGGCGTACGGATACTGCGTGATGGTCGCCGACAGCGTGCCGGACTGCACGGCCTGCAGCGCCGCCTTGATGCCGTCGACCGAGATGATGGTGATCTGGCCGGACTTTCCGGCGTTCTTCACCGCCTGCGCTGCCCCGAGGCCCATCGTGTCGTTGGCCGCGAAGATTCCCTTGATGTCAGGGTGAGCGTGCAGAATGGCCTCGGTGACCGTCTGTGCCTTGCTCTGGTCGTAATCGGCGGGTTGTTTGGCGACGACCGTCAGTTTCCCGGTGGTGGCGGCGGCAAAACCCTTCTCGCGGTTGATGCCGTTCTGCTCGCCGGCGATGCCCTGCAGGATCGCCACGTTTCCGCTGCCGACCTTCTTCTGCAGCGCCTGCCCGGCCAGCGTGCCGGCCTGCAGGTTGTCCGAGCCGATGAACGAGGCGTACGAGACACCGGCCGACTTGGACGCGGCCGGGTCGATCTGGGTGTCCAGGTTGAGGATCGGGATGCCTTTCTGCGCGACCGGCACCAACGGCGTGATGACATTGGTCGCGTTCACCGGCACCACACCAAAACAGTTGTAGTTCTGACCGGCCAGTGTCGAGATTTTGGCGTTCTCACCCGAAGAGTCGGTTTCGTTGTCGCCGGCCTGCACGTTCACCGTGACGTTCTGCTTCTTGCCTTCGGCGATCGCGCCGTCCCGCAGCGCGGCCCAGTACGGGTTGGTGAAGTCGCGGGTCACGATGGCGATTTTGGCCTGTCCGCTGCCGGAACTGGAGTTGGCCGAGCTGCCGCGGTTGCAGGCCGTCGTGGTGACGGCCAGTCCGACCGCCAGCACGACGCCGGTCGCGATCCGGAACCGGCGAGACTGCGGGTAACGCATCAGTGCATCCCTTCCTTGTACGTCAACGAAGAATCAGGCCGGCGCCGGTCCACACGACGCGCGCCGTACCAGTGCGCACGGCGGCGTCGCGGCGGCGGCGTCCGGCAGAGCCGGTAAGGAGCCGTCGACCAGATGGATCATCGCGCGTACGGCCGCCGTGGCAAGGCCGGCGATCGGCTGCGCCACCGCGGTCAGCGGCGGGTCGAAAAGGTCGAACCACGGCGCGTCGTCGAATCCGACCACCGAAACGTCGGCCGGAATGCGCAGGCCGGCGGCGCGCAGACCCTTGATCGCGCCGATGGTCATGAGGCCGTCGGCGCCGAAGATCGCGGTCGGCCGGGCGGCCGCGCCGAGAAGCTGGCTGACCGCGCGTTCGCCGCTGTCCTGCCGAAAATCGCCTTCGGCGACGGTGATGTCGGTGGCCGCGACACCGCGAGCGGTCAAAGACGTGATCATCAGCTCGGTGCGTTCCACGCCGACGGCGGTGGCCATCGGTGGCGCGATGATCCCGATCCGGCGGTGACCCAGACCGGTCAGCAGGTCGGCCACCTGCGCCAACGCGTCCGCCGCCGCACTCCGTACGACCGGGCAGCCGGCCAGGTGCCGCGCCGCCGCACCCCGGCCGGACACCTCGACCGGCCGGTCCAGGAACACCAGCCGTGCCTTGGATTTTCCGGCCGCCTCCAGCCCGGCCGTCATCGCCGCCGCCGGCACCAGGATCACGCCGTCGACCCGACTGCCGGCCAGCAGCGTCTGCAGATACTCGTCCTGGACTCGGGCATCCTCGTCGGAATTGCAGAGTACGGTGGAAAATCCCTCCGCCGCCGCGGCGCGCTGGATCTCGCCGGCCAGCTCGGCGAAGAACGGGTTGGCCACGTCGCTGATCACCAGCCCGAGCGAGCCGGTCAACTCGGTACGCAGCGCGCGAGCACCGGCATGTGGCCGATAGCCCATCTCCCGCGCGACAGCCGCGATCCGGTCCCGGGTCTCGGTCGGGATACGCGGATTTCCGGACAGAGCAAGCGAAACAGCGGCGACCGACACGCCGGCGGCCGCCGCCACGTCGCGCATCCGTACCGCCATCACGTCCGTCCCGATCGCTAGTTAAACGATTAACTAGGCACCCTAGGCCGACGCTGGACGATTTGGGAAGCCCGCGCTCTTACTTGATCGAGAAAGCTAGAAGTGCCAGGCTAGAGGGTAGGGGTGCCGGCGTGGCGTGATGGCTAACAAAGGCGAGGACGGACCCCGCCGTCGAACGACCCGCGAGATCCGCCGACACCAGTCGACGCCATTCGACCCACCCTGTGAACCGAGCCAGTGACCGATCACGACCGAGGGGCCACCGACCGTCAACCGTCGGATCGCGTGCCGAAGAAACACCCGACCCGGCGGACTCGCGACCACAAGCGGCCGATCAGTAACGTTTCGCATTATTCCAGCGAGGAATCCATTTGCTCGTTTCGCCCGTCGGCGACCATCCTGGTTCACCGCGGCAAGTATGAGTGCGGCATATATTCACCGGCGCTGTTTTGGTGTATAACCGAGCAAGTCGGGGGCTCGACATTCCAGAAAACACTGGAAGGACGATCCCGTGTGGCCGCACCTGGTGACCGCCACGACCGCACATTCGGCCCATGACGCGGTCGTACGGTCCGTCGCGCAGGCATTCGCGCACACCGCGTACGTGGCGCTGTGCCTGAGCCTGAGTTGGGGAGTTTTCGTTACCACCGGCTGGATCGGCCGGATCACCGGGCGTGTTCCGATGCGCCGGAGCCATGCGACGCTGGCCGTCCTGGCCATCTCATTGTCGGTGGCGCACGCCGCGACATTCCTGTTCCTGACCGATCTCGACGAGCGATTCAGCGTCGGTGCGCTGGTCGTGCCGCTGTTTCCGAACGCGCCGACCCGCTGGACATTGGGGATTATCGCGGTCGACCTCATGATCGCGGTCGTGTTGTCGACGGCGTTGATGCGCTTCATCGTTTACCGCCGATGGCTGCGTTTTCACCGGCTGGCATATCTGGCGGTGGCGCTCGGCGTCGCGCATTCCTGGCTTGGCGCGGTCGCGAATGGCACGCTCGCGGTGCTGTGGATCGCCGGACTCTCCGCACTCGCCCCAACCGTGCTGGTGGCCGCATTGCGGTTCACACCGACCAGATATCTGGAATCCACCGGATTCCTCACGTCGGCGCGGAGTCGCGATGCGTGACGACCGGACGCCGCGCCATCGCAGGACCTTGCGCCACGCCGTAAAAGTCAGCGTCGACAACCAGCGCTGCCACCTGTACGGATTCTGCCAGCTGGAGGCTCCGGAGTATTTCCAGCTGGCGCCAGGGCAACGGCTCCGGTACGCCGGCAGAGTCGTTGCCTCCCAGGCACAACAGGTGATCGCCGCCGCGCGAATGTGTCCGATGCGTGCGATCCATGTGTCCGGTGAGCGTACGCCGTGACGCGCGGCCGGCAACGGATCGTCATCGTCGGTGCCGGACTGGCCGGCCTGCGCGCCGCGGAACGGTTGCGTGAGTTGCGTTTCGACGGCGACATCCTGATCGTCGGCGACGAGCCGTACGCGCCCTATCATCGCCCGGCGCTGTCCAAGCAGGTGCTCACGCAACGCGGCGGCGCCGACGACATCACGCTGCGGTCGTACGTCGACCTTGGTGATTGTTGGCGGATCGGCACAAGAGCCTGGCGGCTCGCTCCCGGCCGGCATGTGGTGTCCTTGCCGGGCGGCGAAGAACTGCGCTATGACGGCCTGGTCATCGCGACCGGCGTACAAGCGCGGCATCTTTCCGGCGCACCACGACAAGATCCGCGCATACATGTGTTGCGTACGCTCGACGACGCCTGGTCCATCCGCGCGACGCTGAGCCGGTCGCGTGGTCGCGTCGTGGTCATCGGCACCGGATTCACCGCCTGCGAAATCGCCTCCAGCCTCCGGGAAACCGGCCGCGCCGTCACATTGGTCGGGCGCTCGGCGACGCTGCTCGGCGGTGTCATCGGCGAGGAATGTGGCGAGGCGATGAACGATTTCCACCGCCGCAACGGAACCGACCTCGTGTTGGGCGTGACAACGGCCGGCTGGGACCGCCGGCCGGACCACGTGGCCGTACGGCTGTCCGACGGCCGGGTGCTGACCGCGTCCTGCGTCGTCGTCGCCATCGGCAGCGTCTTCAACACGGACTGGCTTCGTGGCGCGGGAATCGACACCGACGGCGGAATCCGTTGCGATCCAACGTGTTTCGTGGAAGGCACGGAGGACGTGGTAGCCGCCGGCGATGTGGCGCGTTGGCCGAATCTCCGCTTCGATGAAACGCCGCGGACCTGCCAACACTGGCTCAACGCGGTGGAAATGGGACGCGCGGCGGCGCAAAACCTGCTGGCGGGGCGATCGCGTGCTCGGCCGTACTGTCCGATGCCGGCGTTCTGGTCGGAACAGTATGGCCGGCGGATCCAGGGTGTCGGCCTCCCGGCGCTCGCGACCAACAGCGTTCCCTTGTCCGGCAAGCTGAAACACCTGCGAAGAGCGGTTTTCGGTTACGACGAAGGCGCTCGACGCGTCGGTGTGATCGCTTTCGACCAGCCACGCGAGCTTCTGCGGCTGACGCTGGAGTTGGAGTCGGCACTGCCGGCACCACCGCGTGCGATCGCGCGCGCTCCGCGACCGACGCGTACAACTGCTCCGGCTGGCCCCGACCTGATCTTCGTGACGAAAGGACTCCACCTTGCGACTTGACTATTACTGGCGCAGACGCCGCCTCCAGCAGCTGATCTCCTATTCCGGTGTCGCTGCCGTACTCGCCACCGGCACGGCTTCGACGATCGCGTTGACGGTCTCGCACGACACATCCGTCGCGCCGGCGCTGGCACACAACAGCCCGCAGGAACAGGCGCTGACCGCATCTTTCGTCGGTCAGCCGGAGCCGGCCCGTACGGTGGCCAAACCGGCGCCGCACAAGCCGGCGCATCATCGCGCGCTGCATCGGCATCATGCCAGACACACGCATTGTGGCCGGCATCGTCAGGCATGGAGTGTCGCGCGCATGACCACGACCTGGTATGGATTCCAGGTGGAGAGCAGGTAGTAGATGGTCGCGGAGGTGGAGTTTCCGGACGTGTAGCGGGAAAGGATGAACGGCGCGTACGGTCCGCCGCCGTTGGTGGCACCGGGTTCGTGTGTGTTGTCGCAGTCGCGCGAGCCGTCGTGGATGAAGTGACACAGGCCGTTGTCGGCGCCAGGACTGAAAATCGTGCTCGGCGCCGACCACGGACCCCATGGCGTGTCGGAGAACCGGGCGACCACGCCGGGGTCACAGTTGTAGAGCATCAGCCATTTCTGCAGCGGCGCGATCCACGACACCGAAAACTCGCCGATGCACGGCCTTTGGTCGCCGGTGTTGAAGACGTTGCTGGCCTGCGCCGGATCAGCGCTCCACAGCGGACTGCCGCCTGCGTCCAGACCGGTGAAATACCGCCAGCTGCTCTGGTCGGCGACCGAGCCGGCCGGCACGTACGCGAGATATGGGTAGCTCGCCCGATAGTTGGGCACGCCGTAGACGTACGCGCCTTTCCTCTGGTCCGCCGGCAGTCCGGCGATCGTGTCGGAGTTGACCGAGGCGGTGTAGACGAATGCCGGCGGCAGCCGGAAAAGTCGTTCGTACGTCGTGCCGTCGGCGTTGCGTCTGGTCATCCAGCCTTCGCCCACCTGGTTGGTGCCGTAGTTGCAGATCGTCGCGGTCATGCAGTGCTTGGTCCAAAACGCCGCGTACGTGCTGCCGCCCGCGGCGAACCCACTGGTCGGCACGTTGAAGAAGCCCTGCAGGAAGTTGGTGTCCCGGCTGCCGTTGACGGTCACGATCGCTGGTGTGACGGTGTTTCCCTCCGGCACAGGTGTCAACTGCAGGCAGTTGGTGTCGGTTGGCGCGGTGGTCTGCCGCGTCTGCAGGACGACGTCGTCGGGACTGTTCTTCTCGTCGGTGGAAATCGGCGTGTGGTTCAGGTGCGTGTCACCGAACATCAGGCTCAGCGTGGTGCCGTCGTCGACGGGATAGCCCAGGTCGGTGGCCCATTCGCTGTAGTTGAGCCCGCTCGTGCCGTTGACCGTCGGCGCCAGCCGCTCCAGGTCCCATTTTCCGCTCTGTTGACACACTTTCTCGCTGCGGCCACGGTAGGCGATATCTTGTGCCTGTCCCCAGGCCGCACCGGGATTGCTGCTGTCGTGCCAATAATGGATCAGCCGGTAGTCGGTGGCGTTCCCGCTGACCTGCGCGCCGTCCGGCACCGGCGCGCGTGGACCGAGCACGACCAGCTCGAGGTTGCCGGGCGAGCCGAAGTCGGTCTGGATCAGCGATGCCGCCGAGTTGATCCCGGTGATCCGCGGCTCACCGGCCACCGCCCAGGGATTCGCCGTGTTGCTGTTGTCCTTCCAGAAATGCACCAGCTCCGACCCGGCCGGCGCGACGACCTCGAAGTTTCCCGATCCGAAGCTGCTTTGGATGAATGACGGCGCGCCGGTGATGCCGGAGCCGAAGCTCGTCGCGCGCTGCCACGCGCTGTCCGGCGCGCCGCTGTCGTGCCAATAGTGCACCAGGTGGTCGCCTTCGCGTACGACCAGTTCGAGGTTTCCGTGGCCGCCGGACATGAAAGTCGTCTGGATCAGCGAGCCTGGACCACTGGCGGTGGTCGTGACGACCTTCGCGCGTTGCCACGGATTGCTGGCGTTTCCGTTGTCGTGCCAGTAATGCACGAGATTGTTGCCTTCGGGCACGACGACCTCGAAGTTGCGGTGCCCGTTGGAGACGAAGTCGCTGGTGATCACCGACGGCGGCCCGGTGACGCCGGAACCGAAGTTGCCGCCGCGCTGCCAGCGGCTGTTCGGTTGGCCGCTGTCGTGCCAGTAATGCTGGATGTGGTCGCCTTCCTGGACGAACACCTCCAGATTTCCGTGTCCTCCCGACATGAAGTCGCTTTGTACGATCGCGCCGGGACCGGTCGCCGCGGTGCTGATCACCTGGCCGCGGTGCCAGGCCCAGTTGGTGTCGCCGTTGTCCTTCCAGTAATGCACGAGCGTGTTGCCCTGCAGTGCCGCGACCTCGAAGTTGCGGTGTCCGTTGGAGACGAAGTCACTGCGGATGATCGACGCGGCGCCGGTGCCCAACGGCTCGACGATCGTGCCAGGCGCGGCCGGTGCGGTCGCGGCCGCGGCCGGCCGAACAGGCGCGAGCAACAGGGCGACGGCGGCGACGGCGACGACGGCAGCTGCGGAACGGAACCATCTCATCGCGGCGCTCCAGACCGAGAAAACGATTGCCGAGCGGCACCGTACGATCAGACTCGCCACGCGTCAAGACGGCAGCGACGAATCAGCCGAATTCAGCCGCGACCAGGTCGGTGAAGACGCCGATGGGGTCGCTCCAGTCGCCGTACGTCCAGTCGGCGTTCACATTCGCGGCAATCAGGTGTGAGCCGTCGCGCCGGCCGAAGACGTACGACCAGGATCCGTTGATCGCGCCGCCGTTTCCCCACAATGTCGTGCCGTCCGGCAGCACGATCGACGCGACGCCGAGGCCATAGCCGGCGCCAGGCAGCTTCGGATGCCAGTCGTGGGTCGGGACCGTGGTGAACATTTCCCTCTGTTGCTCGGGTGGCAGCAACCGGCCGGCCAGCAGCTCGCCGAAAAACCGGAGCATGTCGCCAGCGGTCGAAATCATCCCGCCGCCGGTCCAGGCCATGCTCACGTTCATCTCGGTGAGGTCGTGAATGCGCGCTTCTGGCCGCGAAACGCTCAGATTCGAGTAATAGCGGCCATGCGGGACAGCGATGCCCGAGTCACCGCGGCTCGGCATGTACGTGCCGGACAGTTCCAGCGGACCGGTCACGATCCGCTTCAGTTCCTCGCCGAACGTCGTGCCGGTGATCCTCTCGATGATCATGCCGGCCAGGACATAGCCGGTGTTGCAATACATCCAGTCCGTCCCGGGCTCGAACAACGGCGGATGCGCCATGGCGTACGCGACCAGCTGCTCCGGCGTATAACCGTCGAAGCGGTGCTCCAAGAGCGCCGGCGTGTAATAGCGCTCAATCAAGACCGGATCCATCGCGTAGTTGAACAGGCCGCTGGTGTGGTTGAGCAGCTGTCGTACGGTGATCCGCCGACCGTCATGGCCGTTGCCGCGTACGACTCCGGGAAGCCAGGTGTCGACCGTGTCGTCGAGGCTCAACCGGCCGTCCGCGACCAACCGCAGCACAATGACAGCCACGAATGTCTTGGTGGCACTGCCAATCCGGAAATGGTCGCCTGGTTGGCGAGTGCGACCGCTCTCCAGGTCCGACACACCTGCCGTGCCACACCACGTGTCGCCGTTGTGCCACACCTGCGCCAAAATGCCGGGCACCTCGCCGTTGGACACCGCTCTGTCGAGCAGTTGCTGGACGGACATCACTGTCTCCTCGTACGTGACTTCAGAACGCGTCGAAACGTACTTTGCAACGACCCGGTCCCGACAGGTGTTGTCGCGTTTCAGCAGCTAAGAATGGCGCTGAACGCAACGACCACCGTTGCGTTGAGATGGCGCGGAACGCAATACTGTCGATCATGCCGAGGCTGACACAGCGAGACCGTGAACGGATCGCGACAATGCTCGCGCAGCGGCTCGCGTACGCCGAAATCGCGCGCCGGCTGGGCCGGCCGACCTCGACCATCAGCCGTGAGGTGAGCAGAAACAGCGGACCGGGCGGATACGACCCGCGACGCGCTCACCTGCAGACCGAGTGGCGCGGCCGCCGCGGCGGACCGCCGCCGGCTCCCGCCTCGTACGAGCGCGCGCCGGCTGTGCGCGCGATCGAGGCGGAGCTCACCGAGGTGCTGGCGAGCACCGGCCTGGCACGGATGCCGGCCAGAGTGCTCGCCTTTCTTTGCACCACGGAGTCCGGCGCCAGCACCGCTGCCGAACTCGTCCACCGGCTGCGCGTCAGCCCCGCGTCGATCTCAACGGCGGTGCGCTATCTGCTTGAGCAACGGATGATCCGTCGTGAGCGGGAGCCGGGACGGCGCGCTTATCGTTACGTCATCGACAAAGATGTCTGGTTTCACTCCGCTGTGGCGAGCGCGCGGCGTACGGCTCGGCTTTCCGAGGCCGCCAAACGTGCCGCCGGCATCCTCGGCGCCGGCACCCCGGCCGGCGACCGGCTCGCCGGCATGAGCGCGTTTCTGGACGTACTCAGCGGAGATCTCGTCGAGCGCGCCAAACATTGGCGACGGGTCATGCGTAGTTGAACAATGGCGGCAGGACGAAGACGACGATCCAGGCCCACGCCGCGTACACCGGCAGGTAGCCGGTCTGCCACTGTTCGAGTGCCGCGAACGGCGTACGCCGCAACACGAACCGCGCCAGCAGCCACGCCGACCAGGCGAGGTTGACCAGCAGGACCACGTTTTCGCCGAGCGCCACGATCCGGTTGGGAGTGGTGCCGAACTCGGTGATGCGGCCGGTGATTTCCACCAGCACCAGCACGTCGATGGCCAGTGCGCTGACCACGAGCGCGAGCTGGAGCCTGTCGAACAGGCCAGGCGGGGTCAGCGGATCGCGTGCCGACAGCGAATAAAGCAGCAGGCCCAGCACGACGACCAGCAACAGGTTGAAAAGAATCAACGCATTACGCTCGATGTTGATGCCAGCACTGGTCCAGACGACGGCGACGAGAAACGCCAGCAACACGGCCGTGAACAGTGGGGTGAACAGCCGCGTGAGCACCGGCGCGATATTCTCCACGACGCTTTGTTTCGCCTCCACGAGCCATCCGGCTACGACGATCGCGCCCATCACACCGCACGGCACCAGCCACTGCGAGATGAACGTGTACGGCGCGATTCCGATGGCGGCGAATGTGCCGGAGACAAACGCGACGAGTACGCCGCCGCCGAGTGCGATCAGCACCAAATAGACGAACCATTCGCCGGTGAAGCGGACGAAATCCATCCGCCGCCGAGACGAACGCCAGTCGGTCGCCACGTACGCCAGACCAACCACGAACCACAGGGCGATCGGCAGGTGAATGGCCGAGATGACGACGGCCTGAGAGGTCTCGGCGACCGGATACACGTTGGCCGCCACCGCTCCGATCGCGAACAACGCCACCAAAATCGCGATCAGCACGCTGTTGAGCCGTCGGCGCCAGCCGAGGTAGGCCGCCAGCCACGGCAACGCGAAGAGGCTGAAGTTCGCCGCGTAGAACTCGATGTTGCCTTGCCATTTGACGCCGAAAAGCTCCGGCACCTTCACCGAAACCGCCGCGCCGACCGCGCAGACGCACATCACCCACAGGTCCAGCCGCGACCGCCGGTCGGTCTCCGAGCCACCGGTGTCGCCGGTGAGCACCAGCTGTTTCCACAGCCGGTCGGAATGCTCTCTGGCAAACTCGCGGGACAGCTCGTCCAAGCTTCCCATTCGCTTGACCGCGACCAAAAACGCCTCGTCGGCGGTCAGACCGGCCTCGACCAGCTCGTCGACGCAACCGCGGAGGTGATCCTCCAACTCATCGACATCGGCCGTCCGCAGTTCCTTGCGCCGCTGCACATAATGCCGCCATTGCGCGAACTGCTTCTCCAGCTCGTCCTCACGCGCGGTCACGCCGGCCCCTCCAACGGCATCACCGCGAGCACGCCCGTGCCGCCCAGTTTTTTCAGCGCCTGTGCGACCGTGTCCCACTGCCGCCGCTGCTCGGCCAGCTCGGCCAGCCCCTGGTCAGTGATCCGATAATACTTCCGCCGCCGCTCACCGACCGCCGCCTGCCAGCTCGCCTCCACATACCCTAGGCGTTCGAGCCGGTGCAACAATGGATAAAGCAGGCCTTCGGTCCAGTCCAGCTCACCGCCGGACAGCTCACTGATCCGCCGCAGAATGGCATAGCCATAGCTCTCGCCTTCCGCCAAAATGCCAAGCACCATCGGCGTCGCCGACGCGGCCACCAAGTCCTTCGCGACTTTCACGGTCCTCCCATACCTAACGGTGCGATGCATCGTACTGTTAGGTATCAGCGGATGCAAACTCAGCCCTGGGAGGGTTGGGTTTCTGATTGTTGCGTTTTGGGGTGGTGGGGTTTTCCTGGTTGTTGCGTTTTGGGGTGGTGGCGCCTTCGCGGCGGGCGCTCCTGCGCGGAGGGCGACCTCAAGGGGAGGGGTGCGCGGGGTTTCGTTGTTGGTCCGGTTGGGTGCGGCGGGTGCGGTTTGTTTGTGGTGTGGAGTGTGGCTGGGTCGCCGGCGGTGCCGTGGCGTCCCGGTGGGTGGCGTGAAGGTCCAGTATGTGGGATGAGAAGGCGTGTGGAGCGCTAAATGTCCGGCTTGTGAGGGTCGCGGATGGCATGAATGTCGAGTTACTTGCGTTGGACGCAAGGAACAAGGCTTTCACACCCCGCGATCACCGGAGGCTGTGACGGGTGTGACTACTGAGGCTGATAATGCTGTTGTGGCTGTTGGGCTGCACCAAATGTCTATTTTGATGTCTTGTTAAACAAGTATTACGCAGCAGAGCCGCCTCGCCCGCATTGCCAGCCACAGTAGCCACACCAGCACCACCCGGACGCTGTGATGGCGTCCATGCCGACGGGTTGCTTCCCACACGTGACCTGGCTTGCTCGTTCTCCCCGTCGGCGGGCGCAGCCAACCACATTGTCGGAGGGGCCGCCGCCAAACAAACGCAACCACCCACCCAAGCTCGGCGGCCCCTCCGAAAATGTGGTTCCCTCCGGGCGCCGACGGGGAGAACGAGCAAGCCCAGAAAACCCAGCCCCGCCCACAAACCACCGCCCGCACCCCCACGCACACCGATTAGCATCCACGCGCCCCCTCCCTTGAGGTCGCCCTCCGCGCAGGAGCGCCCGCCGCGCAGGCGAAAAACCCAACCACCCACCCAACGCAACAAACATGAAGGCCCAACCACCTCCCCAACGCAACAAAGGGAAGACGCGACCACCTCCCCACCGCAACAAACGGGAAGACGCAACCACCCCCCCACCGCAACAAACAGAAAACCCAACACCTCCCCACCACACCAATCAAAATCGCAACCCCTCCCCACGCACCAACCAGAAACCCAACCACCTCCCCAACCCAAGACCCCGCACCCACCACCGCAACAACCGGAACCCCTAATCCTCAGCCAGAACCCGCCGCCGTATCAGCACTCCTCCGCGCAAAGAAACCCCTCGGCCCCTTCGGCAACCACAACAACCCAATCACACCCACCGCAACCACATCCACGACCGGAATAACCAAATGAAACATCCCCGAGCTTCCCCACGACACAAAACCAAAACCCACGGCGGCAACCTGTACGCCGGTCACCACCCAACGCGTCCAGCGCCGCCCGGACGGTACGATCCACGCCAACCAACCGTTGACCACGAAAAGCACTCCATGAAAGACGGCCGCCGCGACCAACGCGGCCGTCGTCGCGGCCGCAACCGAAACCTCCGGATGCTGAGCGGCGATTTCCTGAGCGATCTCCCCTTTCCGCAACCACATCACGACCGGAATCGCCACATGCGACAACGCGATCAACAAGAGAAGCACGCGAGCGAGGGTGACCGGCGGTGGGATGCGGTTCACGATTCCGCCCTGGTGTTCTGAAACGCCGACACCTGCCACCGGCCGTCGTCCTTGACCAGCACCAATGTCTGAATGGACCGATGGTCCCGCTCGGTCGACACCACCGCACCCGTCGTGACCAGGACGGCAGCATCGGCGCGGATGAACCGCAGCGACTCGTCCGTCATCGTCAGCCGCGAGCCGGCCAGCGGTCCCGCCAGCAGCGGCCGGTGCGCCTCGGCGATGGCCTGCCGTCCGTATCCGTGCGCTCCGGTCCACGCCACGAAGCTGGCGTCATCGGTGAACAGCGACGCGAAACCGGTGGCATCACCGCGATTCCAGGCATCCCGCATCGCCTGGCCAATCTCAAGGATCGCCCGCCGCTCGGCGGCTTCATCGAACATGCCGCTAGCATAGGTCGAACATAGCCAGTTGGTCCAACCTAATCTAAGCTGAGCGGCATGAGACTACGGGATCGCCTGAAACAGCAGACCAGGCAGGCGATCTCGGACGTCGCGATGGAGCTGTTCGCCGCCGACGGTTTCGACGCGGTGACGATCGCGCAGGTCGCCGAGGCCGCCGGCGTGTCGAAAATGACCGTGACCAACCACTTTCCGCGTAAAGAGGACCTGGTCTTCGACCATGCCGACGCGGCCATCAACGGCTTGGCCGACGCGGTCACCGCACGCGCCGTTGGCGAGAGCATCCTCACAGCCGTACGCCGCGACTACCTCGACCGGCTCGCCGCCGGCGCGGTGAGCCTCGGTCCACCGACCGCGACATTCGCGCGACTAGTCCAGAACAGCCACGTACTCATCAGCCGAGCGCGCGAGATCGCCGACTTACGCGAGCAGGCACTCGGTGACGCGATCGCCGCCGAGACCGGCGTCGACGATACGCGGCAACGCGTCGTCGCCGCACAGCTGGCATCGGTCCACCGCGTACTTTTCGCCGAAAGCGTGAGACGCATTCTCGACGGCCAGTCACGCGCCACGATCCGCCGCCTGCTCGCTGCGAAAGCACGCGATGCCTTCGACCTCCTCGAGCCGGCTCTCGGCCACTACGGCATCAAAACCTGAAACCGGGCGGCAGCAGCACGGCGAGCGCGGGATGCCGCCGCGCGACCTGCGCGATGTAGAGCGCGTTCCAACCAGCCAACGCGACCATGGCGGCGATCATCATGCCGGTGGAGAGCCCCACCATCACGTCCACCGGCACCAGATAGATCAGCGGCACCCGCGCGACCGCTTCCGCGAGGAGTCCAGCGCCCCAGCCGAGCGCGCTGGCACGGAAAGCGCGACGCGCGGCTGGATCGCGGTCGTACAGCGCGGCAAGCTCCCGCGCCAGCGCCGGCCGCCAGGTCTGCGCACCGGCCAGCGTGAGCGGCTGTTTTCCGAGCAGACTCAGCAAAAACACCAGGCCGAGCGCGGCCGTGGTGAAAGAGTCCTTGAGCAGCAGAAACCGCGGATCGCCGCGAACGAAGGCCAGTGCCAGGCTGACGCCGAACATCGCGAGCATGATCGCGGCAAACCAGGAGACCCGTCGCGTCCACACGGCCACGGCGACGAGTCGTACGCCGGCCGCGGCCGTGGCGGCCAGCAGGGCGACCCAGTCGACGGCGCCGAGAGCGTGCAGTGCGTAGTACGCGACGAGCGGAAGGCCGATGTCCACGACCAGCCCGAGCACCGCGCCAGACGTCTGTCTTTTCACACGAGGTACGATAGCACTGTTATATAACGCTGCAATGGTATTGTTCGGAGCGTGAGTCCTCGATCCGCCGATCCGGCCGTACGCGCGGCCCTGCTGGCCGCGGCGAAACGCCTGCTGAGCACCGAGGGGCCGCAGGCGTTGTCGACGCGCCGGCTGGCCACCGAGGTCGGTGCGTCCTCGATCGCCGTCTACACGCATTTCGGCAGCATGGACCAGCTGCGCCGGGAGCTGCGTCGAGACGGTTTCGGCAGGCTTGAGGCCGACCTCGACGCGATCCCGCGCACCGACGATCCGGTCGCCGACCTCGGCTCGGCCATCCTCGCCTACTTCGCGTTCGGGCTCGGCGACCCCGACCTGTATCGCGCGATGTTCGTCGACCGTCCGCCGGAGCGTACGGAGGACGCCGGCACCGGAGTGTTCGAGCGCCTGGTCGCCGCCGTCGACCGCTGCGTCGACGCCGGCCGGTTCGAGCCGGCCGAGCCGGCCCTCCTGCGCGGCTGGTCCGCCGAGCTGTGGACCGCCGGACACGGCATGATCACGTTGGCGTTGACCGGGCTTCTGCCGCTCGACCAGGTCCGGTTTTTGCTGACCGACATGACATGTCGCCTCGCGGTCGGCTTCGGCGACGATCCGGCCGCCGCCAGCCGGTCCATCGAGACCCTCCACTCAGCCCAGGGTGACCTCGGCTGACTGAGACGGTACGGCGTCCAGCGTGGCCATCGTGGCGTCGTCCAACGAGATCGCGCCGACGGCCAGGTTGGCCTCGAGATGGTCGCGGTCGGCGGTCCCCGGGATGAGCAGCACGTTTGGCGAGTGGTGCAGCAGCCAGGCGAGACCGATCTGCGCGGGGCTGTGGCCGAGGGCCTGCGCGGCGGCGGTCACGGCCGGCTCGTCGGCGACCTTGGGCAGGCCGGGAAAAGCACCGCCAAGCGGAAAGAACGGGACCCAGGCGATGCCTTCGTCGGCGCAGAGCCGCAGCATGTCCTCGTCTTCACGCGCGACCAGGCTGTAGGCGTTCTGTACGCACACGATGCCGGCGGGCAGGGCCCGGCGCAGGATCTCGATCGTCACGCCGCTCAGGCCAATCGCGCCGATCTTGCCCTCGTCACGCAGCGCCGTCATGACCGCGAGCTGGTCGTCGAGATCGACCACCTGGTCACCTTCGGCGCGAATGCCTGGCCCGCCGTCCGCCCGGCGGAGGTTCATGACCGGGATCTGCTCGACGCCGAGCGTGGCGAGGTTGGCCTCCACGCCGGCCCGCAACTGCTCGGGCCGCTGCGCCAGCCGCAACGGACGAGGACCGTCCGGGTCGGGCTCAGCGCCGACCTTGCTGACGATCACGACGCCGTCATCGTCGCCGATGGCATCGCGGATGACTTCGTTGACGAAGCCGTCGCCATAGAACTGAGCCGTGTCGACGTGATCGACACCGAGGTCACGCGCATGCCGCATCACGGCGATCGCCGCGTCGCGGTCGGCGTGCAGGCGGTGCAGCTGCATCGCCCCGAAGCCGACGCGCGACACCGTACGCTCGCCGAGCCGTCCGGCACTGTTCGTGGTCATAACCGGGCCCTCCGAGTACGCTCAACGAAGCGGAGGAATCTCCGCTTCACTACGACCGTACCGGAGGTTCCTCCGTTTTGGCTACCGCCGAACCGACACCGCGGCGTACGCGCGTCGACGCCGAGCGCAACCGCGACAAGCTCATCGAGGCGGCGAAGGCCGCCTACACGGCGGCCGGCGGGCCGGTGCCGCTGGAAACCATCGCGCGCGACGCCGGCGTCGGCATCGGTACGCTCTATCGCCACTTCCCGACTCGCGATGCACTCGTCGAAGCCGTCTACGCCGCCGAGCTCGACGATGTCACCGGCAGCGTGCCTGACCTGCTCCGCCGGCATCGGCCGGACGCCGCGCTGCGTGCCTGGATGGAGCGCTATGCGACCTTCGTCGCCACCAAACGCGCGATGGCCGAGACGCTCCGCGCCGGCTGGGCCTCCGGCCGTATCGCCACGTCGGCCACGCGGGAACGTATCGGCGCCGCCTTGGCCACGCTGCTGGCCCGCGGCGCCGAGGCCGGCATGCTCCGCGCGGACACCGACCCAGACGACGTGACCGTGCTGCTGCTCGGCACACTGCTGGCCAGCGCGGACACTCCCGGCCAGACGGCGCGGCTGCTCGACCTCATCATCGACGCCCTACGGCCAAAAACTGGCTAGGCGTCCTTGTCCAGCGGGTCGTCCGGGGACGTACGCGCGACCATCCGCTCCTCCTGCGCCTGCGTTTCGAAGCGATATTCGCGAATCGCCGGATGCCAGATCTCCTCGATCGGACTCAGCACGCTGTCCCCCACTCCGCGCCGCCGGACGCGCCTGGCCAGCCAGACCAGCAATCCCATGTTCAGCGCGAAAAAGCAGATCCAGACGGCGGTCACCAGCAGATCAGTCATGATCGAACATCACCTCCACGACAGCGGTGACGGTGGCGCGGAGGTCGACGGCCGGATCGACACCACGCCGCAGCGCCAGCCCCCCGCCGAGCGACGGCAGCGCCACGACTGCCAGCGACAACGGCAAAGTCGGCCGTACGCGCAAGCGGTCGCAATGCCGGGCCAGCAGCTCGGCGATCTGCTCCTCGCGTTGTCGCTGCGCCGCGACGATCGCGGCGGCAAGCTCCGGTTTGTCGGCGACTCCGGCCAAAAACTCGGTCGACACGACGGTCCACCTGGCCGCGTCCCCATCGGCCGAGCCGACGCCGGAGGCGAGCGTGGCGACCAACTCGTCGCGGCTCGACACGCGGTCCAGAGCCTCGCGCAATCCCGCCAGGAGCGCGTCAGCGCGGCTGTCGACAATCGCCGTCCACAAGCCCTCTTTGCCGCCGAAATGCTTGTAGACGGCCCCTCGGGTGAAGCCGGCCTCGGACGCGATCTCCTCGACGGTGGCGGCCAGATAACCACGCCGCAGAAACACCGCCAGGCCGACCTCAAGCAGCTGCTGGTGCGTACGTCGTTGCTGCTCAGCGCGCGTCAGCCTGGCCATCGACCCGCCATTCGGTAACGGTCCGTTTCTAGAAACGCGACGTTACCACGTGCTAGCCGTCGCCGGTAGTGACGCTGACAGTGTTGGAGCTTTCGCCGTAATAGAAGGCAACCACCCGACATGCCGCGACCTTCTCGTCCGGCAGGGTGACGATCCCGGTCGAGTTGACGTTCGCGTCGAGCAGCTGCACGACCCGGAAGTCGGCGCTGCCGGCCGGCCTCAGCTCCACCAGATAGCCGGCCTCGTCGCTGGCGCGATCCGTCCAGGTCAGCCGCACTCCGTTGGCGTTCATGACGGTTGTGCGCAGGTCCGTCGGCCGGCCACCGGCGCGCAGCGGCTGCCGAGCGACGGCCGGCTGCGCCACCGTACGCGGCCGAGCCCAGTCCGCCGGGGCGTCGTCGTATTTTCCCGGCGGCAGCGCCAGCTCCACGATCGCGGAAACCTGGCCATAGTACGGAACGACCCGGTAGGAGAAGGCCGTCCGCGGGATCAGCTTCCGGTGCGCGTACGACATCCGTGACGGCGCAAGGAAATCCAGGATCGTGTATGGCCCGGCCGCGGTGTTCGCGTATTCGACGACACGGCCCAGTGGCGCCGGACCGCTGTCATGCCAGGAAAGCGTGACGTCGACCGGCGAATCCAACCGGGCGGTGAGCGTGGTGGTCGCCGATCCGCATCCGGCGACCACCACGGCCACCATCAACAGCCAGACGATTTTCACTGGTATGCGAAGGAGAGGTTGCTCCAGACCACCGAGATGGAGCCGCTGCCGCTGGCCGTACGATAGGCACCGATCTTGTCGTAATAGTTGCCGCTGGGTGGAGCGGATTCGGTGTATTTCAACGATCCGTTGATGTAGACCCGATAGTCGTTCCCCATCCGGTGGATCGTCTGCACCGCCACCGTGGTGCCGACGGTCGCGCCGGTGGCGATCGTCGCGCCACCTTCGACCGAGTAGAGCCGGCCGCCTCTTTCCACCGCCAGCAGGAAAAACGGACCGACACCGTCGCGGAAGGTCTGCTTGAGGCTCATCCGCGTGCCACCCATGCTGGTGATGCGGAACGATCCCTGGAAGCGGTGCTGGCTGTGCGTGTAGTTCTGATAGCGCCGCTCGGCGCGGTCATAGCCGCTGCTCGACGTGCAGTTGATCGTGAACGTCAGGCCGCTGACCGATCCGCATCCCTGTTGTTGCACCGTGAATGACGGCGAATAGCTGGTCCAGGCCGGTGCCGCTTGCGCGGGCGCCGCCGTACTCACCGCGAGGCCGGCCGCCAACAGGCAGCCGACGATGACCCGTCTGCTCACCGTTCCTCCTTCATATCGGTTCATGGATATGAATGCCTTCACAGACAAGAACGTATGCGAGGGAAGATACGCGAAATCCGCGGCAAATGTCAATCAGCAGGCCGCGGCACGGCCGAGCAGAAACGTCCGTTCGCGAGTGTTGCGGGTCAGCGCCGCCGCGCGTTCGAACTCGGCGCGGGCCTCGTCCAGCCGTCCGAGTTTGACAAGCAGGTCACCGCGTACGCTCGGCAACAGGTGATAGTCGCGCATCGCCGGCTCGTCGACGAGCGAGTCGACCAGCTCAAGGCCAACAGCGGGGCCAAAAGCCATCGCGACGGCGACCGCGCGGTTCAGCTCGACGACCGGTGTCGGCGTCAGCTCGGCGAGCACCCGATAGAGCGCGGCGATCCGCGGCCAGTCGGTCGCCTCGGCGGTGTGAGCGCGCGCATGGCACGCGGCGATGGCGGCCTGCAGCGCGTACGGTCCCGGTTTTCGGCCCAGTTCCTCGACTTTGCGCAGCTCGGCCAAGCCGTGCCCGATCAGCACGTGGTCCCAGCGCGCTCGGTCCTGCTCCAGCAACAGCACCATTTCGCCGTCCGGTCCGACGCGCGCTGCCGCGCGTGAGGCCTGGAAATCCATCAACGCGACCAGGCCGTGCACCTCTGCTTCGCCGGGTGCCAGCTCGGAAAGAATGCGGCCGAGCCGCAACGCTTCGCGGCACAGCGCCGGCCGGACCAGGTCGTCGCCGGCGGTCGCCGCGTAACCTTCGTTGAAAATCAGGTAAATCACCTCGAGCACCGACGGCAGCCGCTCCGGCAGGCTCGGCAGCTCGAACGAAACCCGTTTCGCGGCAAGGGTTTTCTTGGCGCGTACGATCCGCTGCGCGACCGTCGACTCGGCCACCAGATAGGCGCGCGCGATCTCCTCGGTCGTCAGGCCGCCGAGCAGCCGCAACGTCAAGGCCACCCGCGCCTCGGTCGACAGCACCGGATGGCAGGCGATGAACATCAGCCGCAGGATGTCGTCGCCGACGTGGTCGTCCAGATCCGGCAACTCCTCGGCGATCCGCAGATCTCGCGCCATTTCCCGGTGTTTGCGGTCCAACCGCTCGCGACGACGGAAATGGTCAATGGCCCGGCGCTTGGCGATCGCCATCAGCCAGGCGCCAGGATTGTCCGGCACACCGGATGCCGGCCACTGCTCCAGTGCCGCGACCAGCGCGTCCTGCGCCAGCTCCTCGGCGAGTCCGACATCGCCGCGCACCATCCTGGTCAACCCGGCGATCAGCCGGGTCGACTCGATCCGCCAGACCGCCTCGACGGTGCGATGCGCGTCCATCTACTCGGCCGGAAACGGATCGGCCTCGTCCACCTGGCGGATCTCGATCACGTCACCTGGCCCGGCCGGACACCGGCTGGCCCACGCGACGGCCTCCTCCCGCGAGCGTACGTCGATGACCCAATAGCCGCCGAGCGCTTCTTTCGCCTCCGCGAACGGGCCGTCGGTGACCACCGGCTTGCCGGCACCGGAAAACGAGACGCGTGCGCCGGCGGACGGCGGCAGAAGGCCGTCCAGCGCCAGAAGCACGCCGGCCTCCTTCAGCGTCTGGTTGTAACGCGCCATCGCGTCGATCTCGTCGTGGGCCGGCGCCGAGGCGTATTCGCGCGGGATCATCAGCATCATGAAGCGCATGACGCAGAACTTACTCAAACTCCAAGGTGATCGCGCAATGTGTCGCCGGAGTAGTCGGTGCGGAACACACCGCGTTCCTGCAGCAGCGGCACCACCTTGTCGGCGAAGTCGTCCAGGCCGCTCGGCGTGATGTGCGGGACGATGATGAAGCCGTCACTGACGTCGGCCTGGACGAAGTCGTTGATCCGTCCGGCCACTGTCCGCGGCGATCCGACGAACGTCTGCCGGCTCATCACCTCGACCATCAGGTCGCGAATCGACAGCTTCTCGGCCGCCGCCCTCTCGCGCCACTTCCGCGCGGTTTCCAACGGATCCGTGAAAGCGCGTACGCTCGCGCGGCCACGCGAGATGGTGTTCTCCCCCACGATCGGATCGACCTCCGGCAGCGGTCCGTCCGGGTCGTACGCGGACAGGTCGCGATTCCAGACCTGCTCCAGAAACTTGATCGCGGTCTGGCCGCTGACCTGCTGGCGACGCACCACCGCCGCGTATTCCTCCGCCTCGGCATCGGTGTCACCGAGGACAAAAGTCGCCGCCGGCAGCACGACGAGCTGGTCGCGCGTACGTCCGTAACGTGCCAGCCGCCGTTTCACGTCGGCATAGAATGCCTTGCCGGCCTCGAAAGTCGCGTGCCGGGTGAAGATCGCGTCGGCGGTCGCCGCGGCGAACTCGCGGCCGGCGTCGGAGTCGCCGGCCTGCAGGATGACCGGCCGGCCCTGCGGTCCAGGCGGCACGTTGAACCGTCCGGAGATGCGGAAATGCCTGTCCTCGTGCGAAAACGCGCCGGTGTTGCCGTCACGCCACGAGTCCCAGAGCTCCCATGCCGTCCGCATGAACTGCTCGGCGCGCTCGTATCGCTGGTCCTCCGGCAGGAATCCGCCGCGCCGGAAGTTCTCGCCGGTGAAGGCGTCCCACGAGGTGACGACGTTCCAGCCGGCGCGGCCACCGCAGAGGTGGTCGAGGCTGACGAACTGGCGAGCCACCTCGTAGGGCTCGTTGAAGGTCGAGTTGATCGTGCCGGCCAGGCCGAGTTTCTCGGTCACCGCGGCCAAAGCCGCGAGCACGGTGAAGGTGTCCGGCCGGCCGACGACGTCCAGGTCGTAAATCTGGCCGCCCTGCTCGCGCAGCCGCAAACCCTCGGCGAGAAACAGAAAATCGAACTTCGCCCGCTCGGCCGTGCGCGCGAACCGTTCGAAGGAGGCGAACTCGATGTGGCTGCCGGAGCGCGGATCGCTCCACACCGTCGTGTTGTTGACGCCGGGAAAGTGCGCGGCGAGATGGATCTGTTTCATGCCGCGTACGAACGCTCGACGACGACGTCCCAGTCGGGCACGGTGGCACCGGGTCGGCTGAAGCTGGCGAAGTCGGTGCTGCGGCCGAACGCCGGGATCTGGTAGAGCTCGCGCGCGTACGCCCAGAGATGCGGATATTCCGGCAGTCCGGGGTTGATCGTGCGCTCGGCGTTGGGGCCGGCGTCATAGCGGACCAGCGTGACCCACAGCCGTACGTCGGCCTCGGTCAGCCGCGATCCCAGCAGGTAACGCGATTTCGCCAGCCGTGCGTCCAGCTCGGCGAAAGCGTCGAGCAAAGCGGCACGTGCGGCCGGATCCGCCGCGGCGGCGCCGGCGCCGCGGTTGACCGCCGCGCCGAGCCAGCCGTCGAGCTCCTCGATCTGGTCGCGTAACGCCGCGGGATAAGTGTTGGCACCGTTGGAAAACTCGGCAAACCGCGTGGCGATGTCGACGCCGATGCCGGCGAAGTCGTTGCTCACGATCCGGCCGGTCTGACGGTCCCACAGCGTCGGCACCGACACGTGTCCGTCGAAACCCGGCTCGGTCGCCTCGTACGCCTCGCGCAACAACGCGAAACCGTTGACCGGATCGGGTCCATAGGTCTCGCGGAAGGCCCAGCCGCGCGCGTCCCTGTCATTGTCCACATAGGACACGCTGATCACGTCTTCCAGGCCGTGCAGGCCGATCTCGATGACACAGCGCTGCGCCCACGGGCAGAACCAGCCGGCGTAGAGGTGATATCTGCCGGCCTCGGCCGGAAAATCTCCGGAACCGAGGCGTCCGGCGAACCGGTAGAGCGGCCGGTCGTCGCGTACGACGCGATACTCACCGTATGCCGCCACGTCGGCCGGGCTGGCGAACCGAGGCACAGCGATCCCCTCTCAGCAGGCGTCCATCGACGGCAACGGCAGCTGCCAGAGAAGATATTCCCTACGCCGCCAAACGTACTGGTGCCAATGCCTTCGCGAGGTCGGCCAGCCGGCGGCCCTGGAAGCGCGCCAGCGCCAACACGTGCTTGTCCGGCAGGCCGTCGCCGCCGATGCTGCTGATGCCGTACGGGTTTCCGCCGGCGGCATGGGAAAGCTCGTAGTCGACGTATCCGGTCGGCACGATGATCGAACCCCAGTGGTGCAGCGTGTGATAGAGCGCGAGCAGCGTCGACTCCTGACCGCCGTGCCGCTCGGCGGTGCTGGTGAAGCCGATCGCCGGCTTGCCGGCCAGGTGGCCCGCCTGCCAGACGCCGCTGGTGGTGTCCAGAAACTGCTTGAGCTGCGAGGCCGGCTGGCCGAAGCGCGTCGGCGTACCGAAGGCGAACCCGTCGGCCCACACCAGGTCGTCGGTGCTGGCGGTCTCGATGTGCGCGGTGGCGTCGCGATGTGCGCGCCACTGCGCGTTGGCCTCGATGACCGCATCCGGAGCGAGCTCGGCGGCGCGTCGCAGGCGCACCTCGGCACGGCCGTCGACGGCGCCTTCGGCGACCGCCTCGGCGATCGCATGCACCGACCCGGTCGAGGAGTAGTAGACGACGGCAATCCGAGTCATGGCTGGTGACCCTCCTAAGCTGGTACGACGACGGCTAGAACGCTATTGTGTAATGGCATTCCAGTCAGGGCAAGGGGGTTGTGATGCGCGACCGAGGTCGTACGCGGCGCGGCACCGCCACGCGCGAGAAGATCGTCCGCGCGGCGACCAGGCTGTTCACGACGGACGGATACGTCACGACCACGGTCGGCGACATCGCCGCCGAAGCCGGCGTCGCCGTACAGACGCTCTACCTGGCCTTCGGGTCGAAGGTCGCGATCCTGTCGGCGGCACACGACGTGGCGATCGTCGGCGACGACGCACCGGTGCCGCTGCTCGAGCGCGACTGGGTCGCACAGCTCGCCGAGTGCCCGGACGCCATGGCCGGCTGGCGGCACGCCGTGCGGCACATGTGGGAGTCGACCGGCCGGGTCGCACCGATCTATCGCGCGATCCACGCGGCGGCGGCCGATCCGGCGGTGGCCGAGCTGGTCGAGGAGCTCCACCGAGCGCGCGGCGAGTTCAGCAAGCGGCTCGCCACTCTCCTGCTGGCGCTGCCCGGAGCGCGGTCCGACACCGACGCCGACCGGCTCGGCGACGTGATCTACACGGTGTTCAGCGTCGACACGCACACGATGCTGGTCGCCGAGCGCGGCTGGACGGCGGCGCGGTGGCGCGACTGGGTCCAGGCCACCGTCGCCGCGGAGTTGGTCACCGACCGATCGTGACATTGGGCGGGACCATCGTCATGGCGAACCGGTCGTCGAAGACGGTGACGATGCGGCCCGCGTACGCGCCCGAGAGCCGATAGGCGTATGCGTCGGTGGCGGTCCGCACAAGGCCGTCGACCTTCAGCACGTCGTTGCCGAAGGCGAACTCGTACGTCCGACCGTCCCCGCTGGCCATCGCCACCGAACCGCGGTCGCGGATGTCGAAGGTCAGCAGCCGGCCGGACGGCGCGACCTCCAGCGCGCCCGGATTGTCGATCGCGGCCGGCAGCGGAGCCGACCACGAGCGGCCACCGTCGCTGGTCCGGCTGACGTTGTGCCTGGTCAGCGCGTATCCGATGCGGCCGTCATAGCTAGCCGCGTACGTCGTCGGCCACGGAAACGACCCGCGGCTCCACGTGCGACCGCGGTCGTGGCTGACCGCCACCTGGCCGTCGCCGGCCAACCAGTAGGAGCCGTCTCGGGCCGGGGTGACGACCTGCGTGACCAGGGTCGCCGGCTGCCGGAAGGTCCACGGCTCGGCCGCGACGGCTGTCGCCGGCACCACCGCGGTTCCGTTGACGAACACCACGCCGCCGCCGGTCACCATCCCGATCGCCAGGACGACTGCGACCAGACCGCCGGCGCGTCTGACCCGGCGGCGGCGCCGTCCGGCGGTGCGGATCCGGTCGTACGCCGGCAGCTCGACCATGCTCTCGTCCAGGCTCGGACCGTTGAGATCGAGCGTCATCGACAGGCCCTAGCACCGCGGCGAGTCGGGCGCGGCCGCGGCTGAGCCACGACTTCACGGTGCCGGTGGGTACGGACAGGATCGCGGCGACCTCGGCCACGTCCAGGTCGGCGAGGTAGTGCAAGGCGATCGCCTCGCGGTGCTTGTGCGGCAGCTTGCGCATCGCGTCGAGCAACGCGACACGGTCGGGAGTGACGCCAGGCAAGGCGACCGGGTTCGGCGGCTCGCGGCGCATCAGCATGTCGAGTCTTCGGCGGCGGCGATAGCGCGTACGCGCGATGTTGAAGACGACCGCGCACATCCACTGCTCCGGCGAGTCGGCGGCCAGTACCTTCGCCGGCGAGGCGACCGCGCGTACGAAGGCCTCCTGCACCGCCTCCTGCGCCTCCGCGAGGTCGCCGGTCAGCTCGTACAAGCCGACGACCATCCGCCGCGCCGAGGCGCGACGGAGCTCGGCGATCTGGTCCGCCGGCGTGGTCACCGGTGAAACCGCCACAGTCGCTGCCACCTCGGCCCTCCTGAGGTCAAAAGTCACACAGAGGGCCAGCGATCGGACCGGACGGTCGCAGTCGTACCCCTTCGGTAAGACTGAGAGGGCAAACCAAGGAGGACCGGATGACCGACCGCCGCATCGGGCTCGTCGTACACGAGGGACGCGAGGCCGCCGTGCGGGCCGCTCAGCAGGTGACCGAGTGGGCCGCGCGCAACGAGATCGCGACCAGCCTCATCGACGTGTGGAAGTGGGACGACGGCCACCAGGTGCGCCGGCACGCGAAGGAGGAGGCCGCCGCTGCCGGCCATCCGTCGCTGATCGTCACGTTCGGCGGTGACGGCACGTTCCTGCGCGGCGTACGCGTCGCGGCGCAGGACAACGTGCCGGTGCTCGGCGTCAACGTCGGCCGGGTCGGCTTCCTGACCGAGGTCGAGCCGCCGGAGGTCGAGAAGGCGCTGGAGGCGTTCTTCTCCGGCGAGGCACGCATCGACGACCGGCTGATGCTCACCATGCGCGCGTCGCGGCCGCTGGAGATCCCGGAGGGCATCCAGGCGCTGCTTACGTACGGTCGCGGGCCGCTGTTGCCGCCGCCACCGCGACGGGTCGTCAGCCAGACCAAGGGAGTCGGCGTCGAGCTGGACGTGACCGCGCTCAACGACGTGGTGTTCGAGAAGCTGGCCCGCGACCGGCAGGCCAGCCTGGCCGTCTACCTCGGCGAATGCGAGTTCGCCTCGTATTCGGCGGACGCGTTGATCGTGTCCAGTCCGACCGGCTCCACGGCCTACAACCTGGCCGCCGGCGGTCCGGTCCTGTCGCCGAAGCTGAGCGGCCTGGTGTTCACGCCGGTCGCGCCGCACATGATCTTCAACCGCAGCGTGGTGCTGGCCGCCGACGAGGCCGCGTCCGTACGCGTGCTGGACCGCTCCGGTCAGGTGGCGGTCAGCGTCGACGGGCAGCTGCGCGGCGTACTCGACCCCGGCGACTGGATCACCGTCCATCCGGCCGAGCACGCGGCGCAGCTCGTACGCATCCGGCCAGGCGACTTCTTCCGCCGGCTGCGCGACCGTTTCTCACTCGCCGACGCGCCGGCCGCACTCGCCGACGGCGACGCTTGACCCAGCGAGGGTGACGAGCTACATGGCGAAGGAGGGGCGTACGGCCGGAGCGAAGGTGATCGCGCCGCGGCGGTGACGGCCAGAGGTGTGCCGGTGGCGGCCAGCCGGCGCGCCGATGCCGCCGGGCTGGCGGACCTTGACGACGGCGGCGGCCAGGCCGATGCCGACCATCGCCGACACCGCGGTCGCCGGAGCGACCACCGGGTCAGCCAGCGCGTGCGGAGCCGCGGCCGGCGCGGTCGCGGTGACGTTGTTGTCGGCGATCGTGCCGTGCTCGACCAGCGTCTTGCTCTTCGCCGGACCGGTCACCGGAGTGGTCGTGACCTGCACCTTCGGCAGGTTGGGCCGGGGGTCGTGCACCTTCCACGCGCCGCTGGAGAACGGCTGCGGCGGACCCTTGACCCCGGTGCCACTGCCCCACTTGGTCACCACGTACGTGACCTGGATGTGGCCCGGCCCGAAGCCGTCGACCATGTGCGTCTCGCTGTTCCAGTGTCCGCCGGTCAGCTGCGCGTACGTCTGGCCGTCGATGTCCAGCATGACGCCGTGGTCGGACGGGAAGCCGGGGCCGCGGTCACCGATCACGAAGTCGGCCTTGCGGCCGTTGTACGTGACGTAGCCCTCGGTGCCCAGCGGCCAGCTCGGACTGGCGAAGACGCCCTTGTGCATCCCCTGGCCACCGGCCGGATCACCGGTGTCGCCGGCGATGCCGGAGCCGTCGTCCCAGAAGTACGACGCTTTGGTGCTGCCCTGCAGGAGCGTGCCCGGCGGCGGATCGTTGGTCGCGTACCTCAACGTCGGACCCCTACTCGTCCACCGTCCTCGGCACAGCGGGACGGTGAACTGCGTGGAGGTGGACCACGCGACTCTCCTCTCCTTCGGCTGCCTACCGGGTTAGCTGACGGGTTCGGGCCAGGAGTCGCCCTACCGCACGTGGCGGATTCACCCCAGGAACCTGGGTCCCCGGCTCCCTCCGCGGAGGGACTCGGCGGCCGCCCGGCTGCCTTCCGGATGAAGGACGGGTGAACCGGACGAACACGATGACTCTAACCACGACCTCCGGCAAAGTTTCAGCAGGTCGCCCAAATCACAACCGTGTCGTTCGGTTTTACCGCGTACGACCAGGAAAAAGGTCGTAAAGCGACAGTCATTTTGCCTGATCAGGACACGTCCACCGAGATCGATGCCTGGCGCGCATGTGCCGCGTGCGGCGATGGAGATCTCGACACGTTCGCCAGACCGGACATATCCTGCGCGCACGTCGAGCCGAGGAGCGGGGACATGGACTACGTGGCGATCGCCTGCCGCCTGCTGATCGGCGTGGTGTTCGCCGCCTCCGCCGCGACCAAGCTCGTCGGGCCGTCGGCGTTCACCGCGTTCGTCACATCCGTCCGGCAGATGCGCGTCGTGCCGGGGACGTTCGCGCGGCCGGTCGCGTACGTCGTCGTCGCCGCCGAAGCGCTGATCGTCGTGCTGGTCGCGGTGCCGTACGCCGGCAGCGCGGTCGCCGGCTTCGCGATCGCCGCCGTCCTGCTCGCCGCCTTCGCGGTCGGCATCGTCATCTCGGTGCGACGCGGCGAGCGTACGCCGTGCCGCTGCTTCGGCAAGTCGACGACGCCGCTCGGCCCAGTCCACGTCGTACGAAACATTTTCCTGATCTGCGTAACGATCGCCGGCGCCGCCGGCACACTCGGATCCGCCGGTGTCGACCTCGCCGGCGCCGCGGTCGCGGCCGTGGCCGGTGCGGTGGCTGGAGCGCTGGTCGTCGCGCTGGACGACATCGTCGACCTCTTCCGGCCGGCCACCAGCCGCCAGTCAGCCCGCTGAGACCTGGCGCGCACCGCATTTAGCGATAAAATCCTCCGGCTGCCGACCCTTGGAGGATTCCGTGCCAGCCGTCGTCGCGCTCGTCATCCTTCTGACCGTCCTGTGCCTGCTCAACCTGGCGCTGGTTTTCGGCCTGTTACGCCGGATCCGTGACATCGAGAGCCGGATTTCCAGCGACCAGGCGGCGACCGAGCCGCTGCTGGCCGTCGGCGCGCAGATCGACGACTTCGAAGCGGTCACCACCGACGGCGAGCTGCTGCGCCGCGAAAGTCTCGCCGACGGCACGCTCGTCGGCTTCTTCGATCCGCAATGCGAGAGCTGCCACGAAAACCTGCCGCACTTCGCCGCCGCGGCTCGTACGCAGCCGCGCGTACGGTCTCTGGCGGTCATCCGCGACGACGAAGAACAAGAGGAGATGGTGTCGGCGTTGTCCGGCGTCAGCAGGGTGGTCGTGGAACGCCGCCGCGGCCCGGTCGCCAGGGCCTTCCACGTCCACGGCACGCCGGCTTTCTGCCGCCTTGGCGCGGATCAGCGCATCAGCGCGCACGGGTACGCCACACCGGCGTTGGCGTGAGATGGTTGCCTCGTTCGCGATTTTAGCGCTAATCAGCATAGCGGTGGTCGCGGTCGTACGCCACACGTTGGTCGTCGTCACCGTCCATGGTCCGAGCATGGAGCCATCGCTGCACGATGGGGAGCGACTGCTCGCGCGGCGCGCCACAGCGCACCTACCAGCTGTCGGAGAGCTGGTGGTTTTCGCGCCATTGATGGAAAATGGTCAGCCCGTGCCGGCCTCGATGCCGGCCAGTGGTCGCCTCTGGCTGGTCAAACGGCTGGTCGCCGGACCAGGGGATCCGGTGCCGCCCGGCCTCGGCCCGGCGCTTTCCGCGGTTGCCGGTCAGCCGGTCCCGGCCGGTCACATGGTTGTCGTCGGCGACAACGGCGCGGAAAGCGTCGACTCTCGCCAGGAGGGTTTTGTTGCGGTTGACCGCGTCCGCGCCGTCGTCGTCCGCCGACTGGTCTCCTGAAACCGGATTTTCGTACGCACGAATGCGTATCGGCATTGACAGCGCCGATGCCTTCGGATTATCTGTTCTCGCCTCTGCAGTCGGACTCGAAAGGGTTGTCTGGTATGAAAATCGTCAACCGGATCGTCGACATCACGATCGCCAGAATGGCACCGAAGGCCGAAGCCGCGGCCAGTCCGGCGAAAGGCCGCTGCATCTACACCGGCGGCTGTCCCCCGCCCGGCGGCTGGTTCCCCGGCGTGCACCAGCCTGGCCGGCAGATCTGCTGCTAGGGTCTGTTTCGAAGTCCCACGTGGATGAGAGTCGAGATCCAAACGTCCTCTGGCGGTGCGGCGGGACCGCCCGGCGTGGCAGCGCCACGTGGGCGGTTTCGTCGCGCCGTCAGGCGGCCCGAGACAGATGTGACAGCGGCTCGGCTATCGCCGCGTAGGACTTCGAAACAGGCCCTATGCCGTAACAAGTCCTGGCGCGGCGACCTCCGCCGCGCCAGGCTGACGGCTAATGTCCCGAGTCGGAAATTCGTTGCTTAGCTCGGGGATCCAGGCGGTAACTGCGTGTGCCGGAAAAGCGCCCTCATGCCGGGCGTATCGGGCGCATTTCCAGTGCGCTCAGTCGCCGTCTGGGCGCCGAGACAAGTGACGAATTTCTGACTCGGGACACTAGTGTCCTGCGCCAGGACACTAGGGAAAGCGTACGTATTCGTAGTCGAAAGGCTGGTTGTTGATGCCGTTGCGTGGCGGCGCGATCCACGCGGCGATCTTGCCGCGCTCGTACACCGGACGCATCAGCGAGCGTACGTGCGCCTTGTCGACATCGGTCGGCAGCCACTGGCCTTTGCGCATTTCCCACTCCTCCGGCGAAATCTTCTCACCGTCTGGAGTGGCCTGGATGCCGGCGAAGGCGCCGACCTTACGGTTGAAGGCCTGGTGCGGCAGCTTCAGCCGCTGCGCGAGGCCGGCGCTTTCCAAGATGCGGTTCCACCGGTTGACACCGCTCTGGCAGTCGGAGATGTATTCCCTGCGCAGATCGGTGTTCAGGCCAACCAGCGCGGCCACCTCGGTCTGGCCGATCTCGCCGTCGGTGTCGATCGAGTCGACCATGATGGAGTCGTTGGTGAGCTTGTGGTCGTCCTTGCGCCGTTCCTCCATCCACCGGCCCTTCAGTCCGGCGGTGTAGTAGTTGGCGACGTTCGTCGAGGTCTCGCCGCCGAACAGGTCCAGCGACACGCTGTAGTGGAAGTTCAGGTACTTCTGGATGACCTTCAATGGAATGGCACCGAAAGAGGCCACCTCGTCGGTGTCGTGCTCCTTCATCACCTGGACCGTACGCTCCACCACGCGGTCGACACCGGTGGTGCCGACCATCATGTGGTGCGCCTCCTCCTTCAGCATGAACTCGCAGGTACGCGACAGCGGGTCGAACGCGCTCTCCTTCAACGTGCCGAGCTGGTATTTGCCGTCCCGGTCGGTGAAATAGGTGAACATGTAGAAGGACAGCCAGTCCGGCGTCTCCTCGTTGAAGGCGCCGAGGATGCGCGGCGCGTCCTCGCTGCCGGAGTTGCGGTGCAGCAGCTCCTCGGCCTCCTCTCGGCCTTCCCGGCCGAAATACGCGTGCAGCAGATAGACCATGGCCCACAGGTGGCGGCCTTCCTCCACGTTCACCTGGAAAAGGTTGCGCAGGTCGTAGAGGCTCGGCGCGGTGGCGCCGAGGTTTCGCTGCTGTTCCACCGAAGCCGGCTCGGTGTCACCCTGGATGACGATCAGCCGCTGCAGCTCGGCCCGGTATTCGCCGGGCACCTTCTGCCAGACCGGTTCTTCCTTGTGCTCGCCGAAAGCGATCCGCCGGTCGCGGTTGCGCTCGGCGAGGAAGATCCCCCACCGGTAGTCCTTCATCGCCACGTGGCCAAAGTGGGCCCACCCCTCACGGCCCACGTTGACCGCCGTACGCAGATAGACGTCCTGCGTCGGCAGCGCCGGTCCCATCGACTCCCACCAGCCGAGGAAGTTGGGCTGCCACGACTCCAGCGCCCGCTGCAGCCGCCGATCCTCGTGCAGGTCGACGTTGTTGGGGATCTTCTCGCCGTAATCGGCCTTGTCAGGCATCTCTCAGACCCGTTTCCTGTCGAAGTCGGCGCGTTGTCCGGTGCCAAACTTGCGCAGTGCGCCGTTTTCGCCGGAGGCGTTGGGCCGGTTGAAAATCCAGTTCTGCCATGCGGTCAGCCGGCCGAAGATCTTGGTTTCCAGGGTTTCCGGGCCGACGAAGCGATAGTTTGCCTCCAGGCCGGTCAGCGCGTCGGGCGAGAAGCTGCCGCGCTCCTCGACCGCGATCCGCACCTCGTCGTCCCAGTCGATGTCGTCCGGCGCGAAGGTGACCAGGCCGAGGTCGGCGGCGGCGTCGGCCTCCAGCGGCTCGCCGATCCTCTCGCGCGCCGCGGTAAGAGACGCGTCGTCACCGAAAAACCTGGTCTGCAGCCGGGAAAGGCCGTTGGACATCGGCAACGCGCCGAAGCTCATCTCGCCGAGCACGATCGTCGCCGGCGTCGCGTCCGGATCGATGTCCTCGAAAACTCCGAAAAGTTGGTACGACCGGTCCGCGGCGAGCGCGAGCTCCAGCAGCGAGCCGGCAAAGCAGCTGCCTGGCTCGATCAGCGCGATCAGGCTGCGGCTGGTGACGTCCAACCGTTTCAGCGTACGTTTCAGATAAAGCAGGATTTCGCTGGCCAGCCAGTCGTCCCGATGCGCGAGCAGCAACCGGTCGTGCGCGAGCAGTTTATCGGCGTCGCCGGCGGTCTTCAGGATCCAGGTGCCGGCTTCCAGCTCGTTGGTGCGCAGGTCGAGGATGAGGTCGTCGAGCTGGCGGGTCATCGCGAGCGTCCAGAAGTCCGCGCCCTGCGCGTGAAAGTCGCCGGGCTCGTCGGCCGGTCCGTGCACGGTGATCTCGACGGTGCCGGCGTCGCGGTCCAGCACCGCGGTCACGTGCTCGTATGAGATGCGATCGTCCTCACGCTTCTTTTCCAGCGGTGTCAGCGAAATCCCCCGCTCACCGGAGCGGGACGAGCGCTCGGCCAGCTCTGCGGCACGAGCGGCGACCGTCTCGTGCCACTTCGGCCGCGGCACCACCTCGTCGACCAGCCGCCACCGCACCGCCTTACGGCCGCCGATTCCCTCGGAACGGGTGGAAAAATAGTCGGCGAGGTCACGGCGTACGTGCCGCTTGTCCACCACTCTGGTGAGTCCGCCGGTCCCCGGCAGCACGCCGAGCAACGGCAGCTCCGGCAACGAAACCGTCGACGAGCGGTCGTCGACCAGCATGATGTGGTCGCAGGCCAACGCGATCTCGTAACCGCCGCCGGAGGCCGTGCCGTTCAGCGCCGCCACGTACGTCTGGCCGGAGTGCGCGGTCGCGTCCTCGATGCCGTTGCGTGTTTCGTTGGTGAACTTGCAGAAGTTGACCTTCCAGGCGTGCGGTGACGCGGCCAGCATCCGGATGTTGGCGCCGGCGCAGAAGATCTTGTCCTTGCCGCCGGTGACGACGACCGCGCGCACCTCCGGATGCTCGAACCGCAGCCGCTGGACGGCGTCGTAGAGCTCGATGTCGACGCCGAGGTCATACGAGTTGAGCTTCAGCTCGTAGCCGGGACGCAGGCCACCGCGTTCGTCCACGTCCATCGTGAGCGTCGCGACCGGGCCGTCGGTGGCCAGCTTCCAGTGCCGGTAGGTCTGCGGAGCCACCCTGAAGTCGACCCGGGGCTCGGTCATCTCGACGCCTCCTCGCTGCTGACCCAATGTTCTACACTCAGGCCACTATCTGTCAACAGCTTGTAGAATAACGCCGTACGTCGCCGGCCCGCGAGACGAGATCAGGGACAATAGGTACGCCATGACCAGCAGCCAGCCGACACTCTCGCGCCGCGACGCCGCCGGCGCGCCGAGTGCGCGCGGCCTGCTGTTCACCGTGCTCGGCGAGTTTGCACTGGTAGACGACCACACGGCGTGGACGTCCGCGTTGATCGAGGTGCTCACGCAGCTCGGCGTCGACCAGAAGGCGACCCGGCAGGCACTGATGCGGACGGCCGCCGACGGCTGGCTCACCGCCGAGCGGGTCGGCCGGCGTACGCGCTGGCACCTGACGCCCACCGCCGAACGGATGCTCACCGACGGCGCCCAGCGCATCTATTCCTTCACCGGTCCGGCGCAGGACTGGGACGGCCGCTGGCTGCTCGTGTCGGTGCGCGTGCCCGAGAGTGACCGCCGCGCGCGGCATCTGCTGCGTACGCGGCTCGGCTGGGCCGGTTTCGGCTCGCTCGGCGCCGGCCTGTGGATCAGCACGCATCCCGACCGTGAGGCCGAGGTCACCGAGGTGCTGCGGGAGGCCGGCGTGGCCGGCGACGCGCACCTGTTCGTCGCCACCCGGCCAGGCGTCGGGGACGTACGCGCGATGGTGCGGCAGGCGTGGGACCTGGTCGCCGTCGAGGCGCTGTACGAAAACTTCATCGAGGACTTCGGCGACCAGGCGCGCACGGACCCACTGACCAGCCAGGTCGAGCTGGTGCACGCGTGGCGCCGGTTTCCGGCCATCGACCCGGCGCTGCCGCGCGAGCTGCTGCCGGCGCGCTGGTCCGGCGTCGAAGCCGCGCGTTTGTTCACCCACCGGCACAACGCGTGGGCCCCGGCTGCCAGAAAAGCCTGGCGGGCGCTGAATTCCCCATAAACTGACTCTCATGGACTCGACGCGTACGCAGGTGGCGGTCGTCGGTGCCGGACCGGCCGGACTGGCGGTCGCCAACCTGCTGCGACAAAGCGGCATCGACACCGTACTTCTTGAGGAACAGAGCCGAAAGTTTGTCGAACAGCGGCCGCGTGCCGGATTCATCGAGGAATGGGCCGTACGCGCACTCGACCGGCACGGCCTCGCCGACCAGCTGCTGCGCGAGGCCGAGCAGCAGGACCGCTTCGAGTTCCGGTTCGAAGGCGCGCGCCACGTCGTACGCTATGGCGAGGTGGTGGAAGGCCGGCATTTCCTCTATCCACAACAGTTTCTGGTGGCCGACCTGGTTGGCCTGCACACGTCCAACGGCGGCGACGCACGCTTCCAGGTCAGCGACGTACGGTTGGCAGAGCTGGAAAGCGCGCGGCCGGTCGTCACGTACGTGGACGCGACCACCGGCCGGCAACACCGGATCGACTGTGACTTCGTCGCCGGCTGCGACGGCGCACACGGCGTCACACAGACCTACTTTCCCGCCGCGACAACGATCCGAGCGCGGCACGACTACGGCATCGGCTGGCTCGCCATGCTGGCCGAGGCGCCACCATCGGCCGACTGCGTGTTTTTCGGCATCCATCCGCGAGGTTTCGGCGCACACATGGCGCGCGGCCCGCGGGTCACCCGGTTCTATCTCGAATGCCGCCCCGGCGACACACCGGAAAACTGGCCGGACGATCGCGTCTGGACGGAGCTGCACGCGCGGCTCGGCACCCCGGACGGACCAATCAACGAAGGCCCGATCTTCGAGAAACGCGTGCTGGACATGCACAACTACGTGACCGAGCCGATGTCCTACGGCCGGCTGCATCTGGCTGGCGAGTCGGCGCATGTCGTCGCGCCGATCGCGGCGAAAGGCATGAACCTGGCGATCAACGACGCGCTTCTGCTGGCCGAAGCGATCGCCGCGTACTATCGCGGCGACCCGTCGCGGCTGGCCGGCTATTCGACGGCCTGCCTGCGCCGAGTCTGGCAATACCAGGAGTTTTCGCAGTGGTTGTCCGACATCTTCCACAGTGGCACGGCGGATCCGTTTAAGGCTCGGCTGTCCCAGGCACGGGTCCGCCGACTGCTCGGCTCGCGCGAGGCGCTGGTGGCATTTGCGCAGCTTTATCTGGGGATCGACGCCGACTTCTAAGGTCTTCTGCCCTTTCAGGCACGAAAGCACTACCCCGCGTCGGATACCTTGAAACACGGGGATTCGACCCGTGGGGAGGAACGGTGCGCGCACCGGCCGACAGGGAACAGCAGAAGCCGGCCGTGCCGCGTGACCGACCGCCGAAATCGGCCGACCACCACGAAAATCGCGGCATGTCACCGGGCCAGCGGCTCAATGCCGCGGCCATGCAGCGGTTGCAGCGTACGGCCGGAAACCGTGCCGTGTCGCGGATGGTCGCTCCCGCGCCGCCGACCCCCACGGTGACATCCGGCGGCTCGGCCGAGGCTCCGCTCGAGGACGTTCCCGTACAGCGACTGGCGCCCGATGCCGGTGGCCGTCGCGGCCCCGCGTCTGATGCGAAGTTCACCGCGCTCAAGCGTGAGGTGAAGTCGAAGCAGCAGACAATGGCCAAGCACGCGCCGGCGAAATCAGAGGCGGACGCGGCCGGAGCGGCCGCCAAGCCGCCGGCCGACGACAAGCTGGCGCAGGGAAAGACGGCCAACGCGGAGAAGATGAACGCCGCCAAGCCGGGCGAGTTCAACAAGGCGGCGTTCATCAAGGCGGTCAACGACGCGATCGCGGCGCAGGCGCCCAAAAACCTGGACGAGGCCGACCATTTCTCCTCCTCCGGCAAGGCCGACGCGGTCAAGGGCCAGGTCGCCGGCAAGGTCGCCGACGGCAAGAAAGCCTCCGCCGGCGCGATCGACACCGCCACCAAGGCCGCGCCGGACACGTCGAAAGCCGTGGAAAAACCGGTCACTCCACTCAAACCCGACCAGCCGCCACCAGCACCCGGCGCACCGAACCCGGCCAACGCCATCCCCGACAAGGCACCGGCCTCGGCGACAGATTTCTCCGCCGGCCCCAAGCAGGTCGACGACCAGATGTCGCAGGCTCAGGTCACCGAGGACCAGCTGGCCAAGTCCAACGAGCCGGAGTTCACCGACGCGCTGCACGCCAAGAAGGACGGCGAAAAACACTCCGCCATCGCGCCGGGTCAGGTGCGTGCGGCCGAGGACAAGACACTGGCCGGCGCGAAGGCGCACGCCGCGTCCGCCGGTGCGACGGCGATGAACGCGCTGGCCGCTGACCGCAAGACCGCTGGCGCGCAGGTGACCTCCGGCAAGCAAGGCGCGCAAAGCAAAAACGAGACGCAGCGCGCGCAGGTCACCGCGAAACTGCAAAAGGTCTTCGACACCACCAAAACCGACGTCGAGGCGATCCTTTCCGGCCTGGACAAGCAGGTCGACGACAAGTTCACCGCCGACGAGAAGGCCGCGCGGGACGCGTTCACCGCCGACCACAAGCGGCGGATGGACGAATACAAGGACAAGCGCTATTCCGGCTTCACCGGAAAACTGCGGTGGATCAAGGACAAGTTCGCCGGCCTGCCGGCCGAGGCCAACCAGATTTTCGTCACCGCGCGGCAAGGTTACGTGTCGCGTATGCAGACCGTCATCTCCGGGATCGCCGACCTGATCGGCGGTGAGCTCAACCGCGCCAAAGCGCGCATCGCGCAGGGCCGTACGGAGCTGCAGGCCGAGGTGCAGAAACTGCCGAAGGACCTGCAGGCAATCGGCAAGCAGGCCGCCGGCGAGTTCGGGTCGAAGTTCGACGAGTTGACCGAGTCGGTCGATGCCAAAGGCAACGACCTGGTCAACACGCTGGCCTCCAAATACACCGAGGCGCTCAAAGGCGTCGACGACGAGATCGCCGCGGAGAAAGAGAAAAACAAGGGCCTGATCGCCAAGGCCGTCGACGCGGTCAAGGGTGTCATCGACACCATCCTGAAACTCAAGGACCTGTTGCTCGGCGTACTCGCCAAAGCCGCCTCCGCCGTGATGGCGATCCTGAAGGACCCCATCGGTTTCCTGTCCAACCTGGTCTCCGCGGTCGGTGCCGGCCTGAAGGCCTTCATGGCCAACATCGGTACGCACCTGAAGAAAGGCCTCGTCGGCTGGCTGATGGGCTCGATGGCCGAGGCCGGCGTACAGCTGCCGGAAAAGTTCGACCTGCGCGGCATCATCACCATGATCGCGTCCATGCTCGGCCTGACCTGGGGCTCCATCAAAGCGCGGATCATCTCGCGCGGCGTACCGGCACCGGCCATGGAGGCGGTGGAAAAATCCGTACCGGTGGCGCAGAAAATCGCTTCTGGCGGCATCGGCGCGGTGTGGGAGGACATCAAGGAACGCGTCGGCGACATCAAGGAAAACCTGTTCTCCAAGATCAGCGAATATCTGATCCCGACGGTGCTGATGGCCGGCATCACCTGGATCATCTCGCTGCTCAACCCGGCCTCGGCGTTCATCAAGGCCTGCAAGATGATCATCGACATCGTCACCTTCATCGTCGAACGCGGCGCGCAGATCATCGAGTTCGTCAACTCCGTCCTGGACGCCGTCATCGCCATCGCCGGCGGCGGCTCGGGCGGCGTACCAGCGCTCATCGAGAAAGCCCTCGCCAAGTCCATCCCCGTACTGATCGGTGCGCTCGCGGCGATCCTCGGCGTTGGCGGCATCGCCAACAAGGTCAAGTCGTTCTTCCAGTCGCTGGCCAAGCCGGTCAACAAGGCCATCGACTTCATCACCGACAAGATCGTCGGTTTCGGCAAGAAGATCTGGGCCAAGATGAAGGCGAAGTTCGGCAGGGGCGGGAAGAAAGGCAATCTGGACGGTGGCCTCAAGGCCGCGCATGGCGCCATCAAGCGCGGTCCGGACGAGCCGGCCGTCCAGTCGAAGCTGCCCGGCATCACATCCCGCTACGGACTTGCCAGCCTTCGCCTTGTCGTCGACCGCAAGGAAGGCGTCTACGAGTACGTCCACGCCGAGGCGACCGTACAACGGTCGGACACGCCGTCCGAACGGATCATCTCGCCAGAAGACAAGAAGAAGCTGGAGAAACTCGAGGCCAAGCTGAAGAAGAGCGAGGACGCGATCGCGGCCAAGCGCCAGAGCATTCTCGACCACACCGTACGGCCACTCCTCAAGGTCGGCAGCTATGCCGGCACACCGAGACCGGCGTCCAGTCGGGTGCCAACGGACGCCGATCGCGCGTGGGCCAACCGCGAGGGTCCACTACACGGCTGCCACACCTGCACGAGAACGGACAAGCCGCTCTACATTCCGGACCACCAGCCGGCCAGCGAACTGTTCGACATCATGTTGGACGGCAAGCCGGTCGTTCCGGCCGGCGCACAACTGCTCTATCCGCACTGCCAGAGTTGCTCGGTCAAGCAGGGCGGTACGGTGACAGGGTTGAAGAGCAAGATCGCGAAGTACGAGCGGATGAAAGCCGAAGCGCAGACGATACAGGCCGAGATCAAGGCATTGAAGGGGAGCCGGTGAGCAACTCTCAGGACGACAGCCGCAAGGCCGAGGTGCTGCGTCAGCTCGACGCGGCCCAGGAAGACTATTCACTGCTGTCCCCAGGGAATTCCAACTATCCCGACGCCGCGATGCGGCTCATCGCCTATGTCTCGGAAACGGATTGGCTGCTCACCATCCAGCTCGTGGCGTGGGGAAAAGCCGAGGCTCAGTTCGTACGGTTCGTTCAGGTCTTCGGAAACCGGCTGGAGGAACCCGGCGAGCTCTTCCCATCCGAGGTGGTCGCGGCGGCCGGCGAAACTCCGCTTTTCATCGAAGGTAAGCTGCAGGCCGACCTGTTCGACTACGAGGTCACCATCGGCGGCTCTCCACAGCACTTCTCGTACTCTGCCGAAGATTACGCAGAAGCCGGGATCGACCTCGAAGAAACACCGCGCGAGCTCGCCTTCATCCGGTTGCTGGCCGCTCGTCATCCCGATCAGCTGCTGCTGGACGAGGACGCGGTGCTGGCGGCAGTGGACCAGCCCGGTCTGCACCCCGTCCTTCGGCTGAGCGACTGGGTGCATCCTGATCCAGGTGAGGACGAACTGCCCAGCGAGCTGCCGTGTTTCGTCGCAATCGCCGACTCGATCGCGCTCGGCAAAGCCACCGACCTCGATTCCTGTGGCGGCGGTTGATCCGGCCGGCAAACGATCAAGGAAGTCTCGTGGGCGTTCTCACGCCAAATGCTGCGTCACTTGGTTCTCCGTCGTACGCATATGGCGGAATCTGTGGACGATCGGCTCGGCGCGCGCATTGCCGTATCATCCGCTGCCAAGAACGTCAGCGGCGCCTCGTGGCTGCCGAACTGATAGCCGACGGCCCCCTGGCACAGTTGTCTCAGGACTCCGCGAGGATTTCGTTGAGGACATGGCGGGAGTTGGCGGCCAGCGCCGGATTGGTGTCCTTGTAGTAAGGCAGCTGGATGATCGCGATCGACAGGGCCCACCCGCGAGCGCGAGCCCAGGTCGCGTCGGCAACGTCGACGGCCGCGCGAAAATCGGCGCGTACGGAGGCTGGCAGCAGATTCCACGCGTTGATCAGGTCACAGGCCGGCTCGCCGACGCCGAGCGCGGCGAAGTCGATGACCGCCGTGAGATGGCCGTCCCTGACCAGGATGTTGCCGGGCGAGAGGTCAGCGTGGATCCACACCGGTGGCCGGTCCCATCGCGGTGCGGCCAACGCCGCGTCCCATGCTTTCGTGACCGCCGCGGTGTCGATCAGGCCTTCGCTGCGCGCGATCGCATCTCGCGTGTACGCGTCGCGACTGGCCAACGGTAGGCCGCGGTCGGCCACCGGACCGCCGGTCGTGTCGATTTCACGCAGTGCCTTCACAAAGGCGGCGAGCTCCATCGCCAGCTGGCGCGGATCGCCGATCTGGCCGACGACCGGATTTTCCCCGTCCAGCCACGGATGTATGGCCCACGGCCATGGATAGCCGGCGGTCGGCACACCTTTCGCGAGCGGCGCCGAGACCGCCACCGGCAGGTGCGGCGCGAGCCTCGGCAGCCAGCGGTCCTCCAGCTCGATCTGCTTGGCGGCGCCAGGAATCCGCGGCATCCGTACGGACAGATCGTCGCCGAGCCGGAAAATCGCGTTGTCCGTGCCTGACGATGCCACTCGAGCGATTGTTTTGCCGGCCCACTGCGGAAACTGCTCGGCCACCAGCTTCTCGACCAGCGCGGCGTCGATGTCGAACTCGTCGGCGTGCATCCGTGTCACCAGGCCAGCTAACCGATCCGCCAGCCCGATGTCCAACCGATTTCAGAACAGCTCGCGTACGGCTCGCGCGTGCGGCAGGCTCAACGCGCGCCGAGCACGGAGTTTCGCGTCCTTCGCATCGGTCGCGCGTACGGCCTGCTTGATGGTCGCGACGGCAACGGGTGCGACACTGAGCTCGCGTATGCCCAGACCGATCAGCAATGGCACGGCCGACTCGTCGGCGGCCATTTCGCCGCAGACCGACACCGACATCCGATCGCCGGCAGCGCGTACGACCAGATCGACCAGCCGCAGCACGGCGGGGTCGAACGGGTCGGCCAGTGCCGCGACGGCCGGATTTCCGCGCTCCGCGGCCAAAGCGTACTGAGTCAGGTCATTGGTGCCGATGCTGAAGAAGTCGACGAGCGGCGCGAGCGCGGCGGCGTTCAAAGCGGCGGACGGCACCTCGACCATCACGCCGATCCGCAGTCCGGCCGGCCGGTCGTCACCGACGACCGCCACCGCCGCCTGCAGCTCGTCCACTGTGGACACCATCGGAAACATCAGGTCGACGACGTGGTCGGCGGCGACCCTGCGGATCGCGGTGATCTGGTCGCGCAGCAGTTTTGGCTGTGCGAGCGCCAACCGGATGCCACGCAGGCCGAGAAACGGGTTCGCTTCTGGCACCGACGGCAGATACGACAACGGCTTGTCAGCGCCGATATCCAGCGTACGCAGGGTGATCCGGCGTCCTCCGAACGTCTCGGCGATGCCGCGATAGGTCGCCTCCTGCTCGTCGATGGTCGGCGGTTTCGTCCGTCCCAGAAAGAGGAACTCGGTGCGCACCAGGCCGATCGCGTCGGCTCCGGCCGATTCGGCCAGAGCGGCATCGGCAACGGCTCCGACATTGGCGGCCACCTCGACGCCGACGCCGTCGGCCGTACGCGCCGGCTCGTCGGCTCGAGCCGCGGCTTCGGCCCGCTCAGAGTCATGCTTTCCGGCTCTCCACACGAAACTCGCGAGCGTTTCGGCGCGCGGGTCGATGACCAGCTCACCGCTGCCGCCGTCCATCGCGACCATCGTGCCGGCCTCGACACCGAGGATCGCCGATCCCGCACCGACCACCATGGGGATCCCCTTCGCACGTGCCAAAATGGCGCTGTGCGCGGTCGGACTGCCGCTGGCGAGTACGATCCCCGTCACGACATCCGGATCGAGCCCACTCACCTCTTCCGGGCTCAGCTCGTCGGCGGCCAAAATGCCAGTCTGCGAAGGAAAAACGCCCGGCTCGCCGATCAGCTGGCGCAGGACCTGATCCCCCACCGCCCGCACGTCCGCGGCTCGTGCGCGCTGATATTCGTCTGAGAGCGCACCAAACTCCTCGCTCATCAGCTGGACGGCGGCATCCCACGCGACCTCGGCCGTGCGGCCGGCGTCGAGCTGTCGCCGAGCCTCGGCCAGCAGCTCCATGTCTTCCAGGAGGAGCAGATGCGCGCCGAAAATGTCGGCCTGGCCGGGGCCGACCTCGCGCTCGACCTGATCGCGCCGGCGCATCGTCTCGGCGCGTACGGCCGCGACCGCGTCGGTGAGCAGCCGCCACTCCGCGGCCGGATCCCCGGCCGGCCGGCTGGAGGCACGCGGAGTCGGCCGCACAGGTGTCCACAGTGGACCGACGGCGACTCCCGGTGAGGCGGCGAGCACTCCGCCGGACACCGAGCCGCTCGACGGCTGGTCGGCGACATCGTCGAAGTCGCGCTCGGCCAGTGCGGCGACCGCGGCCACCGCATCCGCCGCGTCCGGACCGCTGGCGCTGACCTCCAGCCGATGTCCCTGACCGGCGCCGATTCCGGTGACCCGGCTCAAACTCGCGGCCGACACCGGTCCGGCACCGGTGGTCAGATCGCGGATGCGTACGTCCGCGCGAAAATCCAGCACCAGCGCGACGAGTTTCGAGGCAGGTCGCAGATGCAGGCCATGCTCGTTGCGTACGTCGAACACGGCCTGCGCGGAACCGCGGTCGCCCTCCGTTGTCTCGGTGGGCATTTTCGCCGCCAACGCGTCGATCGCCTGCGCGGCGACCGCGTCCAGCGACTGCCCGGCAGCGGCGGCCGCGGCAGCCACCACCAGACCTTCCACCAATGGCGCCGGACAAAGCCTGACCCGCTGCCGCACCTCGTCGTCCACCAACTCCAGCGCGAGCTCGGCGGACATGACCGCGCTGCCGAGATCCATCAACAGCAGGACGCCGGCCGGACCGTCGACCCGCTGGATCGCCTCCGCGATCGCACCGGCATCCGTGCCATAGGTCGCATCGTCGAGACCGGCGGCGACCACCATCGGGACCCGACTCGCATCCGGCATCTCGCGCGCGAAGGCGACCGCGGCCTCGGCGAGCGGTCGGCTGTGTGCCACCACAACGATGCCGATCACGCCTCCAGCGTAACGATCACCTCCGCGAGTACGCCGCCGGACCGGGCTCGAAACCGGGATCGACCTGCGTGGCGAGGTCGAAACCCATCGCGTCGTTGGCCCACGCTGCGGCGTTGCGCAGGTGGAATTCCACCGCCTGCCGGGTCAGCCGCTGCCAGTCCTGGCCGGACGCGTCCGCGGTTTCCTTCAGCAGCGCCAAAGTCCGCACGTTGTGCGGCTCCAGCTGGTCCAGCGACAGCGTCTCGCCCTGCTCCTGGGCGCGTACGACCACCGACTGCTCCAACCAACCGACCAGGTCGTCACCGATCTCGCGGCGCAGGTATGCCACGTCCGCCGGTCCACCGATCTTGTTGCCGACCACCGACAGCGGGATGTCGTGGTCACGCGCGTATCGGCGATATTGCTGGTAAACGCTCACGCCGCGGCGGGTCGGCTCAGCGACCAGGAAGGTGTGGTCGAAGCGGGTGAACATGCCGGAGGCGAAGGAGTCCGCGCCGGCCGTCATGTCGACGACGACGTATTCGTCGGGTCCTTCGGCGAGGTGGTTGAGCAGCAGCTCGGCGGCACCGACTTTCGAGTGATAACAGGAAACTCCGAGATCCTCCTCGGTGAACTCGCCGGTCGACAGCAGCGTCGCGCCGGCGACCCGTACGCCGAACATCCGCCACAGCTCGTTTGGCTCGGCCACCGTCAGCAACCGTGAGCCGCGTCCCGGCGGCGTGGTCTTCACCATCGCGGCTGCCGACGCGATCAGCGGATTGTCACCGCGCAGATAGTCCTTGAGCGTGTCCAGATGGTGGCCGATCGGCGGCACCGGGAGGTCGTCGAGGCCGAGCGCGGCGGCGAGATGCTGGTTGATGTCGGCGTCGACGGCCAGCACCGGCAGCCGCGCGGCGCCCAGGAAACGGACGAAAAGTGAGGTCAGGGTGGTCTTTCCGCTGCCACCCTTGCCCACGAAGGCGATTTTCACTGTGCACTCCAGCCGAGCTACTTGGTAGTGAAAATCAATATCACATAGCTGGCGGTGGCTGCGGCAGCGGGTGCGCCCCCTCGGCGCGGATGCCGTCGAGGATCGATCCGCCACAGCTCCGGCTCGGCGGCCGGCAGATCGGACACGGCCTGGCTGGCGGCGGTCAGCAGCAGCACGGCATCGTGGCCACCGATGTCCGGTCGTACGCTCCCTGCCGCTGCGCGATGCCGCCGGAGATCGGCATACCGGTGGACAAAGTCGTCATGGACTGACGTCCTTGAGCGCATTGCGCAACCAGGCCTGCGTGTTGCCGATGTGGCTGAGCGCCGCGGCGCGCGCCAGACCCGGGTCACGCGCTTCCAGAGCGCGATAGATCGCCGCGTGACCGGCGTGTGTCTGCGCGATGGCGCCGTCGTCGACGATGCCACGCCACCGGCGGGCCCGCAGCGTACGCGTCGCGAGGCTGCGCAACACCGAGACCAGCACGGAGTTTCCGGTCGCCTGCGCGATCCGGTCGTGGAAACTGGCGTCAGCACTGACAAGTTCCTCGGAGGTGGCGGCTTTTCCCATCTGTTCCATGAGATCACGCAGCTCGGCGAGCATCTCGTCGGTCACCGCGGCGGCCGCCAGCGCGGTGGCCTCCGGCTCCAACATCCGGCGCACCTCGATCAGCTCGAGGCTGGTGCCGTCGTGCAGCAGATCGACCACGAAGCTCATGACTTCCAGCAGTTGCTGCGGTTCCAGGCTGCTCACGTACGTGCCGTCGCCCTGCCGCACGTCGAGCACGCGCAGCAGCGCGAGGCCGCGTACGGCTTCGCGCAGGGAGTTGCGGGAAAGGCCGAGCTGGCTGGCCAGCTCGGCCTCGGCCGGCATCCGGTCGCCGGGGCGCAGCTCACCGGCCACGATCAGCCCCTTGATCCGGTTGATCGCCTCGTCGGTGACGCTCGGTCCCCGTCCGGCCGTCCGGCGTGTTGTCACGGCGAGGTCAGGAAAAGCTCGATGACCGGCACCGCGACCTCCGGCCGTTGCACCGGCAGCTCGAGGGTCAGCGTGTGTTCCGGCAGACCGCCGAGCTTGGTGTTCTGCGCCTGCTCGGCCGGCTCGATGACCCGCATTCCCACCTCCGAAGCATCGTGCAGGAACTGAGCGTAGTCGACCCGGCCGGCCAGGCCAGGCAAATGCAGATGTTTGAACGGCCAGCCGAAAACGTGCACGTAGAGCCGGTCGCCGCGCTGCGTGTAACGGCAGTCGGCCGGCGGCGTGAACTCGCTGCGACCCGCACCGTACACCGAACGGCCGTGCAGCCGCGCCCATTCTCCGATGCCGCGCAGCCGCTCGACCGCGCGCGGCTCGAACTCGCCGCGGCCGTTGGGGCCGACGTTGAGCAGCAGGTTGCCGTCCTTGGACACGCTGTCGACCAGCATGCGTACGAGCAGGTCGGTCGGCTTCCAGTCCAGGTTGTCCCGGTCGTATCCCCAGCTGCCGTTGAGCGTCTGGCAGGCCTCCCAGGCGACCGGCTGGCCGTCGACCTGCATCGGCGCGGACGGCTGATATTGCTCCGGGGTCACGAAATCGCCGGGGATCTCCAGCCGGTCGTTGACCAGGATGTCCGGCTGCAGGTCGCGTACCAGCTTGAGCAGTTCCTCGGACCGCCAGTCGGCCACGCCCTTGCCACCCCATTCGCGGCCGGGGTAGGAAAAGTCGAAGAACAGATAGTCGATCTGGCCGAAGCGGGTCAGCAGCTCGCGCACCTGGCCGTGCAGATAGTCGGTGTATTTCGCCATGTCGCGACCGGCGTTCGCGGCCTTGAACTCCTCGTCGTCACGCCGCGGATGCAGGCCGTCGACCGGAAAATCCGGATGGTGCCAGTCGATCAGCGAGTGATAGAAGCCAACCCGCAGCCCCTCCGCGCGAAACGCCTCCACCATCGGTGCGATCAGGTCCCGGCCGTACGGCGTGTTGGTCACCTTGTAGTCGGTGAGCTCGCTGTCCCACAGGCAGAAACCCTCGTGGTGCTTGGTGGTGATGACGAAATACCGCATGCCGGCCTCGCGCGCCATCCTGGCCCAGCCGGCCGGATCGAACAGGTCGGGGTCGAAGTGCCGGAAATACCGGTCGTAATGCGCGTCGGTCAGTTTCTCCCGGCTTTTCACCCACTCGTGCCGAGCCGGCAGCGCGTACAGTCCCCAGTGCAGGAACAGGCCGAACCGGTCGTCCTGGAACCACTCCAGAGCGGACGCTGGATTGGGTGTCGGCGAGGTCACTGGCTCTCCCTTATGGTCCGGTCGTCAACGGCCACCGAGGCCGCTCAGCGCGATCCCCCTGACGAGACGACGCTGCAGTGCGAGCACGAGGACAATGGTAAGCACCAGGATCGTGCCGCCGGCCGCCACCAGAAATCCGTTGAGCATGAAGCGGCCGAACGGCACGTACGTCTAGGCCTGGCCGAAGCTTCCCCGCTCGATGCTGGATCCAACCGGGCGTCAGCCAGGCCACATTGGTCACAACGGCACTGTCGGTCTCAATAGTCACAGTGGTCACAGCATCCGGCGAAACTGCGGGTGCGAAAGCCTTGTTTCTTGCATCTAGCGTTAGCAACTCGGCATTCATGTCGAGCTTGAGTTACACAAGGTGGACATTTAGCGTTACACATGCCGGCGAGTCTCACCTAATGGACCTTTGCGCCGCCTGCTGGGACGCCCTGGCCGACTCGACTGAAAAGCTAGCTAGCCAAGCCCGACTGATACGCGAACACCACCAACTGGGCCCGATCCCGGGCCCCCAGCTTCGTCATCGCCCGACTGACATGGGTACGCGCCGTCGCCGGACTTACGACCAACCGCTCGGCGATCTCCTGGTTGCTCAAGCCCTCGCCAACCAGACCCACCACCTCGCGCTCGCGGTCGGTGAGCGTGTGCAGGTACGGATGCGGTTTCACCGGGCGGGACGACTGTGTCACGAACTCGCGGACGACTTTCCGGGTCACAGAAGGAGAAAGTAGTGCCTCGCCGGCCGCGACGAGCCGGATGGCGCGGAGCAGCTCAGCAGGTTTGGTGTCCTTCAGGAGAAACCCACTGGCCCCATGACGAAGCGCCTCGAAAACGTATTCGTCCACCTCGAAAGTGGTGAGGACGATGACGCGAGTGTCCGCCAGGTCGGGGTCGGCGCCGATCCGGCGGGTCGCTTCGAGGCCGTCGACGCCGGGCATGCGGATGTCCATGAGCACCACGTCAGGGCGGGTTTCCTTGGCGGCACCGACCGCGGCGAGGCCGTCGGAGGCCTCGCCGACGCAGGTCATGTCGTCCTCGCTGTCGACCAGCGCGCGCAGGCCGATCCGTACGAGGTCCTGATCGTCGACGAGCAGTACGTTGATCACTGGTGCCCTCCGGTCGGCAGGCGAGCGTACACCTCGAAACGGCCATTTTCGGTGCGGCCGGCGGAAAACTCGCCGCCGAGCGCGACGACGCGCTGCCGCATCCCGGGGATCCCCAGGCCGCTGCCGGCCTCCGACTGGCCGTTGACGGCGTTGCTGACGGCGAGCGTGAGATCGTCGGGGCCGTACGTCAGGGTCACCGTCGCCTGGCCAGATCCGCTGTGCCGCAGCACATTCGTCAACGACTCCTGCACGATACGGTAACCGGTCAGGTCGACGACAGCCGGCAACGCGCGCGCCTCCCCCTCGCGGACGAAGTCGACGGTCACGCCGGCCTCGGCCATTCTTTCCCACAGTTCCGGCAATCGCGCCAGCGTCGGCGCCGGCGCGCGTTCGGCGGCGCCGTCGACGCGTCGTACGACGGCGAGCGTCGATCGCAACTCGTCCAAAGCCTCGCTGCTGGTCCGGCTGATCGCCTCCAACGCCTGCTCGGCCTGCTCAGGTTTCCTTGCCATCAAATGTAATGCCACATCGGCCTGCATCTTGATGGCGGCCAGTCCATGACCGACGATGTCGTGCACCTCCTGCGCGACCTGCAACCGCTGCTCGTCCAGGTGCTGTCGAAGCGCTTCGGCGCGGTCGCGTTCGATCGACTCGCGCCACAGCCGGATCGAGATCCCCACCGCGTACGGCAGCACGACCCACGCCGAGCCGAGCAGGGCGCCGTAGAACTGCACCACGTCCGGGTGAAAGAACACGTGCACCAACAGCACGACCAACGCCGCCAGACACGCCGGCAGCGAATGCTGGAACGGCCGGTGCCGCGCGACCGTGTAGACCGCGACCACCACCGCGAACAGCATGAGGCTGTACGGATATCCCAAGGTCAGATAGACCGTCGTGGCCAGCGTGGTCACGCCGAGCGCGACGTACGGCCAGGTGCGGCGCACGGCCAGCGCGACCAGGCCGACGACGATCAGTCCGGTGGCCAGCGCGTCGATCCGCGCCGCGTCTGGCTGCCAGAAACGCGCACCGTACGAGGATCCGACGCTGACCGGCAGCAGTACGAGGGCCAGCACGACATCGCCGACAACCCTGCGCACCTTGACCACGGACACCACCTCACCAGCTCGGTTCATCTGATCATGACCGAACGCCGCTCGCCTGTCGTACGTCGAGCAACGTAGATCGGGCGGGTAGCGTCCTACCGATGGGACTGTTCACCATCGCCGAAGCGCGCGAGGAGCTGCGAAACCTCCTGCCGGTGCTGGACGAGGTCGTCGCCCTGCGCGCCGATGCCGCGGAGATCGCCGCGTCGCTGCGACCTGACGGCGAGCGTACGGAGTTGGGCACGCTGCCGGAGCTGAAGGCGGCGCAAGCTCGGCTTGACGACCTGCTGACGCAGATCCAGCGGACCGGCGCCGAGCTCAAGGGCTTCGCGCCACTGCTGGTCGATTTCCCGGCCGACCTGGACGGCGTGCCGGTGTTGCTGTGCTGGTTGGAAGGCGACCGCGAGCTGGCCTGGTTTCACCGGGTCGACCTCGGCTTCGCCGGCCGGCGCCGGCTGCCGGAAAACCGTACCGCACAATAACAATTCCACTCAGCGGAGTTAGCCGTCCGTACGGAGTCCCTACGTCGTACCAAAAGACTGGTATTCCGGCTGACCAGATCGTCCCGCGACGAAAAAATGTGCGAAACGACAGACCTTTCTCACTTGCTTAACCAGGCCGTCGAGGGAGAGCCGTTCCAACTAAATTTGCACACAACTCACTTGCGTCTTGTGATCGGATGACCCCCTAGCGTGATCGTTCGTGCCGCTTTACTCGTCCCGGGTTGTGGCCGCGGTCGGACTCGTCCTCGCGATCGGCCTGTTTCCGCAGGCCGGCAGCTCCGCGGTCGGTCCCGCCGCGCACGACACGGCTCGGACCGCGGTCCCGGACAGGCGGCATCCGATCTGCATCGTGGTGCGCGTACGCGTCGGCGGCATCTATGTGTACGTACGGACCTGCCGGCCGCCGAAGCCGACGCCGAGTCCGTCACCACCGCCGCCGCACTCGCCGCCGCCGCCGAGTAAGCAGCCACCACCGCCGCCGAGCCGCAAACCCCAGCCGAAGCCGACAACCAGTCGGCCGGCGCCGGCTCAGGCCGCGCCAGCGGTCGTGCCGCAACGGCCGCGGCCGAGCACGCCCGCGCCGGCCAAGGCGGCGCCGCCACCTCCGAGCCCCGCACCGCATTTCGTGGCGCAGCCAGCCAAACCGCGGCCGGCACCTCCCTCGCGACTGCCCCTGACCCTGGCGGTTTTCGTCGGCCTGTTGGTGCCGGCGCTGGTCGTGGCAGTCCGAGCGATGGTGCGCGTGCGGCGGTAACACGGGCAAACCGCCTGCGCGCGTAGCACCGAAAGGACCGAAGCATGGTCGTGATCCTCACTGGCGTCGGCGTGATCCTGCTCGCCGCGGCCGTGTCCGTCGGCGGTTTTCTGTTGATCTCCAGGTACGTCCCGGAGCGGTGGCTGGTCGCCGACGCGGACGCCGCCGGCGCGCTCTATGCCAGCATCGGCATGGTCTACGCGATTCTCATCGCGATCGCGGCGATCGCGGTCTGGGAACCGCACAGCGACGCGGACGCCGCCACCAGCCGGGAGGCCGCCGACCTGGTGGAGATCCGGCAGCTGAGCCAGCAGCTGCCGGCCGCCGACCGGCCGGCGATCCAGAAGCTGGTCACCGCGTACACCGCCTCGGTCGTCTCGGAGGAATGGCCGGATCTGCGCGACAATCGCTCCGGCAATCCGCACTCGGACGCGCTCTTCCAGCAGCTTCGGGACGCCGTCGGCAAGGTCAACCCGGTCTCCAACCAGGAACAGAGCGCGTACGGCCTGGTGCTCGGCCGGGTCTCGGACGCCGCGGACGCGCGGCGTACCAGGATCAGCGCGGCGGACGAGGGAATGCCGCCGTTGCTCTGGCCGGTGCTGATCGTCACGAGCATGGTGACGGTCGGCTTCCTCTATCTCTTCGGACTGGACCGGACTTTCCCGAACGGCATCATGATGGCCACCGTCGGTGGCATGATCGCCCTGGTTCTCTTCGTGATCTACCAGATCGAGTACCCGTTCAGTCGTGGTCTCGCCATCGATGTCGAGGCGTTTCACACAGCCCTCCAGCAGTTCGGCGGCCCCTGATGCCGACGACTACTGGCCGGTACGACCCGCGTACCACACGTGACCGCTCGTTCACTACCCTCTTATCGGTGGATATGCCGTGATTAACGCTGCTTCTACAGTCGGTGGCATCAATCGCCCACCGCGTCCGTTAGGTGACAAAAAGATTGGCCGGCCGCGCACGTACGAGCGCTGCCACCAGGGAGAGAGCATGATCTCCGATCTCGATGTCCCGTTAGGCAAGCGCATCGAGTTGGCTCGGCGGCGGCGCGGGCTGTCCAGAGCGGTCCTGGCCGGACTGGTCGGCCGCAGCGCCGAGTGGATCCGCCAGGTCGAACGTGACGAGCGGGCGGTGGACCGGCTCTCCATCCTGCTCCGGCTGGCCGAGGTGCTGAAAATCTCTGACGTCGCGGGGTTTCTCGGCAGCGCGATGCCGCAGGCGCCGCGGCGCAGCGCGCCTCAGGTGCAGGTCAACGAGCTCAGAGAGCTGCTCTATCAACCAAAACTCACCCGCGAGCCGGCGCCGGCCGACGACGACGACGGGCAGCTTGACCACCTGCGCCGCGACCTCGCCGAGACCTGGACCGGTTGGCAGGACTCGCCAAACCGCTACACCATCACGTTGCGGCGGCTGCCGGCACTGCTGCGCGCCATCGACGAGATCGCCGACGCCGGCGAGTGTGCCGACCAGCTGATCGCCGGCACGTACCGGCTGGTGTCGGCCGTGCTGCGCCGGATCGGTGACCAACCGTTGGCGTTGCTGGCCATCGAACGGGCCGTCGAGGCGGCGCGGCGCACCGGCGATCCACTGGCCGAGATCACCTGCGCCGGCGGCTTCGCCACCACCCTGCTCAGCCTCGGTTTTCCCGACCGCGCAAGGCAACTGGCGTTGTCACTGCTGGACGAGCTGCAGACGCGGGTGCCGGCCGAGTCGGCCACGGAGATCTCGGTGTACGGCGCGATGCAGCTGACCGCCGCGGAGGCCACCGCCGCCGACGACGACCAGGTCGCCGCGGAGCGGTTGCTCGACCAGGCCAGGCAGACCGCGGCCCGGCTGGCCGACGACCGCAACGACTACCGGACCGGTTTTGGCCCCACCGACGTCGAAATCCACGCCGTACGGATCGCGCTCACCTTCGGCCGGTCGCGGCATGCCTTACGGATAGCCGAAACCGTCGACACCGGGCGGATTCACGCGCGCGAGCGGCGAGCCAGGCACTACATCACCGTCGCGCAGGCGCACAGCCGCGAGAGCAACACCTTCGGCGCGATTTTCAGCCTGTTGAAGGCCGAGGAGGCGTGTCCGGAGGAGATCCGGTTCAGCGCTGAGGCACGGGACGTGGTGCAGGACCTGCTGGCCCGCGACAACGCGTTGGTGCGTACGGATTTGTGGGCCCTGGCCGAGCGTTCCGGCCTGGCCTGATCACAACTGAAGTTGTCCGGCGGCGACGCGACGGCGTTCTCGGCATGACAAATCCGTGAACGGTAGCGACGCTTATCATCGTACGGTCCAATTTTTGTTGGCCGCCAACCCGCGCATCGGCTGATCCACAAACCGGCTTGTCTACCCACCGCGCTGCCGTCAATACGCTCCGTTTATCGCGTCCTGAATGCAGTCAGGCCGTTTATCGAAATTGCGATGGGTGGTGTCGGAAGTGACCGTAACGGATCCGGATCTGGGTGTTGACGAGGAACAGCCGCAGCTGAGCTTGGGCACCGCGGCGGCCCGGAATCTGGCCACGACAACGAAATCCGTCCCGCAGATGCAGGCGATCACCTCACGGTGGCTGGTGCGCCTGCTGCCGTGGGTGCAGGCCGCCGGTGGCGTCTATCGGGTCAACCGCCGGCTGAGCTACACCGTCGGCGACGGACGCGTCACGTTCGTGACGACCGGCGCGGACGTACGGGTGATCCCGCAGGAACTGCGCGAGCTGCCGATCCTGCGGTCGTTCGACGACGAGGCGGCACTGTCCGCGCTGGCCGACCGGTTCACCCAGCGCGAGTTCGGCGCCGGTGAGGTGCTGGTCGAGTTCGGCTCCCAGGCAGACCAGGTTTTCCTTATCGCACACGGGAAAATCGACAAGCTGGGGACGAGCAAGTACGGCGACCCGACGGTGTTGGGCTCGCTCGCCGACGGCGACTACTTCGGCGACCAGGTCATCACCGACGAGCAGAGCATCTGGGAATACACCGCGAAAGCCGTCACGCCGGTGACCGTACTGTCGATTTCCCAGCAGGCGCTGGCAGAAGTCATCGACCGTACGGAGCTGCTGCGCGAACACATTCAGCAGGCGCGGCAGGCACCGGCCAAACCGGCCAATCCGCACGGCGAGGCGGCCATCGACGTGGCCTCCGGTCACGCCGGCGAGCCGGACCTGCCTGGCACCTTCGTCGACTACGAGACCTCGCCGCGCGAATACGAGCTCAGCGTCGCGCAGACCGTGTTGCGCATCCACAGCCGGGTCGCCGATCTCTACAACGAGCCGATGAACCAGGTCGAGCAGCAGCTGCGGCTGACCATCGAGGCATTGCGTGAGCGGCAGGAGAACGAGCTCGTCAACAACCGCGACTTTGGCTTGCTGCACAACGCGGATCTGCAGCAGCGCATCCAGACCCGCAGCGGTCCGCCGACGCCGGACGACATGGACGAGCTGATCGCCACCGTCTGGAAGGATCCCAGTTTCTTCCTGGCGCATCCCCGGTCGATCGCGGCTTTCGGCCGTGAGTGCAGCAAACGCGGCATCTATCCCAGCAGCGTCGACATCGGCGGTCACCTGATCCCGGCCTGGCGCGGCATCCCGATCTATCCGTGCAACAAGCTGGAAGTCAGCGACACGCGTACGTCCAACATCCTGCTGATGCGGGTCGGCCAGGAGAACCAGGGTGTCATCGGCCTGCACCAGACCGGCCTGCCGGACGAATACCGGCCCGGACTTTCGGTGCGGTTCATGGGGATCAGCGAGAAGGCGATCATGTCCTATCTGGTCAGCGCGTACTATTCGGCCGCCGTCCTGGTCCCGGACGCACTCGGCGTGCTGGAAAACGTGGAACTCGGCCGGGAGGACTGACCGGTGTCGGTATCCGAGTCCGACCTGGAGGTCGACGAGAAACCGAGGCTCAGCCTCAGCACGGCCGGTGCGCGTACGCTGGCCACCACCACCAAGTCCGTGCCGCAGATGCAGAGCATCACACCGCGGTGGCTGTTGAAAAAACTGTCGTGGATCCAGGTCTCCGGCGGTGCCTACCGGGTCAACCGGCGGCTGACCTACACCGTCGGCGACGGCCGGATCACCTTCGTCAGCACCGCCGACCAGGTGCGGGTGATCCCACAGGAGCTGCGGGAAATTCCGCTGCTGCGCGACTTCACCGACGACGCGTCGCTGACCGCGTTGGCCGACCGTTTCCGGCAGCGCGAGTATGCCGCCGGTGACGTGATCGCCGAGGCCGGCCAGCCGGCCGACCGGGTTTTCCTTGTCGCGTACGGAAAGGTCAGCAAGCTCGGCACCGGGCCGTACGGCGACCCGGTCAGCCTCGGCTCGCTGGCCGACGGCGACTATTTCGGCGAGCAGGCGCTGACCGGATCGGACCGGACCTGGGATTTCACCGCGAAGGCGGCCACCAGGGTGATCGTACTGGAGCTGCAGTTTCAGGCCTTCCAGGAGATGAACGGTCAGTCCGAGCCATTGCGCGCTCACATCCAGGACGTGCTGTCGCGGCCGGTGAGGTCGCAGAACGCCCGCGGCGAGGCGGAAATCTCGCTGTCGGCCGGACACGCCGGCGAGCCGGACCTGCCCGGCACGTTCGTCGACTACGAAACCTCACCGCGCGAGTACGAGCTCGGTGTGGCACAGACCGTGCTGCGCGTCCACACGCGCGTCGCCGATCTCTACAACCAACCGATGAACCAGACCGAACAGCAGTTGCGGCTGACCATCGAGGCACTGCGCGAACGGCAGGAAGACGATCTCATCAACAACCGCGATTTCGGCCTGCTACACAACGCGGATCTCAAGCAGCGCATCCAGACCATCAGCGGCCCGCCGACGCCGGCGGACATGGACGAGCTGCTGTCCCGGCGCCGGAAAACCCAGCTTTTCCTGGCACATCCGCGGACCATCGCGGCGATCGGGCGCGAGTGTACGGCCCGTGGCGTCTATCCGGACCCGGTGCCTGTCGACGGCCGGATGGTGATGGGATGGCGCGGCGTACCGATCTTCCCGTGCGACAAGATCCCGGTCACCGAACAGGGGACCAGCTCGATTCTGGCCATGCGTACCGGTGAGAAAAGCGAGGGCGTCATCGGCCTGCAGCGGACCGGCCTGCCGGACGAGAAGGAGCCGGGACTGAACGTACGGTTCATGAGAATCACCGAGAAGGCGATCCTGGAATATCTCGTCAGCGCGTACTACTCGGTGGCCGTCCTGGTGCCGGATGCGTTGGGGATCCTGGAAAACGTCGAGCTCGGCCGCTGAGGGGAAGCCGCATGACGATCGTCGAGGTGGAATCCGCCGGCCGGTCCGCACGGGACGTGCTGGACGCGGCCCGGCGGCTGGTGGATCCCGCGTTGCGGGCCGCCGTCGACACATTGCCCGCCTCGATGGCGCAGATGGCCGGATATCACTTCGGCTGGCTCGACGAGCTCGGCCGGCCGGCGCACACCAGCGGCGGCAAGGCGATCCGTCCAGCGCTGGTGCTGGCCGCGGCCGAAGCCGTCGGCGGCACCGTCGACGACGCGACAGCCGGCGCCGCGGCGGTCGAGTTGGTGCACAACTTCTCGCTGGTGCACGACGACGTCATGGACGGCGACGCGACCCGCCGGCACCGCGCCACGGTGTGGAAGGTTTTCGGCCGCAACGCGGCGATCCTGGCCGGCGACGCGCTGCTCACTCTCGCGCTTGAGGTGCTCGCCGGCTTCGACCACTCGGCGATGCGGCGCGCGATGCGGTTGACAAACGCGACCGTGCTGGAGCTGCTCGAGGGACAGAGCCAGGACACCGCCTTCGAGCATCGGTCCAATGTGGACATCGCCGACTGCCTGGCGATGGCGGAGAAAAAGACCGCGGCTCTGCTCGGTTGCTCGTGCGCCGTCGGCGCGACGTACGGCGGTGGCGGTCCGGCGCAGGTCGAGCGGATCACCCGGTTTGGCCGGCGGTTGGGCCTGGCCTTCCAGCATGTGGACGACCTGCTCGGCATCTGGGGTGATCCGGCCGCGACCGGCAAGCCGGTGTTCTCGGATCTGCGCAACCGTAAGAAAAGCCTGCCGGTGGTCGCGGCGATGTCGGCCGGCACGCCGGCGGCCGTCGAGCTTTCGCAGCTGTACGGCCGAAAGGCCGGGCTCTCGGACGCTGAGCTGGCTCACGCCGCCGAGTTGGTGGAGGCGGCCGGAGGGCGCGCGTGGAGCCAGCACCAGGCCGAAGCGTTGCTCGCGGAGGCGCTGGACGAGCTCGAGGCGGCTGGCCCGACCGCAGGCGGTGCCGCCGAGCTGACCGCGCTGGCGCGGCTGGTCATCCAGCGTGACCACTGACTCGTTCTTCGTGGTGAAAGGAAAAGTGTGATCGACCCCGACTTACCGGACTGGCGGGCGGTGCGCGGTGCGCGCACGGTCCTGCTCGCCTCGCCGCGCTCGTTCTGCGCCGGTGTCGACCGTGCTGTCGAGATCGTCGAACAGCTGCTGGCTCACCGTCCCGGTCCGGTTTACGTCCGCAAGCAGATCGTCCACAATGTCCACGTCGTCGACGATCTCCGGTCGCGCGGCGCGATTTTCGTTGAGGAGCTTGACGAGGTGCCCGACGGCGCGACCGTCGTCTTCTCGGCGCACGGCGTCTCCCCCGCGGTACGAGCCGAAGCGGCCCGCCGTGGCATGGACGTGGTCGACGCGACCTGTCCGCTGGTCACCAAGGTGCACGCCGAAGCGCGACGCTTCGCGGCTCGCGGCGACACCGTCGTCCTCATCGGCCATGCCGGCCATGAGGAGGTCGACGGCACGCTCGGCGAGGCACCGGACCGGACCGTGCTGGTCGACTCACCGTCCGATGTGGACAACCTGGTCATCGACGATCCGAGCCGAGTGTCGTTCCTGACGCAGACCACTCTCTCCGTCGAGGAGACCGCGGAGGTGATCGACGCGCTGAAGGCTCGTTTCCCGGACGTACGCGGCCCGGCGTCCGACGACATCTGTTATGCCACGACCAACCGCCAGGAGGCGCTGAAAGCCGTCGCCACCGAGTCGGATCTGGTGCTGGTCGTCGGATCGCGCAACTCGTCGAATTCCCGCCGGCTCGTGGAGTTGTCGTTGCGGCGCGGCACACGCGCTCATCTGGTCGACGACGCCGGCGAGATTTTGCCGGAATGGCTGGCAGACGCGCGCACGGTCGGACTGACCGCCGGCGCCTCGGCTCCACCTCACCTGGTCGATGAGGTGGTGGAATTGCTGGCGTCATTAGGACCGATCGACGTCGTCGAACGTGAGACCACCCGGGAGACCGTCCACTTCGGACTGCCGGCCAGGCTGAACGCACCGCATCCCAACGAAACGAAGGAGCTGTCGGACATGACATCCATCGACCAGCGCGTCGTACGCACCGCCTACCAGCAGTCGATCGCCGACTACTGGAACAAGGAGAAAGACCCGGTCAACCTGCGACTCGGCGACGTCGACGGTCTCTATCACCATCATTACGGCATCGGCGCGTACGACCCCGCCGTGCTCGACGCTCCGGCCGCGGTCCGCGACGAGGCGATCATCGAGGAAATGCACCGTCTGGAGACGGCGCAGGCCGACGTATTACTCGACCATCTCGGTGCCATCGGCCCAGGTGACCGCTTACTGGACGCCGGATGCGGCCGTGGTGGAACGAGCATCATGGCCAACCAGCGCTTCGGCTGCCGGGTCGACGGAGTGTCGATCTCCGAACAGCAGGTCGAGTTCGCCAACGAGCAGGCGAAAAAACGCCGAGTCGACGACCGCGTGACATACCATCTGCGCAACATGCTCGACACCGGCTTCGAAACGGGGGCGTTCAAGGGTGCCTGGAACAACGAAAGCACCATGTACGTCGACCTGTTCGAGCTTTTCGCCGAGCACGCACGACAAATCGCACCCGGCGGCCGCTATGTCGTCATCACCGGCTGCTACAACGACGTGACCGGTGGCCGTTCGCGCGCGGTCAGCCAGATCGACCAGCACTACATCTGCAACATCCACCCGCGCAGCGAATACTTCAAAGCCCTGGCCGCCAACGGATTCGTCCCCATCAACGTCGTCGACCTGACCGCCGCGACGATCCCGTACTGGGAGCTGCGCGCGCAGTCCGCGGTCGCCACCGGCATCGAGACGCCGTTCCTGACCGCGTACCGCGAAGGCAGCTTCCATTATCTGCTCATCGCCGCGGACCGGATCTGACGGTGATGTCCACTTTTCTCGCCGGACCCATCGGCCTGGGCACCTCGGCGGCGCGCATCGCGACGCAGTTCGCCGTCGATCCCGGTTATATGGAGAGATCCTGGGGTGACGGGTCGGCCTCGCCGCTCTACTGTCCAGTGGTCGAGCGGATCGACGAGCCGCTCGCCGAGGAGGTCGACCGCCGGCTGGTCGCCTGGGCCGGGGACTGCGGGTTCACCGGCGAGGGACTCGACCAGATTCGCAACGCCGGCTTCGGAAAACTCGTGATGCTGACGCACGCGGACTGCGACGATCCCGACCTGCTGCTGATCGCGGCGCAGTTCAACGCGGCCTGGTGGGCCGCCGACGACTATTACGCCGACGACAGCGAACTCGGTGCCACGCCGACGAAACTTCCGCCACGGCTCGCGCTGGTGATGGCCGCGATGGACCAGGTCGCGCCGGCCGGCGAGTTTTCCCGCCAGCTCGACCAAGGCCTCCAGTCCGACCCGATCCTGGTGGCACTGCACTCCTGCGTCGAGCACCTGGCCCGGCACGGCACGCCGGTGCAGATCCAGCGGGTCTGTTACGCGACCTTCTCGATGTTCGTCACCTGGGACGCGTACGCGGCCTGGCGGTTCACCGGTGCCTATCCGCCGGCGTGGGAATATCTCGCCGCGCGCCAGCACGACAGCTTCTACACGTCGATGACGTTGGTGGATCCGGTCGGTGGATACGAATTGCCGGCGGCCATGTATTACGATCCCCGGGTCCGGGAGGCGCTCATGCGCGCCGGCACCGCGGCCGTACTGGTGAACGACCTCCACTCGGTGTCCAAGGACGCCGCGGACGAGAAGCCGGTCTGCAACATGGTGCTGCAGGTCGCCGCGGACCGGGATTGTTCCATCGCGGAGGCGACCGAGATCACCGTCGACCTGCACAACAGTCTCGTACGCGATTTCGAGGAGGGCCACCGAAAACTCCGGACCGTACCGTCGCCGGAGCTGCATCGGTTTCTGCGCGGGGTCAAGGCATGGATGGCCGGCGGCTTCGAATGGCACGCCACGAATCCGCGCTATGACTAGCCCGGGTGTCGCCGAATAGACTCCGCGCCATCAGCAACTCCTCAATCAAGGTGGTGTGACCGCAGGCCCCAGCCGACGACCGCCAAAACGTCACCCCTCGCGTAGTAGTAGGGCGTGTTTCCAAACCCTCGGTGCTGTTTTCGGGCATGCTGGGGTGATGGTGTTTAGGCAGGAGATTTCGGACGAGTCGTGGGCTTTGTTGGAGCCGTTTTTTCCGAAGTGGAAGGGGAATGGTCGGCCGATCTCGGATATGCGGCGGGTGGTGGAGGGGGTCGCGTGGCGGTTTCGGACCGGGGCGCCGTGGCGGGATATGCCGGAGCGTTTCGGGCACTGGAACACGATTTATGGCTGGTTCTGGGACTGGTCGAAAGACGGTACCTGGGATCGAGTGCTGCAGGAGGTGCGGAAACAGGCCGCCAGCGCTGGTGACCTGGAGTGGGTGGTGTCGGTGGACGGGTCGATCGTGCGTGTCCATCAGCACGGCGCAACCCTCGCGCGCGACACGAGTGACGCAGGTGACCACACAGGGGGCTCTACAGGGGGCTCTGTCGAATTACAAGAAAACCCGCGACCCCGGACCAGGTGAACCGGCCGGTCACGGAATCGGTAAGTCCAGGGGTGGCCTGACGACGAAGTTCCACGTCGCGGCCGACCTCAAGCAGCGACCGTTGGGGCTGGTGGTCACCGGCGGACACGCCGCGGACTCCACGTTCATGCACGTGGTACTGGAGACCATCAGCATCTCCAATGGCCGGCCCGGCCGGCCGCGGACCAGGCCGGACCGGGTGATCGCCGACAAGGCGTACACCGGCAAGCCGTGCCGCGACTACCTGGCCCGGCGCGGCATCTCCATGAGAACAGACAAAACCGCACGCAGCTACCTCACCGGACTCACCCTCGCCGCCACGCTCATCTGGACCAAATCACTAGTTTAGAAACACGGCCTAGTGACGGCTATTGCGCTTCAACGCGCGCGGCGCGATTTTGCGGTGGCATGCAACGGAAAACTCGCGACCCTGGCGGCCCGGGCTTGTCGGTCGGTTTGGTATTATTGGTGGCATGACCACTCCTTCATTTCAGCCGGCGGATGATCCGTCGTTGCTGTCCGGCAAGGAGGAGTTCGCGGCCGCGTTGCGGTTGGCGGAGCACGCGGTGCGTACGGCCAAAGCCACGCTTCTGGCGGTGGTGAAAGCCGCCGATGACCAGACGATCGCGACGCAGTTCGGGCACGCCGACACCGCGGCGTTCCTGGAGGATTTCCTGAAGTTCTCCCCCACCGAGGCCAGCCGATGCGTGCAGCGCGCTCGCACGTTCTGCGGCAGCCGCGCGTTGGCCACTGGTGAGAAGTTGGCGCCGCAGTTGGAATACGCCGGTGATGCCATGCGCCGCGGTGAGCTTGCCGATTCGCAGTTGGACGCGATCCGCACGATTATCACCAAGTTGCCGCGTCGGATCGGTATCCAGGAGCGGCGGTTCGCCGAGAAAACGTTGGTCGACGCGGCGTCGCAGTTGCGTGCGCGTGAGTTGCACCAGCTCGGCAACCGCGTCCACGGCCACCTCGACCCCGACGGAACACAGCCCTCGGAAGAAGAAAACGCCACGCCACGCCGCGAGCTGTATTTGCGCACCGGCACCGATGGTCGGCTCGCGTTCCACGGCAGCTTCGATGCCGAGACGGGCAGCCTGATGCAGGAAATCCTGTCCCCGCTGGCCAAGCCACGCACCGACGACAAAGGCAAAACCAAAGACCGCCGCTCAACCGCCGAACGCAACGGCGACGCGTTGGCCGACGCGCTGAACCTGATCGCCGACAGTGAGAAGCTGCCGATCCAGGGCCGCGAGCGTCCCCACCTGACCATCACCTTGTCCTGGGACATGCTCAAGGACAAGCTCGGGCAGGTCCGCGCGTACGACAACACCGTCCTCAGCCCCGAAGCCGCCCGCCGGCTAGCGTGCGACTGCGACATCACCCCGCTCGTGCTCGGCACCCAAAGCGAAGCATTGGACGTCGGCCGCACCGAACGGCTGGTCACCGACGAGCTGCGTAAAGCGTTGATCGCGCGTGACCGCGGCTGCGCGATGATCGGCTGCACCCGACCCGTACGCTGGACGAAAGCCCACCACGTGCGGCACTGGGCCGACGGCGGTGAAACCTCCATCGACAATTGCGTGCTGCTGTGCGAATTCCACCACCGACAGATCCACCACGGCGACTGGCAAGTCCAGATCGTCGACGGCGTACCGGAATTCATTCCACCGCAGTACGTGGACTTCGAGCAAAAGCCGCTACGAAATACCTACCACCTGTTCAACTGAGACCGAACAGGTGGCCCCTCACCCCAACCGGCTTATCGAGTCAGGTAACGAAAACAGCGCTTCCTTCGTTACCTGCTCGTCTCCGGCATGATCGGTGAAGGATCGATCAGCCGCCAGAGCTGAACGCTGAGTCGAACGACGAGTCGGACGGCTCGATCTGCGTCATTTTACGGATGAACGCCAGCGCGTCCGGAGCGCCGATCAGGCGGTCCATGCCGGCGTCCTCCCATTCGACGCTGATCGGCCCGTCGTAGCCGATCGAGTTGAGCATCCGGAAAATCGGCTCCCACGGCACGTCGCCGTGGCCGGTCGACACGAAGTCCCAGCCGCGGCGCGGGTCACCCCACGGCAGGTGCGAGCCGAGCCGGCCGTTGCGGCCGTTGAACTGCTTCACCGACTCCTTGCAGTCGACATGATAGATCCGATCCTTGAAATCCCACAGAAATCCAACCGGATCCAGATCCTGCCAGACGAAATGGCTGGGGTCGAAGTTGAGTCCGAAGGCCGGCCGGCGGCCGATCGCCTCCATGGTCCGTACGGTCGACCAGTAGTCGTAGGCGATCTCGCTCGGATGCACCTCGTGCGCGAAGCGCACGCCTTCTTCATCGAAAACGTCGAGGATCGGGTTCCACCGGTCGGCGAAGTCGGCATAACCGCGATCGATCATCTCCGGCGGCACCGGCGGAAACATCGCGACGGTGTGCCAGATCGACGAGCCGGTGAAGCCGATCACCGTGTCCACACCGAATTTCCGCGCGGCGCGAGCGGTGTCCTTGATCTCCTCGGCAGCGCGCCGGCGTACGCCTTCTGGATCGCCGTCACCCCAGAGTCGCGGGGTCAGGATGTTCTGGTGCCGCTCGTCGATCGGGTGATCGCAGACGGCCTGCCCGATCAGGTGGCAGGAGATGGCCCAGACTTTCAAGCCGTGCTTGGCCAGCTCGTCCTTCTTGCGCTGCACGTACGAGTCGTCGGCCAGCGCCTTGTCCACCTCGAAGTGGTCACCCCAGGTGGCGATCTCCAGGCCGTCGTAACCCCATTCGGCGGCCAGCCGGCAGATCTCGGCGAACGGCAGGTCGGCGAACTGGCCGGTGAACAGGGTGACCGGACGGGGCATCGTGCATCTCCTTACCTGGCTGGGATGTCGACCCAACCGGAGCCGTTGGCCGCACTGCTTTCGACCGCGGCCAGTACGCGCTGGACGCCGAGGCCGTCGCGGAACGACGGCACCGGGTCCACACCGTCCACAATGGACCGCAGGAAGTCGTGGACCTCATGGGTGAACGTGTGCTCGTAGCCCAGGCCGTGGCCGGGCGGCCACCAGGCGTGGACGTACGGATGATCCGGCTCGGTGACCAGGATCCGCCGGAAACCGGCCTCCGCGGCCGGCAACGAGCCGTCGTAGAACCAGAGCTCGTTCATCGTCTCGAAATCGAACGCGAGACTGCCGGCGGAGCCGTTGACCTCCAGCCGCATCGCGTTTTTCCGGCCGGTCGCAAACCGGGTCGCCTCGAAGCTGGCGACCGCGCCACCGTCGAGCCGGCCGAAGAACAGTGCCGCGTCGTCGACCGTGACCTCGCCGCGTTCTTCGGTGCCGCTGGCCGAAAGCCCGGCAGCGGCGGCCGGAAGTGGCCGCTCGCGTACGAAAGTTTCGGTCAGCGCCGACACGCCGGTCAGCCGCTGGCCGGTGACGAACTGGGTGAGGTCGATGATGTGCGCGCCGATGTCGCCCAGCGCACCGGAACCAGCCAACTCCTTGCGCAGCCGCCACACCAACGGAAACTCCGGATCGACGATCCAGTCCTGCAGATACTGCGCGCGTACGTGCCGGATGGTCCCCAACCGGCCGGAGTCGACCAGCTGACGCGCGTACGCGAGCGCCGGTGTGCGACGGTAGTTGAACCCCACCATGGACCGGGCGCCGCGCTGTGCCGCCTCCTCGGCGGCCACCACCATCGCCTCGGCCTCCTCGACGGAGTTGGCGAGCGGCTTCTCGCACAGCACGTGCTTGCCGGCGGCCAGTGCGGCGGTCGCGATCTCGGCGTGGCTGTCACCCGGCGTACACACGTCGACGATGTCGATGTCGTCGCGTGCGATCGCCTCGCGCCAGTCGGTGCTGGCCGACTCCCAGCCGAGTTTGCTCGCCGCGGCCGTGACCGCGTCGGTGTTTCGGCCGACCACAACGGACATTCGCGGCGTCACGGGGAGATCGAACGCGCGGTGCACGGTCCGCCACGCCTGTGAGTGCGCCGCACCCATGAACGCGTAGCCGATCATCGCGACCCCGAGGGTGCGGTCATCCGGCACAGCGTGATCCCTTCTTTACGCCTTCCTCGGATGCTGTCGCGCGGTCATCGGCGTGTCAAGATCGCCGAGATATGGCGGATTCTGTCAGAAATCCGCCGCCGCGTTGAGGACGTCCGCGATCCGTACAGGTTGGCCGGACTCGGCCGACGACGCGGCGGCGAACACCATCGCGAGGCTCAGCACGTTGTCGCGCGCCTCCCCCATCGGCCGCGAACCGGTGCGTACGGCCGCGACGAACTCCGCCAGCGACCCGTCGATCCCGTTCCCTGCCGACGGATCGTCCGGCAGTACGCGCGTCGCGCCGCCGGCCACCTGCACCGACGCAGGATTGTCGCCGTCCCAGAGCGCCGAGCCGCCGGAACAGCTGACCCGCCAGACCCCGTTCCACGACGACTCGGCGCCCGGCGACGACCAACTTCCGTTGTAGACAAAGCGTTTTCCGCCGGTCATTTGGAACACCGCGGTGGCCGCGGCGGCGCCGCGGAACGTGCTCCAGGGTGGATTGTGCTCCTCGCAGTAGACCGAGACCGGGTCGGCGTCGAGCAGATACCGCGCGCTGTCAAACGGATGGATCGCCATGTCCAGCAGCAGCGGATGATCCATGACCGCGCGAAAACCACCGAACCGCGGGTCGCGGAAGAAGTCGCACACGACCATCCCGGTCTCGCCTAGCTCGGCGATCCCGGCTTTCAGCGCGAAAAGCTGCGGGTTGTAGCGCCGTGACTGGCTGACCATGAACAGCAGGCCGGCACGTTCGGCGGCGGCCACCAGCCGTACCGCCTCCGGCAGCGTCGCGGCCAGCGGTTTTTCCCCCAGCACGGGCAATCCGAGCTCGAATGCCTCCAGGGTGACCGGATAGTGCGCCTCCGGCACCGACACGTTGATGACCGCGTCCGCCTCGACACCGAGAGCGGAAATGCTGCTGGCGAACGGTAAGCCACCGGCCGCGGCCTCGGCGGCCGCCAGGTCCAGGTCGACCACACCGGCCAGTTCGGTGTCGGGAGAGGCGTCCACGGTGGACAGCCAGCCGCGCCCCATCGCGCCGACACCGACCACGATGACCCGCAGCGGCGCCGTCACACCGGCTCCGTACGCTGCAGCGACGGCTCCACACGCGTCACCGGCGCTGCCCAGCGAACACCGTTTGCGATCACCCGGCGTACGTCCGGATGGTGGTAGACCGGATATTCCTGGTCACCCGGACTGAAGTAGAAGATCTTTCCGTTGCCGCGCCGGAACGTGCAGCCGCCACGGAAAACCTCGCCACCGGTGAAGGAGCTGATGAACACCAGCTCGTCAGGGGCCGGAATGTCGAAGAACTCGCCGTACATCTCCTGCCGGTCGATGACGATCGGGTTGGGGATGCCGGCGGCGATCGGATGGCTCGGATCGACCGTCCAGACCAGCTCGCGGTCGTCGGCGTTGCGCCACCGCAGCGAACAGGTCGTGCCCATCAGCGTGCGAAAGATTTTCGAGAAATGACCGGAATGCAGCACCAGCAGGCCCATGCCGGACAGCACGTGCCGCTGGACGCGGCGTACGACCTCGTCGGACACCTCCTCGTGGGCGGCATGTCCCCACCAGGTCAGCACGTCGGTCCCTGCCAACGTCTCCTCGGTCAGTCCGTGCTCCGGATCGTCGAGCAAAGCTGTCCGCAAGTGGACGTCCGCTCCGAGGTTTTCCGCTATTCCGGCGCTGATCGCGCCATGGATCCCATCCGGATAGAGCTTTGCCACGCTCTCGTCCCGCTGTTCGTGCCGGCCCTCGTTCCACACCAGAACCCGAATCATGGGACCAATCTAAGCACTACGGCTTGCGGCCGACGGCCCCCAACAGGATCTTGCTGACCAGATCCGCCGGCAGGTTCGGCCCCTCCGGCCACCACTCCAGCAGATACGTCAACCCCGGCTCGACCAGCTCCAGCCCGTCCAGGATGGCCATCATCTCGGCGCGGTCCCGAAACCGGATGTCCGGAAACGCCGTACGCGCCGCCGTTTCCGCGCGGCCGGCCAGCTTGTCCAGATCGCTGCCATCGTGCGGATTGAAGGCGTGTGTCATGGCGACGTACGATCCGGACACCAGTGGCCGGACGTATCCGTCCACGATGCCTCTCACCTCGGCGAGGTCGGGAATTCCGTGCAGCGTCAGGCAATGCATGACGGCGACCGGCCGGTCCAGGTCGAGGTTGGCCAGCACGACCTCGTTGGTCAGCAACAGGTCCGGATGGCGCAGGTCGGCGGCGACGAAATGGGTACGCCCGTTCTCCGCCAGCAATGCCTGTCCGTGCGCGATCACCGCCGGGTCGTTGTCGACGTAGATGACCATCGCCTCGGAGTTTTCCGCCTGCGCGACCTGATGGACGTTTTCGCTTGCCGGCAGGCCGGAACCGAGCTCGATGAACTGGTCGATGCCGATGTCCCTGGCCAGCCAGCGGACCACCCGCATCAGCCACTGCCGGTTGATCCTGGCCATCCGGATCAGCTCGGGACCGACGCCGGTCGCACCGGCGACCCGGTTGTAGAGCTGCCGGTCGACCTCGAAGTTGTCCCGGCCGCCGAGCGCGAAGTCGTACGCACGCGCGATGCTGGGCTTGTCGGTGTCGATGATGGGGCGCCCGATCTCTGGATGAGTCGGGGAATCGGACTGAGGCATGGCCACGACCTCACACTGGAGCTGTTGCGCAGGCAACAAAGAGTAGGGGATCTGCCACCGGCCGCACAGCCCCGCCGGACAAATCACCCCTTACAGGTGACTGACCAGGGTCCAAAGTCCTGTCCGGCTGGTCAAAGGGGTGCGATCACAGGCACAGTACGTGTACCTTGCGTGACCAATGGCGCCGGTGGGACTAGGATGGGGACGCGACACTCTGCCAGTTCTCTGGCTAATCCTGCGGATACCACGATCGACGTGCCGATGAGCTCGGGGGAGGTCAAGGGCAGTGGCCATTGCCGATGCCGCTGAAGGCGGTTCGACCGCACAGCGAATGGTGCTCGGCAGCGAGCTGCGCCGGCTCCGCGAGGCCAACGGCATCTCCCGCGGCGACGCCGGCAAGAAGATTCGCGGCTCCGAGTCCAAGATCAGCCGGATGGAGCTCGGCCGGGTGGCGCTCAAGGTCATCGACGTCGAGGACCTGCTGACCCTCTACGACGTCACCGAAGAGGACCAGCGCGCCGAGTTCATCAAGATGGTCGAGGAGTCCAACCAGCCCGGCTGGTGGGTCCGGTTCGGCGACCTGGTCCCGAAGTGGTTCCACAACTACGTCGGCCTGGAGGAGTCCGCGGCCCGGATCCAGACCTTCGAGATGCAGTTCATCCCCGGCCTGCTGCAGACCGAGGCGTACGCGCGTGCCGTCATCGCCCGCGCGCACCCGGACGCGCCGCAGGAGGAGATCAACCGCCGCGTCAACGTGCGGATGCGCCGGCAACGGCTGCTCTCCCGGCCGCGCGCGCCGAGGGTCTGGGCCGTGCTGGACGAAGGCGCCCTGAAGCGCCGGGTCGGCAACAAGGACATCATGAAGGAGCAGCTGGAAAACCTGCAGGTGATGAGCCAGCAGCCGACGATCGCCATCCAGGTGGTGCCGTTCGACCGGGCCACCACCGGCGCCGAGGTCCCGTTCTCCCTGCTCCGGTTCGCCCACCCCGAGCTCGCCGACATCGTCTATATCGAATACCCGACCGGCGCGCTCTACCTGGACAAGCCGGCCGAGGTCGAGATGTACGTCAAGGTGACCCACCGGCTCACCGCCGAGGCGGCCACGCCGGAGGAGAGCCGCGAGATCATCAAGAAGGCGCAGCTCGAGCTCGACCAGGACGACGACTGAGACCGACACACCTGGCCGTACGCACAGTTCTGGCCCTATCCGGTCACGCCTGAACTTACTTCCGAGTATCCCCTGACACCCCCTCGAGCGGGGTGTTTTTGCTGCTCAACGGACATGTCCCCGGATATCGTCATGACTGTGTGTAGCTGCACGTGCATTCGCTCGTGCATTGACACGTTCGTCGTGCAAATGCACACTCAGATGCACGTGCAAATGCACGCCGAGTGTCATACACTCCAGATAGGCAAGGGGGCACAGCGGTGAACAAGATCGACAACGGTGTTCCAGCCCAACACCTGGGCACGGTGACCTGGCGCAAAAGCCGTTACAGCGGAGGAAACGGCAACTGCGTCGAGGTCGGTGTCCTGGACGGAGGGCAGGTTGCCATCCGCGACTCGAAGGACCCGCACGGGCCGGCGCTCGTCTACTCGGTGGACGCGGTCGCCAGCTTCGTGGCCAGGGCCGGCGAGCTGCGGAAGTAACAGCGCAAACGAGATATCGCCAGTCACTGAAGCCACTGCGGCGGAGGCAGGGATGACGATCGAGGAGTCTTCCGGACTCCGGCCGTACGGCCCCATGACGGTGCCGCACGGTTCGTCACCCAGCTGTGTCGATAGCTCCAGAGTTCAACCGCAAGACCCGGATCAGCTTGGGATCCGCCAACGATTGCCGGATCCCAAGCTGAGACCGACCCTCGCCGCGCTTCAGCGCGGCGAATCATCAAGGCCCGGGGCCGGTCCGCAGCTGATGTTCACGATCCTGCGGATCGGCCCTGCTCCACTTCCAGGGTCCTGCCACCTCGTGAACGGCGCCGGCGCGGGCGGCACCGCCGGGGCGGTGAGGACCGGTTTTCCACTGCAGGTCATGGGTTCGATCGACGCGAGTACGGGAGCGCTGCCGGCATGAGCATGAACATCGACTGCCCGCACGACGTATGGCAACCGTGGCGGATCGACGCGGTGCCGATCATCGAGGGTCACGCCGACCTTCTCGGCGGTGTCTGCCAGCTCTGTGGCCAGACCCTCGTGTGCGTCGACGCCGGCACCGGTCGCCAGCAGCGCTGGCATCCGGTCTCGCTCGTGGTGGCGCGTACCCGCCGCTACAACACCAACCCCGGTCGCGCCGAGCACGACAACCGGTCCGTCCCGCAGTCCGGTGGCGTCCAGCCCGGCGGAATCTATGCCGAGGCCATCGCCGCCGGCATGGCGGTCAGCTCGCTTTAGTGACATGACCGAAGACGAGCATTTCGAGGACATCGCCGACGACCTCGCCGGCTATGGCGTGAGCACCGGCAAGATGTTCGGCGCGCGAGCCCTGATGCTTGACGGCAAAGCCGTCGCCTGCCTCAAAGGCGGCATGTTCGCGGTGAAGCTCGGTGCCGGCAGTCCGGCGCACGCCTCGGCCATGGCCATCCCGGAAGCGACCCTCTTCGACCCGGCCGGCAAGGGCCGTCCGTTCAAGGACTGGGTCGCACTGCCGGTTACGCAGTCGAAACACTGGCTGACGGTGGCCGAATCAGCCGTCAAGCCCTCCTGACCGACCACAGGCCCCCGGTGCCGCAGGGCCACCCTGCGTGCGCATGACGGCACGTAGGGTGGCTTGCGGCGTCTTGTCAGAGGCTGTCGAGGGCCGCGTCGAAGGCCTGGCGGATGAGCCTGAAGTGCTCCTCCGTCGCGGTCAGCGGCGGTGACACGGCGAGCGAGCTGTTGAGCGTACGCAACAAAACTCCGCTCTCGTCGCGAGCGTGCGCGCCGACGGCGGCCACCGCGGCCGGGTTGGCGGCAAGCGTGTCCGGATGCAGCTCGACGGCGGCCAGCAAGCCGACGCCGCCGCGCACCTCGGCGACCGCCGGATGGTCGGCCAGCGACCGCAGCGCCTCGTACAGCGGCTTCTCCAACTGCTCACCGCGTGTGACGAGATTGTCCTGCTCCAGTATGTCCAGGTTGGCGAGGGCGGCCGCGCAGCAGGTCGGGTGACCGGCGTACGTGGCGCCGTGCCGGAACGCCCGGCCGCCTTCGTCCCAGAACGGCGCGGCCACCTCGGCCGACGCGATCACCCCGCCGAGCGGCAGATAACCGCTGGTGACACCCTTGGCGAAGGTGATCAGGTCCGGCGTCACGCCAAACCGCTCGATGCCAAACCACCGGCCGAGCCGGCCGTAACCGCAGATCACCTCGTCGGCAACGAAAAGCACGCCGTACTCGCGCGCGATCGCGGCGGTGGCCTCCAGATATCCCGGCGCCGGCGGGATGACGCCGCCGGCACCGATGACCGGCTCGGCGAAGAACGCGGCGACCTTCTCGGGCCCGATCCGCTCGATTTCCTTGCGCAGCGCGGCCGGATCGTCGTGCGCCACCCGCTCGGCCTCGCGGATGAACTCGCCGAAGCCGTCGCGGTTGGCGCCGATGCCGGCGATGCCGGTGCCGACCCCGTGTGTGCCGTGGTAGGACTGCGTGCGGCTGATCAGGTGCGTACGCTCCGGTTCGCCTTTGGCGTTCCAATAGCGCCGGGCGATTTTCGCCGCCGTCTCAATGGAATCGCCGCCGCCGGAGGTGAGAAACACTTTGGCGTCGGCCATCGGCGCGTACGACGCGACCCGCGCGGCGACCTCTTTCGCCGGTACGTTGGCGAAATTGCCGAAGATGCCATAGGCCTCGAGTTTTCCCAGCTGCGCGGCGATCGCGGCGGCGATCTCCGGCCGACCATGGCCGATGTTGGAATACCAGAGCGAGGCGGTGGCGTCCAGATATCGCTTGCCGCCGGTGTCGTAGACCCACACGTCCTCGCCGCGTTCCAGCACGAACTCCGCGCCGCGTACGGCGTGCATGTCGGCGAACGGATGCCAGAGGCTGGTGTCGGTCACGGCGGTCCTCCCAGGTGTCAGGTAACTCCATCCACTCTTACACCTGGTCGGAACCGCCGCTGCTCAGGGCCTATTTGTCGGCGGTGAGCTTTCCGGCCCGGCCCCAGCTGTCCGGCGCGGTCTCCTGGAACCACACCTCGACGGCCTCGGCCGGAATCTGGTATGCGTCGACGAAAGCGTCCGTGATGCGTTTGATGAGATCGCGCTTGAGCTCGACGGTGCGCGGTCCCTGCTGGATGGTGACGGTCGGCATGTCTGTCTCCTTTTTCGTTTGCCTGCGGGAGATATTCCAGCCGGAAACGGCGGCCGCACCAAGAGCGAACCGGAGCTCGCAGCGATCACCGATCCAGATCGGTCAGCAGCTTCAGAAACCGGGTCGGCGACTCGCGGCGTACGACCAACGACGTGGTGAGCGCGAGATCTGGCTCCAGTGGCCGAAAAGCGACCCGATCCGTACGCAACTGAGCCGCGTGTGCGGCGTAGACGACCGTCCACAGTGGCTCACCCGCGCCGATCATCGCCAGTGTGTCCTGGAGTGCGCCGGAAGACGCCGGTTTCGGGGTGAAACCGGCGTCATGGCAGGCCTGCACGACCAGGTCGACCAGCGGCGGGTTGTTACGTCTGTTGGTCAGCCGCAACGGGAGCGCGGCGAGGTCGCCCAGCGCCACCGCGGAGCGCGACGCGAGCGGATGCCGTGCCGGCAGTGCCGCGTACAGCTGGTCGGGCCACATCGGAATCTCGCGCAGCCGCGGATCGCCGGTCGCACCGCGTACGAAGGCCGCGTCCAGCGTGCCGGCGAGCACCTGCTGCAGCCGCTCCTCGGCCGGCGCCGACACCAGCTCCACGCGTACGGCCGGAGTCAGCCGGTCGAGCACGCGGTCCAGCCGCTCGCCGAGACCGGTGCTGGTGCCGAGCCGCAGTGTGTCGACGACCGCCACCGACTCGCGTGCGCGCTGCTCAGCGGCCAGTACGGCGCGTGCCTCCGGGAGGAACCGCTCCCCCGCCGGCGTCAGCCGTACGTGCCGCGACGAGCGGTCGAACAGGTCCACGCCGAGCTCGCGCTCCAGCCGCTTGACCTGCTGGCTCACCGCCGACTGCACGATGTGCAGCCGGTCGGCCGCGCGACCGAAGTGCAGCTCCTCGGCGACCGTGACGAAGTACGACAGCTGGCGCAGTTCCACCCGCCTAGTCTGCCGGACCGCGCAGTTCCCACTTTCCGCGCAGGAACAGCAGGTAGTAGGCGGCGGCCAGCACCAGCACGCCCACGGTCACGATCAGGCTCGGCCGGCCGACCGCCGGATCGAGCAGGTTCTGGTAGGTGACGTAGACGAGCGCCGCCAGCGCGATCAGTGGCGGCAGCGGGAAAAGTGGCATCCGATACGCGGAGTGCGCGGTCGTACCGTTGCGGCGACCCGTCAGCGTGGCGACGCACAACGACGCGTAGACGGCGACCAGCGATGTTCCGGTGACGACCAACAACACATGCAGGTCAACGAAACACACCACCGCGGAGACCGCGCCAACGATCAGCGTCGCGACCCACGGCGTACGGAACCGCGGATGGATCGCCTGGAGCGTACGGCTCGCCGGCCACACGCCGTCGCGGGCGCTGCTGAAGAAAAGCCGTGCGGTCAACAGCAAAATCGCCAACACCGCGTTGATGATGGCCAGCGCGACCGCCAGGCTCATCGCGATCGCCACCGCGTTGCCGGCGCGCGTACGGACGAAGTCGTCGAGCATGTTCTGCGATCCGAACAGCGAGTGCAGGTCCGGCGCTCCGAGCAGCACCGCGGTCACCGGGATCAGCTCGGCGGCGACCGTCACGACCAACGCCCACAGGATGGCGCGCGCGATCGTACGCGGTGCGTCGCGTGTCTCCTCGCCAAGCACGACCGCCGATCCATAGCCGTTGTACGCGAAGATGGCCACCGCCGTCGCGGCGCCGATGACGCCGAGCGTCGCCGCCGGCAGGCCCGGCCCGGCCATCACCGGATGCAGGATCAGGTCGGTGATCGGCCGCTCGACGTGCAGGAATCCGAGCCCGCTCAGCAGCAGCAACGCGAGGATCTCGATGGCCAGGAAGATGCCGGTCACGACCGCGTTGAGCTTCACGTCGAAGACGCCGAGCACGGCGGTCACGAGCACGGTGACCGCCGCGACGACCGGCCCGTTCAGGCCGGGGATCAGCGCGCCAAGATAGATGCCGACCCCGAGCGCGATCACCGCCACGATGATGACCTGCGTGAACAGCATCAGCACCATGACCATGAAGCCGGGCAGCTTGCCGACCGTACGCGCGACGATCGCGTACTCACCGCCGGTCAGCGGATAGGCCGACGACAGCTCCGCGTACACGAAGGCCATCAGCACGCCGACCAGGCCGGCCACGACGAAGCTCCAGAACGCGCCGGTGCCAGCCTGGCCGATCACCCCCGGCGCGATGATGAACACCGAGGAGGCCGGTGTGATCGCGGACAGTGTGATCAGCAGGGTCCCCAGCGCCTTCAGGCTTCTGCGCAGGCCGACCTGCGTGGTGGTGGTCGTCATCCCGCCTCCACTCATTCTTTGAATGTGCATCAAATAACCGCGCGGCGGCTCGCGTCAACAGTTACAGTGAAATCCATCGATGGTTTGAACGGGATTAAGGCGAATGGCGAGACCCAGACGACAGGACCAACGGCGCGCCGAGCTGGTCGCCGCCGCGCGTGAGGCCGTGCTCGAGCGCGGCATGCTCGGCCTGCGGCTGCGCGATGTGGCCGAGCGGGCCGGCCTGTCGTCTGGCGCGGTGCTCTACTACTACCCGACGCTCACCGGCCTCCTGGAGGAGGTGCAGCGCGCCGCGGTCGAGCGGTTCTGCGACCTGCGTTCGGCCGCCGTGGCGGCGCACACCGATCCGCGGCGCCGACTGCTCGCGATGATCGGCAGCGGACTGCCGAGCGGACCCGACGACGAACTGTGCACACTGTTGTACGAGCTCGGCACCATCGCGCGGCGCGATCCCGCGTACGCGGCGAGGCACATCGACCTTTTCGGCCGCCAGGTGGCGATCTACACCGGCATCCTGGAGGCCGGCGCGGCCGCCGGCGCCTTCACCTTGGCCGCCGACGCGCTGACCATCGCGCGCAACCTCGTCGTCCTGGAGGACGGCTATGGCCTGCACCTCGTGCAGGCGGTAGCGCCGATCGACGTGGCGACCGCCGAACAGACCATCCGCGCGTACGCCTCACTGGCCACCGGCTGCGACTTAGGAGAGCTATGACCCGCGCACGTGACCTCGTCGATTTGCCTGGCACGGCAGGAAAACACAACGCCATCACGGATGTGGCCGGTGTCGAGGTCGGGTATGTGACACTGGTCGAAGGTGACAGCGTACGCACCGGCGTGACCGCCATCCTGCCGCGCGGCCGCGACGGTGTTGGCGACCCGTGCGCGGCCGGATGGCACAGCCTCAACGGCAACGGCGAGATGACCGGCACGACCTGGCTGACCGAGACCGGCTCACTCGCGCTGCCGGTGCTGATCACCAACACGCACGCGGTCGGCCCATGCCATCGCGGCGTCATCGACTGGGTTGCCCGGCATCGTCCCGATCTCGCCGCCGAGTGGCTGCTGCCGGTGGTCGCGGAGACCTGGGACGGACGGCTCAACGACATCAACGGTGATCACGTACGCGCCGAGCACGCGGTGGCGGCAATCGACGCGGCGGCCGGCGGACCGGTCGCCGAAGGCTCGGTCGGCGGCGGCACCGGAATGGTCTGCTATGAGTTCAAAGGCGGCAGCGGCACGGCGTCGCGGCTGGTGTCCTATGGCGCCGACACCTACACCGTCGGCGCGTTCGTACAGGCGAATTTCGGCTCACGGAAAGAACTGACGATCGCCGGACGGCCGGTCGGCCTGGCCGGCGGCGGCTCGCGCGTACCACCCGGCGCCGGCTCGGTGATCGCGGTCGTCGCCACCGACGCGCCGATGCTGCCGGGCCAGTGCATGGCGCTCGCGCGTCGCGTACCACTCGGGCTGGCGCGCACCGGCACCACCGGATCGCATTTCTCCGGTGACATTTTTCTGGCCTTTTCCACGGCGAACTCCGGCGCTTTGCGGAGCGCTTTCGGCGATGCCGGCTATGACACCTTGCGGTTCGTGCGGTGGGGTGCCATCGATCCGTTCTACGAGGCGGTCGTACAGGCCGTCGAGGAGGCCGTCCTCAACGCGCTGGTCGACAACGAGTCGATGACCGGACTCGGCGGACACCACGTGCCAGCGCTGCCGCACGCGTACCTGACGGGTGCTGACAGCATCAACGGCTAGGCTGCTCGGCATGGACATGAAAACCTTCAACCGTGACCTCATCGCCGAGTTTCGCGCCAATGACGGCAAGCTGAGCGGCCAGTTCGCCAACAGTACGCTCGTGCTGCTCACCACCACCGGCGCGAAGTCCGGCCGGCCGCACACCGTACCGCTCGGCTGGGTCGCCGACGGATCCGAGGACCGGATCGTGCTGTTCGCGTCCAACATCGGCGCACCGAAGCACCCGGCCTGGTATCTGAACCTGGTCGCCAACCCGGACGTGACCATCGAACTGCGCGGCGAGACGTTCGCTGGAAAGGCGTCGTCGTTGACCGATGGCGGCGAGTATGAACGGCTGTATGAGCTTTTCACCTCGCAGATGCCGGGCACCGAGACCCACCAGTCCAAGACCGAGCGGAAGATTCCGATGGTGCTGGTCGAGCGTGTGCGTATGTGAGCGGCTGCGTTGGGTTTCTGGTTGTTGCGATTTGAGGGCGTGGTTGGGGTTTCATGGTTGTTGCCCCAGCGGATGGTCGGGTCTTGATGTTGGTGCATTTGGGGTGGTTGCGTTTTCTGATTGTTGCGTCAGGGGTGGTTGGCTTTGCTGCTTTGTTGCGTCAGGGGGTGGTTGGGTTTTTCGCCTGCGCGGCGGGCGCTCCTGCGCGGAGGGCGACCTCAAGGGAGGGGGCGCGGGAACGCCAATCGTGTGCATTGAGGGTGCGGGCGGTGGTTTGTGGGCGGGGCCGGGTTTTCCGGGCTTGCTCGTTCTCCCCGTCGGCGCCCTGGAGGGAACCACATTTTCGGAGGGGCCGCCGAGCTTGGGTGGGTGGTTGCGTTTGGGAGGCGGCGGCCCCTCCGAAAATGTGGTTGGCTGCGCCCGCCGACGGGGAGAACGAGCAAGCCAGGTCACGTATGGGAAGCAACCCGTCGGCATGGACGCCATCACAGCGTCCGTAGTGGTGCTGGTGTGACTGCTGTGGCTGATAATGAAGGTGATGCGGCTCGGCTGCGTAATACTTGTCTAACAAGACATCAAAATAGACATTTGGTGCAACCCGGCAGTCACAACAGCATTATCAGCCTCAGTAGTCACACCCGTCACAACCTCCGGAGATCACGGCGGCGTGAAAGCCTTGTTCCTTGCGTCCAACGCAAGTAACTCGACATTCATGCCTTCTACGAACCTCTCAAGCCGGACATTTAGCGCTCCACATGCCTTCGCATCCCACATAGTGGACCTTCACGCCACCCACCGAGACGCCACCGCAACTCCGGCGCCCCAACCACACTCCTGGTCCGGTTTGTCCGTTCTCCCCCGTCGGCGAGCTCTGCTTGAGCACATTCTGGCCGGGCCTGCCGCGTACGCGACGCAACCCCGTACGAAAGCTCGGCAGGCCCGGCCAGAATGTGCTCATCCTCCGGACGCCGACGGGGGAGAACGGACAAACCGGACCCACCCACAAACAAACCGCACCCGCCGCACCCAACCCAACCAACAGCCAAACCCCGCGCGCCCCTCCCCTTGAGGTCGCCCTCCGCGCAGGAGCGCCCGCCGCGCAGGCGCACCACCCCCAAACGCAACAACCATGGAAACTCCACCACTCTCCCAACGCAACAACCAGGCAACCCCACCACCTCCTCAACCGCAACAGCCAGAAACCCACCCACCTGCGACCAGATAACTCGAACCGGTTCGACGAACAGTCGACAATCGAACGCAAGCTGCCCCTTCGACGGGTTCGATAGGTGGTGTCCGATGGCGGCATCCGGGGATGTCTTGTGTTTCACACGATGATCCCCTAGCGTCGGGCGTCAATCGATTCGCTTCGATTGACATGGAGGCGGGATGGTGACGATCACCGATGTGGCTCAGGCCGCCGGGGTCGCACCGAGCACCGTGTCGTATGTGCTGAGCGGAAAGCGTTCGATATCGCCGAAAACTCGCCGGCTGGTGGAGGAGAGCATCCGCCGGCTGGGCTATCACCCGCATGCCGGCGCACGCGCGCTGGCCAGCAGTCGCACCAATGTCATCGCGCTGGTGACGCCGCTGCGCAGCGACCTGAACGTCGCGGTGATGATGGAGTTCGTCGCGTCCGTCGCGAAAGCGGCGCGCGAGCACGACTACGACATTCTGCTGCTGACAAAGGACGAAGGCCCGGCCGCGCTGCAACGTGTGTCCTCGTCGGCTCTCGCCGACGCGCTGATCGTGATGGACATCGAGGCCGACGACCCGCGCGTGCCGATGCTGCTGGCGCTCAACCGGCCGGCCGTGCTGATCGGCGCGCCTGACTCCACCACCGGTTTGACCTGTGTGGACCTGGATTTCAGCGCCGCGGCGGCCGGCTGCGTCCGGCGGCTCGCCGATCTCGGGCACCGGTCGATCGCGCTGATCGGCCAGCCGCCTGGCGTCTATCGGCGCGGCACCGGATACGCGCGGCGTTTCATGCGTGGTTTCACCGAAACCGCGGCCGAGTTCGGCATACGTGCGGTGTCCCGACCGTGTCCGGCGTCGTACGAGGCGAGCAGCCGATGCCTCAACGAGCTGTTCGCCGCCGACCCCGGCATCACCGGGCTGGTGGTGCACAATGAGGCAGTTTTGCCCGCCGTGCTGGCAAATCTACGCCAGAGTGGCCGCAGCGTGCCGGCCGACATCTCGCTGATCGCGGTCTGTCCGGACAGCATGGCGACCACGCAACCCGTGCCGTTGACCACGGTGACGCTGCCGGCTGAGGACGTCGGTGCGCTCGCGGTGGAAATGACCGTACGCCAGCTGACCGGGCCGACGACACCGCAGACCCGGTTGCTGGCACCTCGGCTGGTGACCAGGAAAAGCACCGCCGTCGCGGCACAGCCTGAGAGCGAGGAGGAGACATGAGCCGGCGCTTCTATCCCCTGCTGCTCATCGTCGCACTGCTGCTGGCCACCGCCGGCTGCGGTGGATCGGCTTCGGCCGGCGACTCATCCAAACTGACCGTACTCGACTACTACGCCGACGAGCCAAGCCATTCACAGTGGGGAAAACGGCTGTCCGACTGCGCGAAAACCGTCGGAGCGACGGTCAACCACCAGAGCGTGCCTGGCGCGCAGCTCATCGCCAAAGTCCTCCAACAGGCATCGTCACGTACGTTGCCGGACCTGCTGATGCTGGACAATCCTGACGTACAACAGATCGCGTCGACCGGCGCGCTGCTGCCGCTGAACGATCTCGGCGTCACCGCCGACGGCTTCTCCCCCGGCATCGTGTCCGCCGGCACCTACCAAGGCAAGCTGTATGCCGCGACGCCGGCGGTCAACACGATCGTTTTGTTCTACGACAAGGACGTGCTCGCCAAGGCCGGTGTCAAACCGCCGACGACCTGGGCGGAACTGCGTGCGGCGGCGAAGAAACTCACCGTGCCGGGACGCTACGGCCTGGCTTTCGATGCCAACGCCGACTACGAGGGCGCCTGGACCTTCCTGCCGTTCATGTGGAGCAACGGCGGCAACGAGAACAAGCTGGACAGCCCGCAGGTCCAGCAGTCGCTGCAGTTCTGGGTCGACCTGTTCCGCGACGGCTCGGTGTCCAAGGGCGCGCTCAACTGGCGCCAGTCGGATGTCAACGACCAGTTCATGGCCGGAAAAGCGGCGATGATGGTGAACGGACCGTGGCAGATCCAGACGCTGAACAAGAAAGCCACCCTGCACTGGGACACCGTGAAGATCCCGGTGCCCGCCGCCGGCGCCACCGCGGTCGCCCCGCTCGGCGGTGAGATGTGGACGGTGCCGCAGTCGACTTCCAAGGAACGCCAGCAAAAAGCCGCGAAGGTCGTCGCGTGCCTGATCCAGGACAAGAATATGCTGGCCACCGCCAAGGAAGGCTTTCTGATCCCGACCAAGCCGGCGGTGGCGCGGCAGTACGCGGCCGACGTGCCGAGCATGGCCTCCTTCGTCGACACGGTCGGCCACGCGCGAGCGCGCACCGGCCAGCTGGGACCGAAATGGCCGAAGGCCGCACAGGCCATCTACACCGCGTTCCAGGCCGCGCTGACCGGCCAGAGCACGCCGGCGGCCGCGTTGGCACAGGCGCAGAAGACCGTCACGAGTTCATGACGGTCACCGCGACAAAAGCGGCTCCGCGTGCGCGTACGACCCATCGCTGGCGGCAACGCGAGCAACTGACGCAATGGCTGTTCGTGGCGCCGGCGGTGCTCTATCTTCTCGCGTTCTTCGGCTATCCGGCCGCCAAGAACGTGACGATGAGCCTGCAGCACTATTCGACGGCGACCTTCTACACCGGCGAGGCACCGTTCGTCGGGCTGGAAAACTACGCGAAGATCGTCGCGTCGACGATCTTCACCGAGGCGTTGCTCAACACCGTCCTGTTCACGGTCGGATCGCTGGTCGGCCAGTTCGTCATCGGCATGGCACTGGCGTTGTTCTTTCGCCGGTATTTCCCGCTCAGCGGCCTGCTCCGATCGCTGTTGTTGCTGCCGTGGCTGCTGCCGCTGGTCGTGTCCGGCACCGTCTGGCGGTGGATTCTCGACCAGGACAGTGGCGTGCTCAACGAGACCCTGCAGGCGAAAATCCCCTGGCTGACCAGTCCGTCGGTCGCGCTGCTCGCGGTCGTCATCGTCAACATCTGGGTCGGCATCCCGTTCAACACCACCATTCTCTACGGCGGCCTGCAGGACATCCCGCCGGAGCTGTACGAGGCGGCCGCGCTCGACGGCGCCGGAAAGGTCAACACATTCCGCTACATCACCTGGCCGCAACTGCGTCCGGTGGTCAACGTCGTGCTCGTGCTCGGTGTCGTCTACACGGCCAAAGTCCTCGACCTGATCCTGGTGATCACCGGCGGCGGACCGGCCAACGCCACCCAGACGATCGCGACGCAGTCGTACCAACTTTCCTTCCAGCAGTTCGACTTCGGCCAGGGCGCCGCGATGGGTGACATCCTCATCCTGCTCTCGCTGGTCTTCGCGGTGATCTATCTGCGTGCCAACCGGAGGCCGGCGTGAGACACCGCTGGACCGCCACCACCATCGGGATCGTCCTGATCGCCGTGATGCTCTTCCCGGTCTACTGGATGATCAACGCGTCGCTGCAGCCGGCCGGCACCACCCTGCAGGGCTCGTGGATCCCGTTTCCGTTGGACGTCAGCGGATACGCCACCGCCATCGCCGACCAGGGACGCAACCTGCTCACCAGCCTGGTCGTCGCCACCGGCAGCGTCGTGGTCTGCCTGTTGGTGGCCGCACCCGCCGCGTACGGCCTGGCGCAGTTTCGGATCCGCGGCTCCAACGCCGTCGTCTTCGGCATCCTGATCACCCAGATGATCCCCGGCATCGTCATCGCCAACGCGCTCTACAGCGTCTACAACGATCTCGGCCTGCTCAACTCGGTGCCGGGCCTGATCCTGGCGGACGCGACGCTGGGCATCCCGTTCTCCATCCTCATCATCCGCGCGTTCATGCAGGGAATTCCGCGTGAGATCGTGGAAGCGGGCCGGGTGGACGGCGCCGGACATTTCCGCGTGTTCCGCTCAGTCATCGTGCCGGTCAGCGCCAACGCGCTGATCACCGCGGGCCTGTTCACGTTTCTGTTCGCCTGGAGCGATTTCCTGTTCGCGCTGACGCTGACCACCAACGAGACCGTACGACCGATCACCCTCGGCATCTACCAGTACATCGGCGCGCACACCAACCAGTGGAACGCGATCATGGCGACCACGGTGCTCGCCTCGATCCCCGCCGCGGTGCTGCTGGTCGTCGCGCAGCGCTACGTCGCGGCCGGCGCCACCGGCGGCGCGGTCAAATAGCCGCCGTGCTTTCCCTTCGTACGAGCCGAGGCGCCAGCAACCGCGTCTCCGGCACGGTCGGACCGGCCAGCTGCCGCAGCACCATCTCGACGGCGAGTTCGCCGACCTCCTCGGCCGGAATGGCGATGGTGGTCAGCGACACCGGCTGCTGCACGGCCATGCTGTCCGGACACAGCGCGATCACCGACATGTCCTCCGGCACGCGGATGCCGCGATGGCGCAGATCTCCGAGCACCGCGGGCAAAACGGCCTCGTTGTGGATGACCAGCCCGGTCAGCTCCGGGTCGGCGGCCAGCAGCTCGTCCACGCACCGTACGGCCGCGTCGTACGAGTGCGAGCACGGCCGGTTGACCGCACGAACGCCGTGTTTGCCTGCCGCCGCGCGGAAACCGCGCAAAAACCGCCTGGCAAAGCCGGTGCCGCGCCGATAGACGGCCGGCGCCGGACCGATCAGCGCGATCGACCGGTGACCGAGCTCGGCCAGGTGTGCCACGCATTCCTGGCCGGCGGCGGCGAAATCCAGGTCGACGCAGGTGATGCCGCTGGCCGCGTCCGGCGCGCCGATCAACACCGACGGCCGCTGCAGCGACCGCAACACCGGCACCCGCGGATCTTTCGCTTCGACGTCCATCACGATCAGCGCGTCGGCGAGCGCCGAGGACACGACCCGCCGCAGTGCCGTCGGACCCTCGTCCTTTGTCAGCAACAGTACGTCGTAATCGTGTTCGCGAGCGGTTTTCGCCACCGCGGCGACGAACTCCATCACGACCGCGACGTTCTGGTCCGTACGCATCGGCAGCACCAGCGCCAGCACACTGGTCTTGCTGCTGGCCAGCGCGCGAGCGCCGGCGTTGGGGTGATAGCCGAGCTCGCGGATGCTCGCCTCGACCAGCCTGGTGGTCTCCGGCGAGATCGACCGCTTGCCGCTCAGCACGTACGACACGGTGCTCGGCGCCACCCCGGCGGCGCGCGCCACGTCGACAATCGTGACCATCGACCGCCTTTCCGCAGACCGCAAGAGACTTTACGGCATCACTCGCGGACCGCGCGGCGGCGCTTGGCCAGATATGGCAGAAAGAACATGTAGGCGCCGGTGACGAAAAGCAACGCGAGCGGCAGCAGCGGCGTGTACGAAACCCAGACGATCGGCTCCTTCTGCACCAATGCGATCACCGTGATGACCACGGTCGCGGTGAAAAGGACAGCGACCCAGCGATGAAACTGCCGTATCCACCTGTTCATGAGGACCTCCTGGCGAGAATCGAGAAGCACCGTCGAAGACGCTAATTGCGCCGCCTCCGACGGTGCTTCTCGATTCCTGATCAGAAAGTCACCAGGCCACCGGCAGCGCACTCACGCCGTACACGAACGAGAAGGACCGGAACGGCACCTCCTCGATCGGCACCGCGAGCCGCAGCGCCGGGAAGCGCCGGAACAGCGCCGGATAGGCGATCCGCATCTCCATCCGAGCCAGCGGCGCACCCAGACAGTGGTGTACGCCGTGGCCGAACGCGACGTGCCGCGCGGCCTTGCGCATCACGTCGAAGTCGTCCATGCCGTCGCCCTGCGACGGGTCGCGGTTGGCGGACGGCAGCGACACGACGACCATGTCGCCGGCCTCGATCCGCTGGCCACCGATCACCGTGTCCTGCGTGGCCGTACGCGGAATGCCGGAGTGCACGATGGTCAGATAGCGCATCAGCTCCTCGACCGCCGGCTCGGCCGCGCCGGGGTTGTCGCGCACCTGCGCGAGCTGGTCGGGATGCTGGAGCAGCAGCAACGTGCCGAGGCCGAGCATGTTGGCGGTCGTCTCGTGGCCGGCGAGCAGCAGCAGGTCGCCGATGCCGGTCAGCTCGCGGTCGGTCAGCTCGTGGCCGTGGTCGCGTACGAGCATGCCGAGCAGGTCGTCACCCGGCGTCTTGCGCTGCTCGGCGACCAGTGACGCCATGTATTCCTGCGACTCGCGGGTCACCGCCAGCCGCTCCTCGAAGCTGATGGACATGTCGACGCGGGCGTTGCTGCGGCGCTGGAAGTCGCCGCGGTCCTCGTACGGCACGCCGAGCAGCTCACAGATCACCAGCGACGGCACCGGCAGCGCGAATGCCTGCATCAGGTCGACCGGCGCGCCGGCGGCCGCCATCGCGTCGAGGTGGTCGGCGACGATCTGCTCGATCCGCGGCCGCAGCCGCTCCATCCGGCGGACGGTGAACTCCGGGGTCAGCATCCGGCGCAGCCGGGTGTGGTCGGGCGGGTCGTAGGCGAGCAGGAAACCCGACGAGTCGGTCTGGCCGGCCTGTGGCGAGCGGCCGACGTTGCTGAACCGGCCGGCGTCGCCAAGCACCTCGCGTACGTCGTCGTACCTGGTGACCAGCCACGCGTCGCTCTGGAACAGCGTGCTGATCCGGTGCACCGGTCGCTGCTCGCGCATCGCGGCCAGCGTGTCGTCCGGGTCGAAACGGTTGCGGCGCATATGGACAGGCATCGACGGGGCCTGAGTCATGGAAGCCTCCACGGTTCGAAAATGAGAACTGACTCTCACATCACCGTCGAGCCTAACACAAACGAGAGTCAGCTATCACTCTGTTAGACTTGGCGTTGTGCAGATCTCGACTTCGCGTGCGCCGCGCGCCGACGCGGCGCGCAACGCCGAGCGGATCCTGCAGGCGGCTCGGCAGGCGTACGCGGAAGGCGGCGCGTCCGTGCGACTGGAGGAGATCGCTCGCCGCGCCGGCGTCGGGATCGCCACGCTCTATCGGCACTATCCCAGCAAGGACGCGCTGATCACGGCGGTGTTCTCCTGGCTCTACCAGCAGGACGTCGAGCCGGTCGTGCGGCGCGCGCTGGTCGACGAGGATCCGTGGCGCGCGCTGGTGAGCGTGCTGGAGGCCGGCCTGTCGCTGGCCGAGAACGACGTCTACATGTTCACGGCGGCCAAGGAGTCCGGCGCCGTGCTGCACGCGATCGCCAACGAATACTTTGGCCAGATCGCGACACTGCTCGAGCGAGCGCAGCGAGCCGGGGTCGTACGCGACGACCTGACCAGCCAGGACCTGCCACATCTGGTGTTCATGCTGGTCAGTCCGATCCGGCTGGGTCCGGAGGCGGCCTGCTCCTGGCGGCGTTATCTGGCGTTGCTGCTTGATGCCATCCGGCCGGCGGCGGCCACTCCGCTGCCGGTCGACGCACCGGCGTTGCCACCTCCGTTTGCCAGAGGCTGTTAACCGACCAGCCGGAGCGTACGGTCGGCGACACCGACGTTCACGGTCTGCCCCCACGACAACCGCAGCGCGTCGTTTTCCAGGCCATCGCCGAAAACCACCAGCCGGTCCGACTCCACCGTCACCGTCACCGCGCCGATGCCTTCGACCAGGCTCGTCGCGGTCGCCGGTGACGGCCACGCCTCGCGTACGAACCACGACAGGGCCGGATCTTCCGGGCCTGGCAAGACGATCGCGCTGTGCCGCTCCAGCCAGGCCGACCGGCACCAGCCAGTCGCTCCGGTGCCGGTGCCGACCAGGATTCCGGACGACGCCTGGCGTTCGGTGCGTCCGTCGGCCGTACGAATGGTGTAGCGCGCGGTTTGGTGCGTCGGCTGTCCAATGTAGACTTCGTTGAGCGCGACCAGTTTCTGCGTGTCGTCGGCGACCGCCTGCACCATCGTACGATCCTCGACATTTTTGCTGCCACCAAGAAGCTTTGCGGTGTCGTTTGGGTCGTGGCGTACGAGGACACCGGGGTTGCGCTGGCGGTCGGCGTTGATGCCAATAACCGGCTGACCGTCGAGATATTTGGCCACATTGGCGACCAGGCCGTCCTGACCGACCACCACGACGACATCGTCCGGCGCGAACAGGAATCGCGGCAGATCCTCGCGTTCCACCGCGCCGCGCCGCCAGTCGGCCGGGATCGCCGCCAACACCGTCGCCAGCGCTTTTCGCTGCAGCAGATGGCGATCCTCCACCTCGGTCAGGTCACGTCCGCGCGTGGACAGGAAAAACGCGGCCTGGCCGCGCGTACCGTGTCGCGCCAGCAGCTCGTCCAGCTCGGTGCGGCGGTGGACCACCACCACTCGCGGCGCCAGCGTCATTGTCGCGCCAGCTTCGCGAGCAGGCCGCTGACCAGCTCCGGTGTGACCACGATGGTGCCGATCTCCGGCAGGTTGCCGGCCACGTCTTTGGCGACCAACGCAAGCAAAGTCGCCTGCGGAACGTCGCGATACGCGGCCAGTCGCGCGGTTTCCGCGGCCGCCTCGGCGTCCCCCATCGCGCGCCGGCTGTTCGCTCGCGCGTTGGCGAGCCGGATTTCGCGCTCCGCCTGGGCTTCGGTCTCGATCTGGTTCGCCGCGGCCGCCTCGACCGCCTGCCTCCGCGCGTTGGCACCGCGCTGCACGACCAGCTCCTGCTCGCGGCGAGCCAGCTCGATCTGGTTGGCCAGCTCGTTTTCGGCGATCGCGCGCTCGCGCTCGACCGCGACGGCACGCCGTTCGTACGTCGCACGGTCGGCCTCCTGCTGGACCTGCTCGCGCGCCGGCGTCTGCAGCGCACGCTCCACATCGGACTCCGGCCGGATCGCCACGACGCGTACGCCGATCACGGTGAGACCGATCTCGGCGAGCCGCCGGTTTCCCGACAGTCCGGTCGACATCGCCTCGCGTACCGACGCCGGACCGTCGACCAGAGCGTCGGCGAGGGACGTACGCACGAGCAGCTCCACCGCGTACTGCTGCGCGGTTTCGGTCAGCAGACCGGCAATCTGCTCCAGCGGCGATCCGCGCCAACGTCCATTGTCGGGATCGATGCTGAAATCCAGCCGGCCGTCCGCTTTCGCCGGGTCGACGATCCGGAAGGTGACCGTCGCCTGCACGGTCACGTCCTGGAAGTCGGCCGTACGCGCGTGGAACAGCAGCGGCAGCTCGCGGTCGTCGACCGGCACCTCGCTGAGCACCGCCGACAGCGGACGAAACCAGAAGGACGCGCCGATGCCTTCGCGTACGACCCTGCCGCGACGTACGTGCCGGACGTGCAACGTCGGCGTGCCGCGCAGGTGCCGAAGACCGGGAAGTTTCTTGATATCTGCCATGACCCTCTCCTTATCGTCACTCTGACGATAATCGGTCGAGTCGCTTATCGTCAACGTGACGAGAACGACTGGTAGGCTGGTCACATGGAGCCGGCGAGGATGGCGGTCACGGTCGACCTGGTGGTGCTGACCGTGCGAGACGGCCTGTTCAGCGTGTTGACCGTACGCCGCGGCGTGCCGCCGTATCGGGGCCGCTGGGCCCTCCCCGGCGGTTTCGTGGAACTCGACGAGGACCTGCCGGACGCGGCGGCGCGCGAGCTGGCCGAGGAGACGCGGCTGGCCGCCGTACATCTGGAGCAGCTGGGCACGTACGGCCGGCCGGACCGCGATCCACGGATGCGCGTCGTCACGGTCGCATATCTGGCACTCGCGGCCGACCTGCCGCAGCCGACCGCCGGCAGCGACGCCGCCGACGCACGCTGGGCCTCGGTCGATGATTTGCTTGCCACGCCGAAGAAACTCGCCTTCGACCACCACCACATCCTGTCCGACGGTGTCGAACGCGCTCGGTCCAAGCTGGAATACACGCCGCTCGCGACCGTTTTCTGCCCGCCCGAGTTCACCGTCGCCGAGCTGCGCGCGGTCTACGAGGCAGTGTGGGGTGTCGCACTCGATCCCCGTAACTTCCACCGGAAAGTCACCGGCACTCCGGGTTTTCTGGAGTCCACCGGCGAAACGACCACGCGTCTCGGCGGTCGGCCGGCGCAGCTCTTCCGGCGCGGCGCCGCCGACCTGCTGCATCCGCCGATGCTGCGCTGACAGCGGCAAGATCCGGGACACAGTCAGGGATGTCCCGGATGCCGGCGGCGCTCGCCGCCAGCACACTTGCCGGATGCCGCCTCAGCACTGGAAACTTCTCGCCGGCCTGGCGTGTGTCGCGGTCGCCGGAGTCGCCGGCTGGCTGCTCCAGGATGTCGTGCCACCTGTCGACCTGTGGATCGCGACGCGACTCTACGACCCGTCGCCGGCGATCTATCCGGCGATCGGCGGACTCGGCACGTTGGTGGCACTCGGTCTGGTGTTGCTCCTGCTCGCCGTCGTGTGGCGACGGCACGGACTGCGGCCTGGCGCACTGCTCCGATACGCCGCGCTTTTGGCTTGCTGTCTGGCAACCGCACTGCTGCAGGTCGTCTTCCAGCGACCCGGGCCGCCGCAACACGAGCCAGACTGGACGTATCCGAGCGGCCACGTCGTCGTCATCACCGCGCTGGCCGTCACCGCCGTCGCCATCGCGTCGTCCGTTTCCGTACGCTGGGCCGGCATCGCGACCGCCGTCGGCGTGATCGCCATCCTCCTCGTGTCGGTCAGCCGGGTCGTCGTCGCGCAGCACTGGCTCGTCGATGTCGTGGCCGCGGCGCTTGCGACGGTCGGCGTCGGCGTGGTGGCGGCCACCGTCATGCGCCTGCCGGCGAAAGCCTGATATCGTTCGTACAGACGTACGATCGGATGGATGGATGGCCGGTGGACTGCACGTTTTCCGAGTTCTCGTACGGCTATGCCGCGATCCGTGAGGCCGAGACCGACCTGGCGGCGTTGCATGAGCCGATCACGCTCGTCGCGGATGAGCAGTGCGTCGACTATGTGCTTTTGCTGCAGTTCAGGCGGGTCGACTACGTGAGCCGCCGGCATCCGGCGTCGCCGACCTGGAAGCACGTCGGCCGGCGGCACTATCGGTTTGCCGTCGACACCGGCAGCGCACATCACCGCGCATTGCTTGAGCTGGCCGCGAAACTGCCGCGCGGCGAGGTTTACTACAGCGCGCCGCTTTTCCACACCGACCGCGAGTTCGACTATTTCTACAGCCACGACCAGGTGCTGGCGCATTCCAGCCTGGTGCGGCCGAGCGAGTTTGGTGTCGGCGACGGCATCCACCACCATGTCACCGATCAAACCGGCACGCGTACGACCTGGGACGAGATCGTGCGGCGACACGGCGAGGTCGCCGGCGAGCGGATCACCGTACGGGAGCTCGCCGACCTGATGGAAGCGAGCGTCGACACGATGGGCCGTGGCCGCACACTGGACGAGTCGCTGCCAACCGGCATCGCGCAACGGTTGCAGCGACTCGCCGCACTGCTCGACTGCGGCCTGGTCCTGTTTGTCAGCTCTCCAGTGCCGCATCCAGTGTGATCGTCGTACCGCTGAGCGCCTTGCTCACCGGACAGGTCTTCTCCGCGGTTTCCGCCAGCTCGGCGAACCTCGCCGCGTCCACGCCGGACACCTTGGCCCGCAGCGTGATCGCGATGCCGCTGATCTGGAATCCACCACCACTGTCCGGACCGAGCGTGACCTCGGCGCTCACGTCGATCGAGTCGGCGGTCAGATTGTTGGCGCCGAGCACGCCGGACAGGTTCATCGCCAGGCACGACGAGTGCGCGGCCGCGATCAGCTCCTCTGGGCTGGTCTGACCGTCCGGGTTTCCGGCGCGAGTCGGGAAGGAAACGTCGAACTGGCCGGCGTTGGACGAGTCGAGGGTCACGTGTCCCTTGCCGTCCTGCAGTCCGCCTTGCCAGTGGGTCGTGGCGTCACGACTTGGCATGCTGTCCTCCTAAGGTCGATTCGGTGAGCGCGCGCAAGGTCTCGATCAGGTCGGCCGCCCGCTCGTCGTCCAGGCCGACGGCGCACTGGATTTTCGGTGGAATGGCGCGGGCTTTCTTCCGCAGCGCGTCGCCTTCCGCGGTGAGCGCGATCGTCACGCTGCGCTCGTCGCCGGCGGCTCGCTGGCGGGTGACCAAGCCCTGTTGTTCGAGCCGCTTCAGCAGCGGCGAGACCGTACCGTAGTCGAGCCGCAACGCCTCCGCGATCCGCTTGACCGGCAACGGGTTTTCCTGCCACAGCACCAGCAAGGCCAGATATTGCGGATAGGTCAGCCCCAGCTCGGCCAACAGCGACCGATAGACATCGGTCACCGCTCGGGACGCCGCGTACAACGCGAAACAGAGCTGCCTGTCCAGCTCCAACGCCTGATCGGCCTTCGACCTTGTCACGATCGAAACCATAGCACGCGATTAGATTGCGTGCAATGTAGTTGCGCTGGAGTGATCGGAGTGGGCGAGGTGGTCGTGACATTCTGTTGGGTTTGGGGTCTCATGATTGTTGCGTCAAGGAGGTGGTTGGTTTTTCGCCCGCGCGGCGGGCGACCTCAAGGGAGGGGGCGCGTGGACGCCAATCGGTGTGCATGAGGGTGCGGGCGGCGGTTTCGTGCGGGGCTGGGTATTCCAGGCTTGCTCGGTCACGCGCGGGAAGCAACCCGTCGGCCTGGACGCCAAACGATCTTGCTGTAGCGCTACATGTCCGCCTTGACGGTTTGTGTTTTGGTAGTAGGGCCTTCTTACGTGCGTCTGACGCACGCATGGGGGCCTTGCGAACATTGAGCGGCTGCCAAGGTGTTACTGGTGTGACTGTCGTGGCTGACAATGCGGGTGAGGCGGCCTGACTGCGTAATACTTGCCTAACAAGACATCAAAACGGACATCTGTTGCGAGCCAAGGAGTCACGACAGCCTTGTCTGTCTCAACAGTCACACTAGGCGGCGTGAACCTCCAGTTCGGAGAGTTGCATCCGGTATGTGCCGTGGTTGTCCGGCGACAAAGATGTACCGCGCACTCGTACATATCGAGCCGTCACCGGAGAAAAGGCGAAAACCTGCGGCTGTGCGTCCGGCGCCGGATATCCGGTCTTCGAGACCACCTGCGTCCACGCGGAGTTGTCGGTCGAGGTCTCGATGACAAAATCGGAAGGGAAGCAGGCGCCGGTGTTGTCGCCGTCGGTACGCGCGTAGAGCACGACGTCCTTGATGCTGCTGGCCGCACCGAGATCGACGGAGATCCACTCGATGTGGTTGGCGGTCAGGTTGCTGTTGGACGACCATCCCATCGGGGTGCCGAGGGCCGACAACCACGAGCCGTCGGTGGCCGCGACCGCGCCCCAGCCTTCGGCAGCCGACTCGTACGAGCTGGAGGTCTGCACCGGCCGGCCGGCGGCGAGGTTTGCGCCGTAGGCGGCGATCTCGGCGAGCTGGAAATGGTACGCGCCGAACTGGTCGGCGGTGAGTTTCGTTGCTGTCACCCGCAAATACCGGGCCTGCTTGGTTGCGAAGGCAGACGACTGCGGTCCGGCAGCCGGCCGCGGCACCGCCGTACGGGTGGCGACCGTGGTCCAGCTCAAGCCGTCGGTGGACAGCGCGATCGTATAGTCCGCTGGAAAACCGCTGCCGGTGTTGGCGCCGTCCGAACGCGGATAGAGGTCGACACGTCCGACCGGATATGACTGTCCAAAGTCGACGGTGATCGACTGCGTGGTGTTGGCGTCGGTGAAACCGGCGCTCGACCAGCCGAGACCGCCGGTCACCGAGGCGGTCTGGCCGTTGACCGCGGCGGTCGGAGACCAGCCGTCTGCCGTGTACGACGACGTCACGGTCACCGCTTTGCCTTCGGCGTAATCGATCTCCGGGTTCACCGAAAATCCGGAGAACTTCGCCGCCGCGCCGCCGGTCACCAGCGCGATGTTTCCGGCACTGTAATAGGAATCGGTCACCGTGAGGATCGGCGTGGCAGCAAGCCCGGCACAGATCGTCAGCGTCGAGCCGCGTGCCACCACCTTCAGCCGGGTCGGCGCAGCGGCGGAGAATCCCGGCACCTGCGCGCCGCCGAGACGATCGCCGCAGCGATAGACGAAGACCTCGCCGTTTCGCCGCAAGGCGACCAAATATCCGGTATCCATATCGGACGCGTTGCAGCTGCGGACCATCAGGCCGGCCCAGTTGGTGTCTCCGCCGGCGGAGTTCACCGCCGTGATCTGCACGTCCACAGTCGCCGCGAAATCACCATACGCACGCGCTTTCAACGCCGACGTGTAACCCCATTGTGCTGCCGAGTCGGTCTGACTGTACGCACCGCCGGAGACCGACCAGGTGCCGCTGACGTGAGTCCAGTTGCGCTCGTCCGGGAATCCGTCCACCACCGGAAAACGCGCGTCGGTCGCCGGCGAGACGGATGCCTCCAACACATGCCGGTGGGCCGCGACGACATCCTCGCCATTGTGCGTGTAATGCGTGGAGTCGGTGATCAGCCGGTTGGCGATCGCCCGCGCTGTCAACGGTTTCGCGGCGGCCAGCAAGGTCAGCAGCTCATAGTCCTCGATGCCGTCCAACTGGGCCTCACTGCGTACGCTGTCATAGACGTCCAGCGCCGACACATTTGGCCGCACCAGCCACGCATCGCCGCTCTGGCCGCCGTTGAAGGTGTCCGCCGCCGTCCAGCCCGCGGCCACCGAGCCGTTCACCCAGTAGTTCCAACCCCAGTGCAGATAACCGCCGGCACCGACTTTCCACAGCAGCCAGGGAATCAGCCGTGTCTTGTTCAGGTGATACGGGATGAAGCGGTTCATGTAGTCGCCCTGCGGGATGATGCAGGTGTAGAACCACAGGTCCTTTCCGGCGATGTGGCGAAACTTCTGGTACGCGGCGATGTTGTTCTGATAGACCTCGGTCGTCGGCGTCACGGTCTGCAGCACCTGGTTGAGCGCCGGCATGAAATGGTTGTGCGCCTCGTTGGTGAGCGGGTTCGGAAAATACTGCGCGTACTTGGCGTAGAGCCATTTCGCCGCGGTGGCTTTCGCGTCGGTGTCCGGCTCGTCCAACGCGCTGAAGTAGAAGACGTCGGTCCACCCCTTGGAGTCCAGGTGGCTGCGCAATGCCGGGAAGACCTTGTCCAGGTAGGCGTTGGCCTCCGTTCCGTTCGGTGTCACCAAAACCTTCTCGACCCTGTTGGTCGTGCCGGCCCGCCGCAGGATCTCGACCTGCGGGCCGGCGCCTTCCAGCAACGTCGGCGTGTAGATGTAGGACATCGCGCCGGCACTGACGAAAAGGTTGACGAAGCGGTCGAACGTCGTCCAGTCAAAGGAAAAGTTGCCGTTGGCGTCGACCGTCGTGTCCGGGATCAGCAGCGCCTGGAAATCCGCGTAGATCACGTTGTTGCGGTGGCGCGCGTGGTTCTTGGCGAAGTTCGCCATCACCGTCCACCATCGGTCGTCGAACATCTGGCAGTCGTACTGCAGAGGCACGGCCTCGATCGTGCCGGTGTAGTCCCAGCCGGCCGAGGTGAACCAGTTGTTCATCTTCAGCTTGCCTTTGTCCGCGGCCGGAAGCGCCACGTCGAAAACCCGCACCGAGATCGGTACGGCGACGTTGCCGCTGCCGGAGGCGACGGTCACCGTGCCGGAATAACGGCCGGCGGGCTGGCCGGCAGGCACGCGTACGCCGAGGTGGTACGGCTGCGTCGTGTTCGCCGCCACGGTCGCCGCGGCGGCGTCCATCAGCGAGTCGTAATAGGTCGACGCGGATCCGCCAGGCGGCGCCTGTGTGTCGCCGCCGACGCCACCGACATCGCCGTGCGCGTACTGTCGCCGGATCTGGATCTGGCTCGCCGGAATCGTCGCGCCGGCCGGCCCGGTCAACGCGCTCGCGGACAATGTCACGTTGGAGATCGCCGAGCCGCCGGCGCGAATCATGATCTGCGCGGCCTCGTGCTCCCCTTTCGCCGCGTCGAGCGCGATCGCCTGGCCACTTTCGGCCGGCGAGGCCGGAAAAATCCGGTCGGCCGCGCCATGCACCCACACCGCCGGAGCCGCCGCGGCGCCGAATGCGGATTCCGGCATCGCGATGGGAATCGCTCCGGCGACCGCGGCCGCACGCAGCAGCGTACGACGAGTGACCGGTTGACCGGCGATGATCGAGAAACTCGAATCGGCAGACATGGCCGACATAGTGACCGCGACTGCCGGTGACCACAAGGTCACGACCGCAACTGGACCAGATCCGCCGACAATTCGCCTACGCCCGGGTTTCGTTCGCCGACCTCAGGCTTTCGGTGCGTAAGCCGAGAGACCGAAAAGGTCGAACAGTTGTTGCTGCCGTCCGTCGCGGTCGGTGAGTACGCGCCGGGTACGCGGCCGGCCACCGGTCGACGGATAACGCAGCAGCGTCTCCTGAATTCCGGACAACTGCTCCAGAAGCTCGCGTACGGACAGGTCGAGGCCGGCACGGTCGGCCTCCCTGCGCATCACGTGCGCGACGGTCGCGGCGATGACATTCGTCAATGAGAACACGGCGATCCGATGGTCGGTCCAATACCATCTCGCCGCCGGGGGCCCGGTCACGAACGGCTCGTTCAGCTGCCGGAAGGTGGAATCGAGGTGATAGCGCGCACGATAAGCTGTCACCACGTCGGCCACCGGCCAGTCGTCGTGATCGGTGACGAGCAGCTGTTTGCCAAAGATCTCTTGGTCGAGCCGCGCTCGAGCGGCCTCGTCGATCCGCCATTCCAGCCGCATGTCAGCGGAAATCCGGGTGGTGAGTACGCGATCCACCCGCGGCACCCTGGTGATTCTGGCCAGCTCGGTCAGCAACTCGTCGCGCGACTGCCGGTACGTGCCGGCCGCCAGGCCGGCCGCCAACCCGTCGAGTTGACGGGTCGCCGTGCTCAGCGCCTGCGCGAGACCGCGTGCCTGCGCGGCGTGCAGGTTGGTGGAATGCGTGAGAATCACCCGCCGGTTCACGCCGAAAACCGCGGCACGCGTGTCAAGCGCCGTGACACCGGGAAAACGTCGTGCGTCGACCGCACGGCGCGCCGTTGCCGGTCGCGACAACAGTTCGGGGAAGTCGGCCGGCGGCAGCGCGCCGACGAAATGTGGACCGGTCGACAGGTTGAGCTGCGAATGCTGGCCGGTGTCGAAGACCAATGTCACGTCGCGGCCGGCCAGCCGCCGGTGCCGAGCCGAGAGTTGCTCAGCCATCGCGCCAAAAGACGCCACGACCGGCACGTCACGGCGATACGCGCGAGAAACCAACGGAATGGCACCGTCACCGGTGACGACCAGGCCGAGGCCGACGAGAGTCGTCGCACGCGTGCCAATCGCCATCGCCTCGGCCGACGCCACGAAAGTCGCAAAACCCGGCACATCGACCGCGAGCGCCGCTCCGCCACCGGCGATTTTCCGTACGACGGCGGCAAGTTCGGCTTCGATGCGCTCCATCTCCGGCACCGACAGCTTGTCGAGCCGGCGCCACAGCCGAGGTGCCGTCCAACCGCCGGCCGGCGGTTTGGGCCGTACGAACCGCGCCGCCGCCGTTGTCGGCCACCAGTCGGCGATTTCCATTGTGGCGCCGGTCAGCCGGTGCAGCACCGCGACCGCGAGGCAGGCACCGATCGGCAGCTGTCCACCGCGGCCGCCGGCCACCTCGTCCGCGATCCGCGCCACGCTCAGCCTTTCCAGCGTCGACCACACGGCGGCGACATCGCCGAACGCGAGGTGCCGCGAGTGCTCCGGCGCGCCGGCAGCACCAGCGACCGCGGCCGCGATGTCGTCGGCGCTGCCGAGATAGCGCTGCGACACGATCCGCGGCCGGCCGTCCACTCTTGCCGACTCGGCGAGGTAGTAGTACGTCCGGCCGTTCACCTTCTTGCCGATCACCGATGCCACACTTTAGGTAATACCGCTGGACGGCCGTCCCGGCAACTCCGATAAAGGCGGCGACCTGCGCGTACGGTCCCGCGGCCGGTTTACGCAGGACCGAAGCACAATCACGGTCTGGAGTGTGACACGACTGGCGACCTAGCGTTCGCCACATGGCTTCAGTTTCGGATCCGACCGCGTCGGCGATGCGCCGCGCACTGGCACGTGCGCGCGACGGCAAGACGCTCGACATAGACGAAGCGACGGTGCTGCTGCACGCTCGAGGTGACGACCTCGACACGCTTGCCGAACACGCGTCGCGCGTACGCGACGCCGGCCTGGCCGCCGCCGGCCGAGCCGGCGTCATCACCTACAGCCAAAGCGTTTTCATCCCGCTCACCAGACTTTGCCGCGATCGCTGCGGTTACTGCACCTTCGTCACGGTGCCCGGCCAGCTGAGGAAAAACGGCGAGCAGCCCTACCTGTCACCGGACGAAGTCCTGGATATCGCGCGAAAAGGTGCGGCGCTCGGCTGCAAGGAGGCGCTTTTCACCCTTGGCGACCGTCCGGAGGACCGCTGGGACGTCGCGCGCGAATGGCTGGACGCGCACGGCTATGACGACACGCTTTCCTACGTACGCGCGATGGCGATCCGCGTGCTGGAGGAGACCGGCCTGCTGCCGCACCTCAACCCCGGCGTCCTGCACTGGCAGGATTTCCAGCGGCTGAAGCCGGTCGCGGCCTCGATGGGGATGATGCTGGAGACTACGGCGACCCGGCTGTTCAGCGAAAAAGGCGGCCCGCACTATGGCTCGCCGGACAAGGATCCGGCCGTCCGGCTGCGCGTGCTGGAGGACGCCGGCCGCACGTCCGTGCCGTTCACCACCGGCATTCTCATCGGCATCGGCGAGACACTGGCCGAGCGCGCCGACTCGCTTTTCGCCATCCGCAAGGTGTCCCGCACGTACGGTGGCATCCAGGAAATCATCGTGCAGAACTTCCGCGCCAAGCCGAAGACCAAGATGAGCTCGCGGCCGGACGCGGATCTGCGGGAGCTGGCCGCGACGATCGCGGTCGCGCGGCTGGTTCTCGGTCCGCGCATGCGAATCCAGGCGCCGCCGAACCTGATCGGCGGCGAGTACGAGCTGATGATCCGCGCCGGCATCGACGACTGGGGTGGCGTCTCGCCGGTCACGCCCGACCACGTCAATCCAGAGCGCGCGTGGCCGCAGATCGACCAGTTGCGGTCGCGCACCAGGGAATCCGGCTATGAGCTGCGCGAGCGGCTGCCGGTTTATCCGGAATACGTGCAGATCGGCGAGCCGTGGCTGGATCCGCGGATCGGCCGGCACATCGCCGCGCTCGCGGAGCCAGAGACCGGCCTCGCGCGCGAGGACGCGCTGCCGACCGGAATTCCCTGGCAGGAACCCGATGGCGGCTGGCAGGAGTCGGGGCGTACGGAGCTGCACGTCGAGGTCGACACCACCGGCCGCACCGGCGACCGGCGCAGCGACTTCGACTCCGTCTACGGCGACTGGACCGAGATCGCCGGCAAGATCAGCAAAACTCCGGCGCGGTTCGACGCGGACGTACGCGACGCGTTGCGGCACGCCGAAAAGGACCCGGCCGGCCTGTCCGACGACCAGGCTTTGGCTCTGCTCAACGCCGATGGCGCCGAGCTCGACGCGCTCACCGGCCTCGCCGACGACCTGCGCAAAGAGGTCGTCGGAGACGACGTGACCTTTGTCGTCACGCGCAACATCAACTTCACCAACGTCTGCTACACGGGCTGCCGGTTCTGCGCCTTCGCGCAGCGGCGCACCGACGCCGACGCGTACACCCTGTCGCTGTCGCAGGTCGGCGACCGCGTCGACCAGGCATGGCAGGCCGGCGCGACGGAAATCTGCATGCAGGGCGGCATCCACCCGGACCTGCCCGGCACCGCCTACTTCGACTTGGCCGCCGAGGTGAAACGCCGCCAGCCGGAGATCCACCTGCACGCCTTCAGCCCGATGGAGGTCGTCAACGGCGCCGGCCGGACCAACCTGTCCATTGAGGACTGGCTGAGCCGCGCCCACGAAGCCGGCGTCGACTCGTTGCCGGGCACCGCCGCGGAAATTCTCGACGACGACGTGCGTTGGGTGCTCACCAAGGGAAAACTCCCGACCTCCAGCTGGATCGAGGTCGTCACGACCGCGCACCGGCTCGGCATCCCGACCACCTCGACGATGATGTACGGACACGTGGACACGCCGGCGCACTGGGTCGCGCACCTGAAGCTGCTGGCCGGACTTCAGCGCGAGTCGTTGGAAAAGAACGGTCATCGCGGTTTCAGCGAGTTTGTCCTGCTGCCGTTCATCCACCAGAACGCGCCGATCTATCTGGCCGGCCTGGCGCGCGCCGGCACGACCGTACGCGAAAACCGTGCCGTGCACGCGATGGCGCGCCTGCTGCTGCACGGCACGATCGACAACATCCAGTGTTCGTGGGTGAAACTCGGTCCCGAGTCGTGCCGCGCGGTGCTGCGGGGTGGCGTCAACGATCTCGGCGGCACGCTGATGGAGGAGACCATCAGCCGGATGGCCGGCGCGGCCAACGGGTCGTACAAGACGATCAGCGAGCTCGAGGAGCTGGTCGAGCCACTCGGCCGGCCGTTGAAGCAGCGGACCACGTCCTACGGCGAGCCGAGCGTCGAGCGGATCGCGGCGGCGCGTGCGAGTGACGGTGTCGCGAACGCCGTACGCAATCCGCTGCCGATCGTCAGCTAGCCGCGGTGGCCGGGCCGGCGTCGCGCCGGCCCGGCCATTCCGACGCCAGCATCGACCAGACCTCCTCGTCGTGATGTTTTTCCGCGTAGAAATAGGACTCGCGAAGCACGCCGTCGAGCGTCATGCCGAGCCGCCGCGCGACATTGCGGCTGCGGATGTTGTCCTTACGGTTGCGCCATTCGACGCGGTTGAGGCCGCGTTCCTCGATGGCGTACGCGATCAGACGCCACGCGGCCCTGGTGATCAGGCCGTGCCCCTGACCGGCCGGCTCCAGCCAGCAGCCGATCTCGCAAACGCCGCCTTTCGCGTCGAGCGACACGAACATCACACCGCCGACCAGCACGTCGTGGAGCCAGATGCCATAGATGCCGCCACCGTCGCGGGCCTGCTGGTCGGCGTAACGCTGCAGGGTCGCGCGGGCCGTGTGCAGGTTGGTCGACCGCGAGGCCCACGGGATCCACGGGTCCACGTGCTCACGCGCGCGGTCGATATGAGCGAGAAACTCCGCCGCCTGCCACGGCTCCAACGGTGACATCCGTGCGTTATCGGTCAGATCAATGGCGAACATGCCCCGAACATACGTGTTAAGAACGACGCATGACATCGCTTGCCGAACAAACACGCTGGATGGACGCCACCGAGCAGGCCGCGCTGGTCGGTTCCGGGCAGGTCAAGCCGGCCGAGCTGGTCGAGGCGGCCATCGAGCGGATCGAGGCCATCGACCCCGCGCTCAACGCGGTCACCGTCCGCTGGTTCGACGAGGCGCGCGACACCACACCGGCAGCCGGACCTTTTCGCGGCGTACCGTTCCTGATCAAGGACCTGTTCGCGGCCTACCGCGGTCAGCCGTTGACAAACGGCAACAAAGCGTTGAAAGAGGCCGGCGTACGGTCCACTGTGGACAGCACGCTGGTGTCCCGGTTCCGGGCCGCCGGCCTGTTGACGCTCGGCCGGACGAACTCGTCGGAGTTCGGCACCCTGCCGACGACGGAGCCACTGGCCTGGGGCCCGACCCACAATCCGTGGGATCCGCGCCGCTCCCCCGGCGGGTCCAGCGGCGGTGCCGCCGCGGCGGTCGCCGCCGGCCTGGTGCCCTTCGCGCACGCCAGCGACGGCGGCGGCTCGATCCGCATTCCGGCGTCGTGTTGCGGGCTGGTCGGCCTGAAGCCCTCGCAGGGCCGGATCACCGCCGGGCCACAGCGCGACGAGAGCAACCTCGGCGTCGAGCTGTGCGTGAGCCGTACGGTCCGCGACACCGCCGCGCTGCTGGACGCGGTGCGGGGTCCCGGCGTCGGCGACACCGTCATCGCGCCGGCACCAACGCGGTCGTACCTGGACGAGGTGGGCGCCGATCCCGGCCGGTTGCGGATCGGCCTGCTGGACAATCCTTCCCTCGCGGCACCGGAAAACCTGGCCGGAGCGCGCGCGACGGCCCGGCTGCTGGAGTCGCTGGGCCACCACGTCGAGGAAAGTTTCCCGGCGGCGCTGGCCGATCCACAGTGGACGCGGCGGTTCATGGCGCTGTGGAGCACAAACAGGGGCGTCAACCTGGCGCAACTCGCCGAGCAGCTGGGCCGCGAGGCCACCCCCGACGATGTCGAGCCGGTCAACTGGGCTCTGGCCGAGCAGGCACGCCGCTACACCGCCATCGACTATGCGCAAGCGCTCGCCGCGACCGCGCTTCTCCGCCGTGCGGTGCAGCAGTGGTGGGCCGACGGCTTCGACCTGCTGCTGACCCCGACGGTCGCCGAGCCGCCGCTGCCACTCGGCACCATCGCCAACGACCCGGCCGAGCCGATGGCGCCGATGATGCGCAGCGGCCAGTTCGTACCGTTCACCCCGTCGTTCAACACAACCGGCCAGCCTGCGATCAGTTTGCCCATGCACTGGACCGAAACCGGCCTGCCGATCGGCGTACAACTGGTCGCCGCGTACGGCCGGGAGGACGTGCTTCTGCGCGTCGCCTCACAACTGGAGGCCGCGCAACCCTGGTCCGACCGCCGTCCCACCATCTGACAACCCGCGCGAAGGTGACGTTCCGGAGGCCCACCTTCGATCGGAACCCTGTCAGCGCGGCCCGGCCGTCGAGTGGGGTCGACACCGGCACGCGCTGACAGGGTCGTCTCAGCTGGCCGCGACCACTGGTGGCTCGACGGCTTTTCGCGCCAGCAAAGTGATCGCGGCGTTCACGTTGCGCAGCGTCGGCGCCGGGATGCCGAGCAGCTCAGCGATCTCGACCACGGCGCCGATGATGGCGTCGGTCTCCATCGCCTTGCCGGCCTCCAGGTCCTGCAGCATGGATGTCTTGTGGTTCCCCACTTTCTCCGCGCCGGCGATCCGCCGGTCGATGGAGACCTGCGGGTTGCTGCCGGCCGCACGCGCGATCGCGACGGTCTCGGCCATCATCCGCGCGACCAGGTCACGAGTGTGTTCGTGCGCGCAGATTTCCTTCATCGTCGCGCGGGTCAGCGCGCTCAGCGGGTTGAACGCCACGTTTCCCATCAGCTTGACCCAGATGTCGTCGCGCAGGTTGGGCTCCACCGGGCATTTCAGGCCGCCGGCCACCATCGCCTCGCTGAATGCCAGGCACCGCTGCGAGATGCTGCCATCCGGCTCACCGATGGAAAACCGGGTGCCTTCCAGGTGCCGGATCACGCCGGGCGCCTCGATTTCGGTGGAACAGTAGACAACGCAGCCGATCGCGCGCCAGACCGGGATCACCGCGCTGGTCGCGCCGCCGGGATCCACCGCGGAAATCCGGTGATTCTCCAGCCGATGTCCTTTCAGGCCGTGGAAATACCACCACGGGATGCCGTTCTGCGCCGCCACCACGGCCGTACGCGGGCCGAGCAGCGGCGCCAACAGCTTGCCGGCGGTCGCGTACGAATGTGCCTTCAGGCCGAGGAAAACGAAGTCGACCGGCCCGACCTCGTTGGGATCGGCGGTGGCGTACGGATGCGCGTGGAAGTCGCCGCGCGGACTCTTGACATACACCCCGTGGTCCTGGAGTGCGACCAGGTGTGGCCCGCGGGCGACCAGATGGACTTCGACGCCGGCGCGATGCAGGGCGGCACCGACGTACGCGCCGATCGCACCGGCGCCGAGGACTGCGACTTTCATGTCATACCCCGTTCTGCAGGGTGGCCAAAGTAAGATTGCATACGATCTACAGAATCCAGTCAAGGGTTTGGTAGGTAAATTGTCCGCGACCGTGAGGCCAATGTCTTTTGCATACGAAAACCTGTACGCTCAAGGAGCTTGGCTTTTGCGAAATACCGACACAACGTCTCGGAGAGGTGCTGCGATGACACAGCCGTCCAGCGGCTTACCCACCGCCACTCCCCGGCCAGGGGGCCGCAGCCGCCTGCTCGGGGACGGAGCGGCCGCACGCCGGGTCGAACGACCCGCTCCGCTGCGACAGGCGGTCTACGACGCGCTGATCGAGCTCATCGTCAACCAGACCCTCAAGCCGGGCCAGCACCTGGTCGAGCTGGAGCTGGCCGAATATCTCGGCGTCAGCCGCCAGCCGGTACGCGAGGCGCTGCAGCGGCTGCAGACCGAGGGATGGGTCGACCTGCGGCCGGCGCAGGGTGCGTTCGTGCACACCCCGACCGACGAGGAGGCCGACCAGCTGCTGAGCGTACGGTCCGTTCTGGAGACGCATTCGGCTCAGCTCGCGGCGTCACATGCGACGCCGGACGACGTGAAACAGTTGTGGGAGCTGCAGCAGGTCGGCCTCGACGCGCTCGCCGCCGCGGACACCGAGGGTCTGGTGGCCGCGAACGCCAACCTGCATGCCTTCATCACCAGCCTTTCCGGTAACAAGGTGCTGGCCGAGATGATCGCCACCGTCGACCGGCGCGTCCGCTGGTACTACACGCCGATCGCCCGTCCCCGTGGCAAGGATGCCTGGACCGAACACGCTGACCTGATCAAGGCCATCGCGGCCGGCGACGCCGAGTCGGCGAGCAGGATCATGCACCAGCACGCCGAGCGTACGCGGCAGGCTTACCACGAGGAGCGGGCTCAAACGCATTAGGCCGGGTCGTCGACGACCTCTCTGCTGACCGGCTTCGGATCGGCGGTCACCAACACCTTGTGCGGACTTTTACGGCCGGGCTGGCGCAGGAACAGCGCCAGTACGCCGGCGACGATGCCGATCGAACCGGCCATCACGAACGCGCCCGGATAACCCCAGGCGCCGACGACCACGGCTCCCATGCCGGAGCCGAACAAGCCGCTGATCACCTTTCCGCTGTAGACCATGCCGTAGTTGCTGGCATTGTTGTTCTCCCCGAAATAGTCGGCGGTCATGGCCGCGAACAGCGGGAAGATCGCGCCGCCGCCGAAGCCGGAGATCATCGAGAAGATCAGGAAGAACACCAGGTTGTGCGCCATGCCGGCCCACAGCAACAAAAACTGCGCCGAGCCGAGTACGACACAGACGAACACCAGTGTCTGTCTGCGGCCGTATCGGTCGGAGATCCAGCCGATCACGCCTCGGCCGGTGCCGTTGACGATCGCCTTCAGGCTCGCGCCGGTGGCCGCGATGGCCGCCGCGAAGCCCATTTCCTTGCCGAACGGCACCTGGAACGCGATGCCGAAGATGTTGATGCCGGAGGTCATCAGCAGGCACAGCCACATCAGCGGCAGCACCGGCTGCCGGATCGCCTCACGCGGGGTGAACTGCTTGACCGCCGGCGGGTTTTTCAGCAGTGACCGGGTGGCCCGCGGATCGGCCTGCAGCTTCAGCGGGTCGACGTGCGCCGGCCACCAGTTTTTCGGCGGGTCCTTGAAGAAAAAGCCGCTGATGCCGACGGCGGCGAGGACGTACAGACCCACCAGGTCCAGGATGACGGTGTAGTTGCTCACGTCCATGGCCGAGGTGAAGAGATAGACGAACGGCACCGAGCCGTACGCGAACGCACCGTTGACGAAACCGGTCTTGCCGCCGCGCCGTTCCGGATACCACTTGCCGACCATGTTCACGCAGGTCGCGTAGACCAGGCCGGCTCCGATGCCGCCGAACATGCCGAAGCCGATGTACGCGAAGATGACGTGCGGTGCGTGGGAGAGCGCGAGATAGCCGAAAAACGCGAAAAGCGCGCCGAGCAGCATCGCGTTGCGCGCCGACAGCTTGCCGCTTTCCCGCAGCCGGCCGGCCGGATACGCGGTTGCCGCCTGAAAGAAGACCCACACACCAAGCATCCAGAAAATGTGGATCGAGGCCCAGCCGTGTGACTTGTGCAGGGTTTCCTCGGCTGCTCCGAAGGCGTACTCGGAAATGCTGATGCCGAGCATGCCCAGCCAGGGCAGCCACACCATCAGCCACCGCGGCCGCCGCATGATGTCGTGAGGTGTCTCACCGATGCGATACACCCGGCCGTTTTGGTCGGTAACCTCTCGGAAACCGCCTGTCGCTACGCTCATGTTGTCTCATTTCGCCTTGCTACGCCCCACCGGTTGCCGCCGGCGGAGCTCGGTGCCCCGGTTGCCGCCGCGAGCACCAGTTGGTCGGGGAGTCGTCGCCGAGGACGGTTGGCTGCCGTCCCCGGCGAAGGCGGGTAGAAATCCTTGCCAGTTCTAGTCGGATCCGGCCAACCGGCTGGTGTGCCCGGAAACCGCGGCCTCCGACGCCGCTGCCGGTGGCGTGGTGAGATCCTCGATGATCCCGCGCTTTCGTCCCGGCTGCCGCAGGAACAGCGTCAGCACCGCGGCGACGATCGCGATTCCGCCGGCCAGCAGATAGGCGCCGGTGTAACCCCAGGCGACGATCACGCCGGCCGCGATGCCGCCGCCGCCGATGCCGCCGAAGAGTTTGGCACTGTAAACTAGGCCATAGTTTGTGGCGTTGTTGTTTTCGCCAAAGTAATCTGGCACCAGAGCGGCAAACAGCGGATAGAACGCACCGCTGCCGAAGCCGGTCACGAAGGCGAAGAACATGAACAGCCACAGGTTGTGAATCGAGCCGGCCCACAGCACGCCGAACTGTGCGGCCGCCGCGATCAGCAGGACCAGCGTGAGGGTCTGCTTACGGCCCAACCGGTCGGACAACCAGCCGACCAGAGCCCGGCCGGTGCCGTTCACGATCGACAGGATGCCTGCCGACGAGGCGACCACGAACGGACCGAAACCACTGACTTTCGCAAACGGCACCTCGAAGTTGATGCCAAACAATGACACCCCGCCGATGATGACCAGGCACAGCCACATCAGCGGCAGCATGCCGGTGCGGATCGCCTGCATCGGCGAGAACTGCCGCACCGCCGGCGGGTTTTTCGCCAGGCTCCTGTTCTTTCCGTGGTCGCTGGCCCACGCCAGCGGGTCGACCTCGCTCGGCCACCAGTTCTTCGGCGGATCCTTGAAGAAAAATCCGCAGACCACCACGGCGACCAGCATGTAGAGCCCGACCAGGTTGAGCACGATCGAGAAGTCACCCGGGTTGAACACGTAGCTGAAGATGTAGATGAACGGCACCGCGCCGTAGGCGAAGCCACCGTTCACGAATCCGGTACGCGCACCGCGTTTTTCCGGGAACCACTTGCCGACCATGTTGATGCAGGTCGCGTAGACCAGACCGGCACCGATGCCGCCGAGCACCGAATAGCCGAGAAAGGCCAGGACCAGGTTGCTGCTGTTGGCGATGGTGAAATAGCCGATGCCGCTGCACACCGCGCCGGCCAGCATCGCGGTGCGGGCCGAGATGACGTTCTTCTCCCGCAGGCGGCCGGCTGGAAAGGCCACCGCCGCCTGGAAAACGGCCCAGATGCTGGCGAGCCAGAAGGTGTCGCCGAGGGTCCAACCGTACGATTTCTCCAGCGTCTGCTCTGCGGCTCCCCAACCGTACTCGAAGACGCTGACGGCCATCATCGCGAGCCAGGGCAGCCACACCATCCAACCGCGTGACCGGCCCATGATGTCCCTGGGGCTCTCGCCGACTCGATAGACGCGGCCGTTGTGATCGGTGATTTCCTGGAAAGTTGCTGCCGCACTGCTCATATGCGCCCTTTCTCTCCGGTGTTTGGGACTGTTCTTCGAATGCCTCCTCTCTCCCCGGATCGTGGCCGCGTTTACAGCAGCCCGGCGGCGCGTGCCCAACGATACTTGGCACCCAGGACTGCCACTGGCTTTTCGGTGGTGTACGGGTAGGCGACGACACCGTGCTGGTACAGGTAGTCGCTGGCCTCCTCCACCTCCACGTCACCGGACAGCGACGCCACCACCGGCTTGTGGATCCCCTTGGCGCGGAACTCCTCGACCACCTCGGCGACCAGCTTCGCGAACACCATCGGCGGCGTCACGATCGTGTGCCAATAACCGAGAATGAGCGAGTGGATACGCTCGTCCTCCAAACCGAGAGCGATGGTGCTGCGATACGTGGACGGCGGCTCACCACCGGTGATGTCCACCGGGTTTCCGGCCGCGCCGAACGGCGGAATGAACGCGCGGAAAGCCTTGTCCAGGTCGTCGGGGATCTGCATGAGCCGCAGGTCGTTGTCCACACAGGCATCCGAAAGCAGCACACCCGAGCCGCCGGCGCCGGTGATGATGACGACGTTCTCACCTTTGGGCGCCGGCAGAAGCGGAATGCCGCGCGCGTATTCGAGCATGTCGTTCAGGCCGGGAGCGCGGATCACGCCGCTCTGCCGCAGAATGTCGTCGTAAACCTTGTCGTTTCCGGCCAGCGCGCCGGTGTGCGAGCTCGCCGCCTTGGCGCCCTGCGCCGTACGACCGGCTTTCAGCACCACGACTGGCTTTTTCTTCGAGACGCGCTGCGCGGTCTCGGCGAACGATCGGCCGTCCTTCAGATCCTCCAAGTGCATCGCGATCAGGCCGGTGTTGTCGTCGGCCTCGAAGAAGGTGAGCAGGTCGTCCTCGTCGATGTCGGCTTTGTTGCCGACGCCGACGATCGAGGAGACCCCCATCCGCGCCGACCGGCTGAAGCCGAGGATGGCCATGCCGATTCCGCCGCTTTGCGAGGAAAGCGCCACCTGGCCCTTCACGTCGTACGGCGTGCAGAACGTCGCGCAGAGATTCTCCGGCGTGTAGTAATAGCCGTAGATGTTCGGGCCGAGGATGCGTACGCCATGCTTGCGCGCGACCGCGACGACCTCGTCCTGCAGCTCCTGGTTGCCGGTTTCCCCGAATCCGGACGGGATCAGGATCGCGCCGGCGACACCTTTGGCACCGACCTCCTCCAACGCCGACGGCACGAACTGCGCCGGAATGGCGAAGATCGCCACGTCCACCTCGCCCGGCACGTCGGAGATCGTCCGGAACGCCTTGCGGTCGAGGACTTCGCTGGCCTTGGGGTTGATCGGATGGATCTCGCCCTGATAGCCGCCGTTGATCAGGTTTTTCATCACCGAGTTGCCGATTTTGCCAGCCTCGTTGGACGCGCCGATGACCGCGACGGAGGCCGGGTGCATGATCCGGTTCATCGACGCCAGGATCTGCTCCTGGGTGAACCGCTCCGGCTCCTTCGCCGCGGCCGGGTCGACCAGGATCCGTACGTCCACGGCGGTCGCGCCACTCGGAGTGGCCAGCACCGGGTTGAGGTCCACTTCGGACAGTTGCGGAAAGTCGGTCACCAGCTGCGAAACCCGCTCGATGACGGTCGCCAGCGCGGCCTTGTCGACCGGTTGCGCGCCGCGTACGCCGCCCAGGATCTGCGCGGCCTTGATGCCATCGATCATCGAAAGCGCCTCGTCGCTGGACGTCGGCGCGAGCCGGAAGGTGACGTCCTTGAGCACCTCGACCAGGACGCCGCCGAGACCGAACGCGACGATCTTGCCGAAGGTTTTGTCAGTGGTGGCACCGACGATGACCTCTTGTACGTCGGGCCCGGTGGTCAGCTGCTGCTGCACCTGTACGCCGACGATGTGCGCGTCGGCGTTGTACGCCTTGGCGTTGGCGATGATCGTCCGATAGCCCTCGGCCACCTGCTCCGCACTTGACCGGCCGACCAGCACACCGCCGGCCTCGGTCTTGTGCAGGATGTCCGGCGACACGATCTTCAGTACGACCGGAAAGCCGATGCCGGCGGCCAGCGCCACCGCCTCGTTTTCCGACGTGGCAAGGCCTTCCGACGGTGTGGGGATGCCGTATGCGTCGCAGACCTTCTTGCCTTCGACCGCGGTGAGCGAGTCACGTCCCTCGGCCGCCGCCGCGTCGAGCACCGCCTGCACGGCTGCTTTGTCAGACACTGAGAATTCTCCTCGTTGAGCGATCAGATGACACCGGCGGCGCGGAGCTCGGTGAGTTTGTCGGCGCTGTAGCCCAGAGCGCCAAGCACCTCGTCGTTGTGCTCGCCGAGCAACGGCGAACGCTCGACCTCGACCGGAGAGTCGGAGAGTTTCAGCGGGCTGCCAACGGTCTTGAAGGTGCCGCGTTCTGGATGCTCCACCTCCACCACGGTGCCGAGGCCGGCCAGCGTGGCGTCCTCGATCAGCTCGCTGGTGGACAGGATCGGACCGCACGGGATGTCATGCGCGTTGAGCTTTTCCATGACCTCCCACTTGGTGTGCCGCTCGGTCCACTCCTCCACCAGCGCGAACACCTTGTCCAGCTTGGAAAGCCGTGCCTCCGGCGTGGCCCACTGCGGGTCATCGACCAGGTCCGGGCGGCCGATCAGCTCGGCCAGCGGCTTCCAGCCGGGCGGCTGGATGATGACGTAGATGTAGTCGTTTGGCCCGCCCGGCGCGCATTTCACCGCCCAGCCCGGCTGGCCGCCGCCGGACGCGTTGCCCGAGCGCGGCACCTCGGTGCCGGTGTTGGGCGTCGGATACTCGTTGAGCGGACCGGCCATGATCCGTTGCTGGTCACGCAGTTTCACCCGGCACAGGTTCAGGACGGCGTCCTGCATCGCCACCTGTACGCGCTGGCCGCGGCCGGTGTTCGTCCGCTGGTAGAGCGCCGCGAGAATCGCGGCGACCAGGTGGATGCCGGTGCCGGAGTCGCCGATCTGCGCGCCGGTCGCGGTCGGCGGGCCGTCGGCGAAACCGGTCGTGCTCATCGAGCCACCCATCGCCTGCGCGATCACCTCGTACGCCTTGAAATTGGCGTAGCGGCCGGGGCCGAAACCCTTGATCGAGGCATAGATCAGCCGCGGGTTGATCTCCCGCAGCCGCTCCCAGCTGAAGCCGAACCGGTCGACCACGCCGGGCCCGAAGTTTTCCACCAGGATGTCGGAACTCTTCACCAGGTCGACGAAGACGTCCTTGCCCTGGTCGCTTTTCATGTTGAGCGTGATGCTGCGCTTGTTGCAGTTGAGCATGGTGAAATACAGGCTGTCCACGCCGGGTTTGTCGCGCAGCTGCTGGCGGGTGATGTCACCGCGGCCCGGCGCCTCCAGCTTGACCACGTCGGCGCCCAGCCAGGCGAGCAGCTGGGTGGAGGACGGTCCACTTTGGACATGCGTCATGTCCAGGACGCGTACGCCTTCGAGCGCTTTACCCATGTTGGCCCTCCGACCTACTTGTACATGGTCTGGTTCATCGTCCCCGGCGCGTACGCGTCGGGGTCGACCCAGACGTTGATCAGGGACGGCTTGCCGGACTCGCGGGCCCGGCGCAGTGCCGGCCCGATGTCCTTGGGGTCGCGCACTTCCTCGCCGTAACCACCGAGCATCTGCGCGAACTTGTCGTAATGAACGTCGCCGAGTGTGTTGCCGACCCGCTCGCGCTCCAGGCCGTACTTCTGCGCCTGGCCATAGCGGATCTGGTTCATCGACGAGTTGTTGCCGACGATCCCGACGAAAGGCAGGTTGTAGCGGACGAGGGTTTCGAAGTCCCAGCCGGTGAGGCTGAACGCTCCGTCGCCGAACAGCGCGACGACCTCCTTGTCCGGCCGGGCGTGTTTTGCCGCCAGTACGAACGGAATGCCGACGCCGAGCGTGCCGAGCGGGCCCGGGTCCATCCAGTGGCCGGGCGACTTGGGCTGCACGACCTGGCCGGAGAAGGTGACGATGTCGCCGCCATCGCCGATGTAGATCGAGTCCTCGGTGAGGAATTCGTTGATTTCGTGGACGAGCCGGTAAGGGTGGATGGGGCTGGCATCCGAGTGCAGCTGCGCCAGCCGCTTCTGCCTGGCCTGTTCCTCGACGCCGAGCAACTCCTCCAGCCAGGCTTTCCGGCCGGTCGCGCCGTTGTCCTCGCGTCCGGACGCCGCCTGCGTCACCGATGCCAGCACCAGCCCGGCGTCGCCGACGATGCCCAGGTCGATGTCGCGGTTTTTCCCGACCGTACGGTAATCCAGGTCGATCTGGACGACCGTGGCGTCCTTCGACAGCCGCCGGCCGTAACCCATCCGGAAGTCGAACGGCGTGCCGACGATGACGATGACATCGGCGTTGTTGAAGGCATAGCGGCGGGCCAGCTGGAAGTGGTGCGGGTCGCCGGGTGGCAACGTGCCGCGGCCGGCGCCGTTCATGAACGCCGGGATGTTGAGCGTACGCACCAACTCGATGGCCGCGTCGGTGCCGCGGGTGGTCCACACCTGGCTGCCGAGCAGGATCGCCGGTTTTTTGGCGTGTACGAGCAGATCCGCGAGCTTCTCGATCGCGGCCGGGTCGCCGGCGCCGCGGGTGGACGCGCGATAATGGCCGGCCGCCGGGATGCGCGCCGACTCCAGCGGCACCTTCGCGTCGAGCACATCGCGGGGGATCTCAAGGAAAGACGGGCCGGGCGCACCGAGATAGCACTCGCGGAAAGCCATCGTCACCATGTCCGCGACGCGCGCGGTGTGCGGCACGGTCGCGGCGAACTTGGTGATCGGGTTCATCATGTCGACGTGCGGCAGGTCCTGCAGTGAGCCCATTTTGTGCTGGGTGAGGGCTCCCTGGCCACCGATCAGCAACATCGGGCTCTCCGCACGGAAAGCGTTGGCCACACCGGTCACCGCGTCGGTGGTGCCGGGGCCGGCGGTGACGACCGCGCAGCCGGGTTTTCCGGTCACGCGCGCATAACCGTCGGCGGCGTGCGCGGCGACCTGCTCGTGCCGCACGTCGATGACCTCGATGCCTTCGTCGACGCAGCCGTCGTAGATGTCGATGATGTGTCCGCCGCACAGGGTGAAGATCGTGTCCACACCCTCGGCCTTGAGCGCTTTCGCTACCAGGTGACCACCCGAGATGGTCTCGGGCTGGGCCGGCTCCGCGTCGTTGGCCGCGCCGGTCGCTGTCTGCGCCATCGCTGGTTCATCTCCTCGTACGTTCTGGGGCGTGCGGTTCGGGACCGAGCTAAGCCCCGGGGACCGCCTGTCCGGTTGTAGATTGCATACCGTATGCCTAGGCTCATCGTGGCCCAGACCACACTCGATGTCCAGAGGGTTGCCGGAGAAAGTTAAGCCTCGTTACGAGGCCTTTTGGCCGATCGGCGCCAGATCGGGCACGGGTTCGTACTCGACGATCGCGTCCAGTGACGGACCCATCGCGGCGTTCGCCTCGCGTTCCACCATGACTTCCACCAAAACCGGCAGTTGTACGCGCTCGGACTCGGCGGTGGCCCAGGCGAGCGCGCCGGCGATGTCCTCCGGCCGCTCGACCCGCCGCGCCGGACAGCCGAACGCGTCCATGACCTTCACGTGGTCGATGCCGCCCTCGCCGTAATGCAGGTCGACGGCGAAGTTCATGTCGTAGGGGATCTCGCTCTGCCGGATCAGCCCGAGATACTCGTTGTTGATCATGACGATCACGAACGGGATCCGGTACTGCGCGGCGACCGCGACCTCCTCCATCAGGAACTGGAAGGAATAGTCGCCGGCGACGGCGACCACCGTACGTTCCGGATGCGCGCACTTCACCCCCATCGCCGCCGGCACCTCCCAGCCGAGCGGGCCGGCCTGGCCGCAGACCAGATAACGGCGCGGCAGGAACGTACGCTGGAACTGGCCCGACCAGATCTGGTAGAGGCCGATAGCGGTCACGAAGGTGGTCTCTGCCGGGAAAAACTCGTTGATCTCACGGAAAACCCGCGGCGGCTTGATCGGAGTGTCGTCGAAGTCGTCGCGGCGTACGAGCGTGTCGCGCAGCTCCTCGACCCGCTCGGTCCACTGACCGGACCGGCGCGGCGGTGAGATTTCCTGTGCCTGGAAGGCCATCGCGGCCAGGGTCGAGCGCGCGTGGCCGACGACGCCGAGATCCGGCTCGAAAACCTTGCCGATCTGCGTCGGCTCGATGTCGACGTGGATGAACTTACGGCCCTTCCGGTAGGTGTCCAGGTCACCGGTGTGCCGGTCGCCGAAACGCGCGCCGATCGCGAGCACCAGGTCGCTTTCCAGGAAGGCCGCGTTTCCCCACCTGGTCTGTGTCTGGATCCCCGCCATGCCGGCGAAAAGCGGATGGTCCTCGGGGAAGGCACCTTTGCCCATCAGCGTCGTCTGGACCGGGATCTGCAGCCGCTCGGCCAAATTACGCAGCTCGTCGGTGGCGTTGGCGATGATCACGCCACCACCGGCGAGGATGAGCGGCTTTTCGGCCTGCAGCAACATCTCCACGGCGGCGCGTACGGCCGCCGGCTGCGGCTCCGGCACCTCGATCGGCAGCGGACCATCCACTGTGGAGTCATACAGGCACGTGCCGCGCTGCACGTCCAGCGGCAGATCGATCAGCACCGGTCCGGGCCGGCCGGACTGGGCGATCCGGAACGCCTCGCGGAAGACCCACGGCGCCTGCGCCGGTTCCTTCAGCTGTACGGCCCATTTCGTCACCGGCCTGGCGATCTCCACGATGTCGACCGCCTGGAAGGCCTCCTGGTGCAGCTTGGCGCGCGGCGCCTGGCCGGTGATGCAGATCATCGGGATCGAGTCGGCCAACGCGGTGTAGAGGCCGGTGATCATGTTCGTGCCGGCCGGTCCGGACGTGCCGATGCAGACGCCGACTTTCCCGGTCGCGCGCGACCATCCGTCGGCCGCGTGGGTGCCTCCTTCCTCGTGCCGCACGGTGATGTGCTTGATCGAGCTGGTCCGCAACGCGGCGTACAACGGCAGGATCGCCGCGCCGGGGATGCCGAAGACGGTCTCGACGCCTTCGGACTCCAGCACCGCGACGGCCGCCTCCATGCAGGGAACTCGCTTCACAGGCTGGCCTTCCGGTTGAGATTTTCGAGCACCTTCAACAAAGCCGAGTGGTCGAGGTCGCCGAAGCCCTGCTGGCGCGCGGCCGAGAGCAGCTGCGCGACCTGCGCGGCCATCGGCAGCGCGACCTCCGACTCGCGTGCCGCGGCCAGCACGATCCCCATGTCCTTGTGATGCAGGTCGATCCGGAAGCCCGGCGCGAACTGCCGCTCCACCATGGTTTTCCGCTTCAGGTCGAGGATCCTGCTGGCCGCGAGGCCGCCGGCCAGCACGTCCAGGCCGGTGCCGGCGTCCACGCCGGCCGCCTCCAGCAGCACGATCGCCTCGGCGACCAGCGCGTACGTGCCGCCGACGACGAGCTGGTTGGCCGCCTTCACCATTTGCCCGGCGCCGTGCGGCCCAACGTGGACGATCGTTTTGCCGACCGCCTCGAGAAAGGGTTTGGCGCTCTCGACATCGTCGGCACTGCCGCCGACCATGATGGAGAGCACCCCGTCAACCGCGCCTTTCTCGCCGCCGCTGACGGGGGCATCCAGGACCCGCACTCCGCGGGTGTGCCCGGCCTCCGCGACCTTTTTCGAGGTCTCCGGCCGGATCGTGCTCATGTCGATGTAGAGCGCGCCGGGTTTCACGTTGTCCAGCACGCCGTCCGGGCCGAACGCCACCGCTTCGACCTGCGGCCAGTCCGGCAGCATCGTGATGACGACATCGGCGCCGCTGACCGCCTCGACAATGCTGCCGGCCGTCTCGCCGCCGGCCTTGCGCAGCTTTCGCGGCCCGGTCTCGGCCACGTCGAAGCCGATCACCCGATGGCCGGCGCGTACCAGGTGACCGGACATTGGCGCGCCCATGATGCCGAGGCCGATGAAACCGACAGTGCTCATGAGGCGATCTCCTTCAGCCAGCCGAAACTTGCCGCGCTCGGACCGACCGGCTTGTATTCCAGGCCGACCTGGCCGGCATAGCCGGATTTCTCCAGCCGCCCCAGGACCTCGCCGTACGGGATCGTGCCGGTGCCGGGCTGGCCGCGGCCGGGCACGTCGGCGATCTGCACATGGCCGAACCGCGCGGACAGCCGGTCGACCAACTCCAGCGGCTCCTCCCCCATCCGGTGCAGGTGATAGAAATCGGCCAGGAACGAGATGTTGTCGACGCCGCTTTCCTTGCGTACGCGGTCGATCACCGCGATCGCGCCGCGCGAGGAGGTGATCGGATAGTGCGGGCTCTCGTACGAGTTCAACGCCTCGACAACGACGGTGGCGCCGGTTCTCGCTGCCGCGCTGGCCGCCTTGGCGAGGTTTTCCGCGGCGAGCTCGTCCTGCCGCACCGGGTCGGCGTCGGCGTCGCGGTTTCCGTACAGGGCATTGAGAATCGTGCAGCCGAGCCGCTCGGCGAAGCCGACCGCCACGTCGATGTTGGCGACGAACCGGTCGCTTTGCGCCGGCCGGGACAGCAGGCCGCGCTCGCCACGCGCCATGTCGCCGGCATCGAAGTTGAGGCCGACCAGGCGGACACCGGCGTCCTGGATCGCCCGCTGCAGCGCGTCGAGATCGCCGTCGGCCGGCACCGGAGTGGCGAACGGCCACCACAGCTCTACGGCTGAAAAGCCGGCTGCCGCGGCTGCCGCCGGTCGCTCCAGCAGCGGAATCTCGGTGAAGAGGATGGAAAGGTTGACGTCGAAGCTGATCGCCATGTGGCTCCTAACTGATCTCACGAAGCAGCCGCGCGGTTTCGCTCGGCGTCTTGCCGACCCGTACGCCGGCGGCTTCGAGCGCGTCCTTCTTGGCCTGCGCGGTGCCGGACGAGCCGGACACGATCGCACCGGCATGGCCCATGGTTTTGCCTTCTGGAGCGGTGAAACCGGCGACATAGCCGACGACCGGCTTGGTGATGTGCTGCTGGATGTACGCGCCTGCGCGCTCTTCCGCGTCACCGCCGATCTCCCCGATCATCACGATCGAGGTCGTCTCCGGATCGTCCTGGAAAGCCTGCAACGCGTCGATGTGTGTCGTGCCGATCACCGGATCGCCACCGATGCCGATGGCGGTGGAAAAGCCGATGTCGCGCAGCTCGTACATCAGCTGGTAGGTCAGCGTGCCGGATTTCGAGACCAGGCCGATGGGTCCGGGACCGGTGATGTCGGCCGGAATGATGCCGGCGTTGGACTTTCCAGGGCTGACGATGCCGGGACAGTTCGGCCCGATGATCCGTGTCTTGTTGCCGGCGTCGACGGCGTGCGCCCAGAAGGATGCCGAGTCGTGCACCGGAACGCCTTCGGTGATCACGACCGCCAGGCCGATCGCCGCGTCGATCGCCTCGATGACCGCGTCCTTGCAGAACTTCGGCGGCACCAGGATGACCGTGGTGTTCGCGCCGGTCTCGGCGATCGCCTCGGTGACCGTGCCGAAAACCGCCACGGAGGTGCCGTCGAAGTCGAGTTTTTGGCCCGCCTTACGGGGATTCACACCGCCGACGATGGTCGTGCCGGCGCGCAGCATGCGTGCGGTGTGCTTCAGGCCTTCCGAGCCGGTGATCCCCTGCACGATGACCCGGCTGTCCCGGTCGAGGAAAATCGCCACGGTCACACTCCTGCCAGCTCGGCGGCTTTGGCGGCCGCGTCGTCCATGGTGTCGACAACGGTCACGAGCGGATGGTTTGCCTCGGCGAGGATGTGCCGGCCGGCGACGACGTTGTTGCCGTCGAGGCGTACGACCAACGGTTTCGTCGCCTCCGCGCCGAGAATCCGCAATGCCTGGACGATGCCGTCGGCGACCGCGTCGCACGCGGTGATGCCGCCGAAGACGTTGACGAAGACGCTGCGTACGTCCGGATCACCAAGGACGACGGACAGCCCGTCGGCCATCACCTTCGCCGACGCACCGCCGCCGATGTCGAGAAAGTTCGCCGGCCGTACGCCCGCGTAGGCGACGACGTCCAATGTGGACATCACCAGGCCGGCACCGTTGCCGATGATGCCGACCTGACCGTCGAGCTTGACATAGTTGAGGTCGAGCGCTTTTGCCTTTGCTTCCAAGGGATCGGTCGCCGCCGTGTCGTGAAACGCCGAGTGGTCGTGACGGAAGGAGGCGTTGTCGTCGAGCGTGATCTTGCTGTCCAGCGCGACGATCCGGCCGTCCGCGTCGCATACCAGCGGATTGATCTCGACCAGCGTCGCGTCCTCCGCGACGAAGCTGTCCCACAGCTTCACCAGCACCTCGGCGACCTGGTCGGCCACCGCCACCGGAAAGGCTGCCGCCGCGACGATGTCGCGCGCCGTGTCGATGTCCACAGTGGACACCGGTCGGCGGACCAGTGCCTCCGGGCGGGTCGCGGCCACCTCCTCGATGTCCATGCCGCCGGAGATCGACGCCATGGCAAGGAAAGTGCGGTTGGAGCGGTCGAGGAGAAAGGAGACGTAATATTCCTCTGCCACCTCGCGGGCGGCGCCGATCAGCACCTCGTGGACGGTGTGGCCCTTGATGTCCATGCCGAGGATGTCGCCGGCCTTCGCGACCGCGTCGGCCGGATCGGCGGCCAGCTTGACACCACCGGCCTTGCCACGACCACCGGTTTTCACCTGTGCCTTGACGACGACCCGGCCGCCCAGCCGCTCGGCGGCCGGTCCGGCATCCGCCGCCACGCTCACCACCTCACCTGGCACCACCGGCACGCCGTGCCGTTCGAGCAGGTCTTTCGCCTGGTGTTCGTACAGGTCCACGGGCGCTCCTTCGATCCAGAACAGGTCGACAGTATGCAGTATTCAATTTCTCGACGTCTAGATGTGGTCACGGTCACATCGTTCTGGTAGATTGCATACAGTATGGCGTAACCATTGTCGAGGAGGCAGGCATGAGCGCGACCACCGAGACACCGCCGGGCCTGGTCCGCGAGGTCTACGACTGTTGGGGCCGGCGCTATCGGGTCGGCCCGTCCGCGACCCGGCTGATCGGGCATTCGCGCAGGTGGATGCTGTGGTTGCCGGCAGCCGCGATGGCCTCGGTCGGCGTGCTGCAGTATGGCTTCGGCACCGCCGTCCCCGCTCTCGTGGCGGCACACGGCTGGCCGCCGGCGCAGGCCTTCTGGCTGCTCGCGCTGTGGACCGTCTGCCAGGCCGGTGTCGGCCTGCCGACCGCGTATCTGCGCGAACGCGGCGTCGTCGGACCGCGGACGATCATGCTCCTGGGCGCCGCGCTGTGCGCGCTCGGACCGCTCGCGCTGGCCACGCGCAACACGATCGGCGCGGCCGTGCTCGGCTATTCGGTGCTGAGCGGCATCGGCGCCGGGCTCGTCTACGCTGGCTGCACGTCGACGGCTTCCAAGTGGTATCCGGAAAAGTCGGCCGCGAGGGTCAGCACGGTGACCGGCGCGTTCGCGTACGGCTCGGTGCCGTTCGCCGTCGCGTACGTCCTCGGCATGCGGCCGGACAACCTCGGCACGCACCTCGGCGTCACCGGTGTCATCATCGGCGTGGTCGTCCTCGCCGCCGCTCTGCTGCTGCGCGATCCGCCGGCGCATTGGTGGCCGCCGCACCTCGACCCGCAGAAATGGGCCCTGGACAACCGGCTCAACCCCGGTCGCGTCAAGAACCCGCCGGCCGTGCGGCAGTTCACGCCGCGCGAGGCGATGCGGACCGGCGCTCTGCCGATCATGTACGTGTTGCTGTTCTGCGCCGGAGCGGTGTCCCTGTTCAACGTGACCTTCTTCGTCACGTACGCGATGTGGACCGGTCTCGGACCGGTGCTGATCGCCACCGGCGTGGCACTGCTCATCGGGTTGAACGGCGCCGGTCGCGCGCTCGCGATCCGCGTCTCGAACCACCTCGGCCGCAGCCGTACGCTCGTGTTCGTGCTGGCCACGCTCGGCTTCGGCCAACTGCTGTTCGCCGCCGCCGCGAGCGCCGGCATCCGCCCGCTGCTGTTTGCCGCGGCTGTGCTGGCCGGAGTGGGTGGTGGTGCGTTCTATCCGCTTTTTGCCAGTCTCACCAAGGATTACTTCGGCGAGCGGAACACGCTGGAGATCAACGGCGTGGTCTACAGCGCGAAGGCGTTCGCCGGGCTCGCCGGCGTCGGCCTGGCCGCTGTCGCCGTGCCGGCCCTCGGCTATCCGGCCGTGTTCCTGGTGGCCGGCGGCCTCGCGCTCGGCTCAGCGGCCCTGGCCGTACGCCTGCGTCGTCCCCACCGTTGACCCGTCAGCCGACCCAGACGGACTTGAGGTTGCAGAACTCGCGGATGCCGTGCGCGGACAGCTCGCGGCCATAGCCGGATCGTTTGATGCCGCCGAAAGGCAGCTCCGGATACGACGTGGTCATGCCGTTGACGAACACGGCGCCGGCTTCCAGCTCCTCGACAAAACGCTTCTGCTCGGCCGGATCGGTCGTCCACGCGTTGGACCCGAGACCGAAACTCGTCGCGTTGGCAACGGAAATCGCCTCGTCGATGCTGGCGACCTTGTAGAGCGAGGCGACCGGTCCGAAGACTTCTTCGAGATAGATACGCATGTCCGGCGTGATCGCGGTGATCACGGTCGGCGGATAGAACCAGCCAGCTCCCTCTGGCCGCGCGCCGCCGCAGAGCACCTGCGCGCCTTGTTTCACCGCCTCGTCGACCAACTCCTCCACGTCGTTACGGCCCTGCTCGGTCGCCAGTGGACCGACATCGGTGTCCGACTGCGTCGGATCGCCCACCTTCAAAGCCTTCATCTTTTCCACGAAAAGCCGGCTGAACTCGTCGTACGCGTCGGCGTGCACGATAAAACGCTTCGCGGCGATGCACGACTGGCCGTTGTTCTGTACGCGCGCGGTCACCGCCACCGTGGCGGCTTTTTCCAGGTCGGCGGACGGCATCACGACGTACGCGTCGCTGCCGCCGAGCTCCAGCACCGTTTTCTTGATCTCGTCGCCGGCGATCGCGGCCACCGAGCGGCCGGCCGGCTCGCTGCCGGTCAGCGTCGCCGCGGCCACGCGGTGATCGCGCAGCACCTGCTCGACCTGGCCGGAGGAGATCAGCAGCGTTTGGAAGCAGCCGGACGGAAAACCGGCACGTTTGAACAGGTCTTCCAGATATACCGCGGTTTGCGGCACGTTGGACGCGTGCTTGAGCAGCCCGACGTTGCCGGCCATCAGCGCCGGCGCGGCGAACCGGATCACCTGCCACAGCGGGAAATTCCACGGCATGACGGCGAGTACGACACCGAGCGGCTGATAATGGCCGTATGCCTGCTTGGCGCCGACCGCCGAGGCGTCGGCCGGCTCGTCGGCGAGGAATTCCTCGGCATGATCGGCATAAAACCGCATGCCTTTCGCGCACTTCAATGCCTCTGCCTGCGCGGCGGCCAGGGTTTTCCCCATTTCCGTGGTCATCGTGCGCGCGATGTCGTCCTTTTCCGCCTCCAGCAGGTCGGCGGCCGCGCGCATCCAGCCGGCGCGCTCGGCGAAGGTCGTCGACCGATAGCCGCGCCACCGGTCGTACGCTCGCGCGATCGCCTCGTCGATCTGCGCGGCGGTGTGCGCGTCGAAGGTTTTCAGCGTCTCCCCGGTGGCCGGGTTGATGGTGGCGATCGGCACGGTCGTCCTCCCGTAGTTGGGACCTGACACGTACGACTTCACGCCTGCAGACGCTGACCGTCAAGTCGAGGTGTCAGCTCGTCCAGCGACGGGTCGGCGCGGCCGGCCAGCGACGCCGCGTACGCCGCGTCGAGCAGCGGCAGCCGGGCCGTCCGCATCGCCAGCCGGCGCGCGAAAAGGCGACCGCGAGTCGACGGCAGGAACCACTCGGCGGTGTTGCGGCCGACGCGTTGTTTCTCGGTGACGACCGGCCGCCACTGCTGCTCGTAGCCGTCGAGCGCGTCCCTGATCGTGGTGGCGCGCGCGAGGTGTTCTCCGAGCACGTACGCACCGGCGATGGCCAGCGTGGCTCCCTGGCCGGCGAGCAGCGAGACCGCCTGGCAGGCGTCGCCGAGCAGCACGACCCGGCCGCGGCTCCACCGCGGCACGATCGCCTGCGCGACCTGGTCGTAGTAGACGCGGTCGGGCGGTGGGCAGCTGGCGACCGCGTCCGGCACGATCCAGCCGAGCGATCCGTAGGTCCGCTGGATCTCCTCGCCCGGATCGGCCGGCAGCGTCGGGTCGGGCGTACGGTGCACCGCGAAGATCGCGACCCGGCCGTCGCGCAGCGAATAGAACCCCATCTGCCGGTTGGTCGTGTCGGTCATGATGAAGCGGTCGCCGATCAGCTTGTGAAGACGCGCGTCGGTGAAGGTGTACGCGGCGGTGTGAAACCCGAGATAGCGCAGGAAACCGTCGCCGAAGACCTGCCGCCGTACGGTCGAGTGGATGCCGTCGGCGCCGACCAGCAGGTCGGCCTCCACCGCGGCGCCGTCGGACAGCGTGACGCGTACGCCTTCGCCGAAGTCGGCGATGTCGGTGACGGACACGCCGAAGCGCAGGTCGACCTGGCCGATGACCTTCTCGCGCAGCGCGAGCTCCAGGTCCGGCCGCATGATCGAGAGCATCCGGCCGTTGGTGTAGCGGATGAAACTCTTGAACGAGATGCCGGCGCGCCGCCGGCCGGTCTCGTCGACGAAGGTCGCCTCCGGCAGGTAGTAGCCGAGTTCCTGCAGCCGCGGCAGCACCCCCATCGTCTCGGCCGCGTCGTAGCCGAGACCGAAGAAGTCGATCATGTAACCCTGCTCGCGTGGGCCCGGCGACCGCTCCACCACCACGACATCCCACCCGTGGCTGTGGATCCGCTGCGCCATCGCCAGGCCGGCGATCCCGGCTCCGCAGATCACTACTCGCATGACTGTGCTCCTCTCAGGACGCGGGTCAGGACAGTCGTCGCCGCGGCGGTGGTCAGGTCCGGGTTGAGCAGGCGGTGCAGCATGATGCCGTCCAGCGCCGCGACCAGCACGGACGCGGTCTCCTCCGGATCGGGTTGCGCACAGCCGGCGAGCCAGTCGGCCACGCCCCGGCGAAACTCGGTGATCACCTCGGTCATCGCGGCGCGCAGCTCGGCGTCCCGCGTCGCGGCCAGATAGGTCTCGGTGACCAGCAGAGACGCCGGATCGGTGCCGCTGTAGGCGTCGAGCGCGGACAGCATGAGCCGCAGGCCCTCCTCAGCCGTACGCGCGTCGGCCAGTGCCGGCGCGAAGCCGGTCAGCAGCTCACGCAACGCACCGATCGCGGCCTCGCGTAGCAACGCCGAGACCGACGGAAAGTGATAGTGCACCACTCCTGGCGTCACCTGGGCTCGCTCCGCCAGCACGCGCGTACTCACCGCCATCCAGCCGCGCTCACCGATCAGCTCGGTCGCCGCGTTGAGCAAGCGGCGGCGCACCTCCCGGCCGCGGTCCGCTGTCGTCTCCACCATCTGACCTCGTTTGGACGATCGACTTGGTCGTTCGTCCAGAACCATACGCGCAACTGTTGCACATGGCAACGTTAAGAGCCTGCAATAATGTGTCCATGCATGAACCTGAGGCGCTTGTCGACGCGTTGGTGCTCGCCAGCCGCGCGCTGGTGGCGGTCGCGGCGCGGTCGGTGGCCGAGGTCGACGCCGACGTGACGCTGACGCAATATCGCGCGCTCGTCGTGTTGGCCAGTCGCGGTCCTCAACGCGTCAGCGCGCTGGCCTCCGAGCTCGGCGTGGCGCCGTCGACCGCGACCCGGCTGATCGAGCGGCTGGTACGCGCCGACCTGGTCGACCGCACCGCGCCACCTGGCGACCGCCGGTCGCTGGTGGTGTCGCTGCGGCCGGAAGGTCAGGCGCTCGTGCGGCAGGTGCTGGAGCAGCGGCGCGTCGCCGTACGCAAGCTGGTCGCGGCCATGCCAGCGGAGCAGCGCAGCGGCGCCACCGAGGCGTTGCGCGCGTTTGCCGCTGCCGCCGGTGAGCTGCCGGAACAGGCGTGGTGGCTGGGCTTCGACCAGACGTACGAGGCCAGCTAGCGCAGCCCCAGCGAGGTGCAGATCCGCCGGTAGTCGGCGAGAACGGCACCGGCGTCGATGCGTGTCGGCACGCCGTCGCGTATGACCCAGTCGCCGCCGACCATGACATCGCGCGCCGGACCGCCGGCGGCGAAGATCGCGAAAGCGATGGTCCGCTCCTCGTACGGCCGGAGCCGCTCCGTGTCGAGAAAGACCAGGTCAGCAGCTCGACCGACGGCGATCTCGCCGAGGTCGTCGCGCCCATAGCCGAGCGCTCCGCCACGAGTGGCCATCCGCAGGACCTCGGCGCGGCTGGTCCGGACCAGGAGATACGCCGTGCGGATCGTCGACCACATGTCCAGGTCACCCCAGTCCGTACCAAGGCCGATCGTCGCGCCGGCGCGCACCCACTCGGGCACCGCCGGCGCCTTGCCATGGATGGCCAGGTTGGAGACCGGACAATGCATGATCGACGCGCCACTCGAGACGATCAGCGCCAGGTCGTCGGCGTCGATTTCACAGGCGTGGAACAGAATCGTGCCGGCCAGCAGGTCGCGCTCGGCCAGCAGCCGTACGGTCGACATCCCCCAGTTTTTCTCGACGATCTCGCGGCGCTGGCGGCTTTCCAAGCAATGCATGGCAAATCTGACGCCGTCGTACGCACTGGCCCGGTCGAGAGCGGCTGGCGTGAGATCTTCCTCCGGCTCGATGTTGACTGTGTAGCGCTCGCGGTCGTCCAGCCGCTCGATCCAGTCGTCGTACGCCTGCGGCACCACCCGCAACCCAGCCGCGTCACCGGCCGCGGCCAGCACCGCCGGCGACAACTCCGAACACCCCGAGTCACCGACGAACGTCACGCCTTGCCGCAGCAGCTCGACATACTCGTGGCGTACGACCGCCGCCACCTCGTCCACATTGGACGGATCATCCAGCCACGCCCCGATCTCCCCCTGCCGCCGCCCGGCCGCGCTGTCACCGAACCAGTCGAACAGCTCCAGACCGTCGTCCAGGCCGCGCAACAGCGATGTCTGGCTGTGAAAGTGGCCGTTGACCAGCCCAGGAATCACCACTCGCGCCGAGCAGTCCACCGCCCCGGCACGATGTGCAGGCGGCGCGATCTGCGCGATCGTGCCGCCTTCCACCTCGATGTCCGCAACCGCGAACGAGCCGTCAGGACGCGCGTACAAAGCCTCGGTCAGCCACACGCGCCGGACGCTACCAAGGTCGCCCCGTTGGAGGTGGTCGGGTTTTGTCAGGCGGTCCGCCAGAGGGCCATGGCCTCTCGGCAGGTGGCGAGAAGGTCCAGTACGTGGGATTCGAAGGCGTGTGGAGCGCTAATGTCCGGCTTGTGAGGGTCGCGGATGGCATGAATGTCGAGTTACTAGCGTTGGACGCAAGAAACAAGGCTTTCACGCCGCCGCGATCACTGGAGGCTGTGACGGGTGTGACTACTGAGGCTGATAATGCTGTTGTGACCGTTCGACTGCAACAGATGTCCGTTTTGATGTCTTGTTAAACAAGTATTACGCAGTCAGCCGCCCCAGCACGATCGTTTGGCGTCCATCCCGACGGGTTGCTTCCCACACGTGACCTGGCGTGCTCGTTCTCCCCGTCGGCGGGCGCAGCCAACCACATTTTCGGAGGGGCCGCCGCCCACCTGACGCAACCACCCACCCAAGCTCGGCGGCCCCTCCGAAAATGTGGTTCCCTTCAGGGCGCCGACGGGGAGAACGAGCAAGCCCCGGAAGACCCGACCCCGCACGCAACCGCCGCCCGCACCCCTATGCACACCGATTGGCATCCACGCGCCCCCTCCCTTGAGGTCGCCCTCCGCGCAGGAGCGCCCGCCGCGCAGGCGAAAAACCCAACCACCCCCTGACGCAACAACCAAGAGACGCAACCACTTCTCCACCGCAACACCCAGAAAACCCAACCACCCACCCAACTCAGCAACCAGGAGACCCGACCACCTCCCCAACGCAACCAACAGAAACCGCAGCCACCCCAACGCACCCCCGACCCCCAACTCCACCGCACCACTCAGAAGACGCACCCCCCACCTCACGCCCCCGACCGCACGCATTTGGCCGTATAGGTCCATGACTCCCAGGACTGGATCAGGACTAGACCAGGGCTACACCAGGGCTCAGGACGGCAGATGCGGATGGAGGGTGTGCTGGCTGCGCGCCGCCCTGGTCCAGCAATGCACGCACAGCCGCACCGGGGTGTCGGGATGCAGCGTGCTCACGGCCGTACGGCCGCAGCCGCCGCATCTGCCGAACGTGGCCGGCACGAACATCGCCAGCAGGCCGAGGCCGACGGCCAGGGTCGACAGGGCCAGCGCCAGCGCCACCAGTGCGTCGCTCATGATCTCCACGACCATCACCGACACCGCCTTCCATGATGCTTGTCATGGACAACATATGCATCATACAACTATTTCATCCAGCGAGCGAACCATTCGGTCATCGCGGCCTCGACCCGGGCGGCGTCGGCGGTCTGTGGGGCGGCGTCGTCACCAGGCGGTTCGGCCAGCGCGTGGGCCATGCCGGGGATGGTCACCAGCGAGACCCGGTCAGCCGGGAGTACGTCGCGGCTGAGCGTCTGCCACAGCTTCTCGGCCGGCTCGGTGACCGCCGGCGTGTCCTTCTCCCCCACGATGATCCGTACGGCGGCCGCCTTCGGCCCGAACTCCGCGGCGCGCGCGAGCAGATCCCAGCGCGCCGCGATCTTCCGCGCGGTGTCGTGCCAGTCGTACGTGACGCCGAACAACTTCTCGTTGGCCGCGACGATCGAGGCCAACTGCACCATCGGACTCACGACGGCCAAGGCGGACACCTCGACATCGGTCTCCAGCAAGGAAAGCATGGCGACACCGGAGCCGGACGATCCACCGAACATGCCGATCGGCCGCTCGTCGACACCGAGCTGCGAGCGTACGGCGGCCAGCGCGGCCGGAAACTCCGCGACCGCCTGCTCGACCATCGCGCCGTAGTTGTTGACGACCGCGTCCTCGTACGCGAGCCGCATGACCTCGTCGTGGCCGCCGGCCGGCAGCCGGCTGCCGTGCAGCGGCAGGCCGAAGTAGACCCGCCAGGCCGGCAGCTGCGCCATCGGCAGCGCGGCGGCCATCGCGGCCTCGGTACGCGGTGGATCGGAGAGGTGCCAGCCGACGATCAGGCTGGGGTTGTCGCCGGTGTCGTGCGGCGGCAAAGCGAGATACGGCACTCCGGCCGCGGTTCCAGTCATCATGTCGACGATCCAATCGCCATAAGTATCCGCTGGCCAACAGCCATCTGGCGGCAGTGACAACCTATGGTTGTCGAGTGGACGTCGATCTCGGCCAGGTGCGAGCGTTCGTCGCGGTCGCCGACCAGCTGCACTTCGGCCACGCGGCGGCCCGGCTGTTCCTCACGCAGCAGGCGCTGTCGAAGCGGGTCAAGCGGCTGGAGCAGGTGGTCGGCGCCGAGCTGTTCACCAGGACCGTACGGTCGGTCGCGCTCACGCCGGCCGGAGAGCGGTTTCTGCCATACGCGCGCGACCTGCTGGCGATCGCCGACGCCGCCGCGAAGGCGGTACGCGCGAGCCTGCCGCCGCTGCGCGTCGACGTGTGGGGCCAGGTGCATCCGCCGATGCGGATGGTCCGCGAGATCGGCAGCGAGGCGGCGATCTCGTACAGCATGCGCCGCAACGACCAGCACGCGCTCACCGCGCTGCGCCGCGGCGAGCTCGATCTCGCCTTCGTCGGCGCGGCGTCGGCGCAGCCGGACGGCGTGCTGACTTTCGCCAGGCTCTGCGAGGAGCCGATGGCCGCGCTCGTCCACGTCGACAACCGGCTGGCGTCACTGGAGGTCTGCACGGTCGACGACCTGCGCGCCACCGGCCTGTGGTTTCCCGACCTCTCGGTCGTTCCCGAGCTGGAGCGGTTTTTCCATGAGTACGCCCAAAACGCCGGCATTCCGTACCAGGTCGGCGAGGCCAACCTGAGCCTGCGCGACGGACTCGCGGTCATGGCGGACAGACCGGAGCTGGTGACCGTGCTCGGAGCCGACTGGGATCTCGGCGACGTGCCGATGCTGCGCCGCGTGCCGCTCGAGCCGGCGCCGGCCTACGAGTGGTGGATGGCCTGGCGTACGCGCGACCGCAATCCGGCGCTGGCCGCGCTCCTCAGCCGGCTACGCTAGCTGACAGGGTCGTACGACCCGGCGACTTTCCTTGAGCAGCAACGAAAGCAGCGGATTGGCGCTGTGCAGTGGCCAGGCCAGCGCGAGCTGCAGCGGCGCCGCATCGATCAGCGGCAGCCAGGTCAGTCGCGGATACGGGAAGTAGGTGGCGGTGGAGGCCGGCGCGATCCAGCTGCCGCGGCCGGCGGCGACCAGCTGCAGGCACTCCTCCGGCGTACGCCCCTCCGGGCCGACGACCGCGCCACGGCCGTCCGGCCGCGGATCGATGAACCAGAACCGTACGACCGCCTCCGGCATGCCATGGCGCGGTCCGACGATCGGCTCGTCGGCGAGGTCGGCGATGCTCAGCTCGCCGCGACCGGCCAGCGGATGGTCCGGGTGCAGCGCGACCATCCGCGGCTCGTCGATCAGCACATGACAGGTGAAGCGCGGGTCGTCGCCGATCGGCAGCCACAGGAACGCGGCGTCGGCGGCACCGCTGGCCAGCGACGCCAACTCGTCCGGCAGCGTGTTCATGGCCAGCGGTTCGATCACGATGTCCGGCGCGTCCTTGCGCATCGCGGTTTCCACATCCGGCAGGAAATGCGCCGTGCTCTGGGCTTTGAACGCGATCCGCAGCCGGCCGGAGCGGCCCTCGCCGACCAGACGTGCCTCGCTCAGCATGGTCTCGGCCGCCTCCACCAGCGCGGCCCCCTGCTTGGCCACCACCTCGCCGGCCGGGGTCAGCTCGACGCCTTGCGCGTGCCTGCGCAGCAGTGGCGTGCCGACGATCCGCTCGAGCTGGCGGATCTGTCCGCTGACCGCCTGTTGCGTCATGCTGAGCCGGCTGGCCGCGCGGGTCATGCTGCCCTCCTCGGCCACCGCGAGAAGCGCGTCCACGAGCCGCAGACTCAGATCCACGCCGCAATCTTGCCACAACGTCCGCTTGTCGCGGTCCCCGAGAATCGTTGTTTCCGCATCGGTCGTCACCGCCGGATCATGAATACATGTCGCTCGAAGGAAAAACCGCGTTGGTCACCGGTTCGTCGAAAGGACTCGGCCGCGCCATCGTCGGCAAGCTCGCGTCCCAGGGCGCCAACGTCGTCATCAACTATTCGCGGGACAAGGCCGCCGCCGACCAGGTACGCGACGAGGTCGCCAGCAAAGCGCTGACCGTACGCGCCGACGTGTCCAATGTGGACGACATCCAGCGGCTTTTCGCCGAGGCCGTCGACGAATTCGGCGGCATCGACATCGTGGTCGCCAACGCCGGCAGGGAAAAGGTCAACATCCCGGTCGCCGAGGTGACCGAGGAGGATTTCGACCAGCTCTTCCTGATCAACACCAAGGGACCGTACTTCGTGCTGCGCGAGGCCGCGCGCCGGATCGCGGACAACGGTCGCATCATCAACATTTCCTCCAACACCACGACCGTTCCACAGGAAGGCGTCGGTCTTTACGGCACCAGCAAGGTCGCTTCCGGCTATCTCGTCCGCGTGCTGGCGCTGGAGCTGGGCCATCGCGGTGTCACCGCCAACTCGATCGTCCCAGGACCGATCGACGGAGCCGGTATTTTCACCGATCCGGCCAACGACGCATACAAACGGAGCCTGATCGACATGGTGCCGATCGGCCGGCTCGGCACGGCGCGGGACGTGGCGGAGATCGCCGCTTTCCTGGCCTCCGACGCCGGCGGCCTGATCACCGGACAGCAGATCGTCGCCGATGGCGGAATGCATTGAAGGAGAGTTTCATGAAAGCAGTTCAAGCACAGACGGCCGGAGCGCCGTTCGTCGTCACCGAGCTGGACGTGCCGGAGCCGAAACGCGACCAGGTGCGGGTGAAGGTCGCCGCCTGCGGCATCTGCGGTGGCGACGCGATCCCCCGGCTCGGCCTGTTCGGCGTCCAGCTGCCGCGCGTGCCCGGCCACGAGATCGCCGGTGTCGTCGACGCGGTCGGCGAGGACGTACGGCTGTGGAAGGCTGGCGACCGTGTCGGCGTCGGCTGGTCCGGCGGCAGCGACCTGACCTGCGAGTTCTGTCGGCGCGGCGACTTCACCAACTGCGTCGGCCGGACCATCGTGGGCACCTCGTACGACGGCGGCTACGCCGAATACATGGTCGCGCCGCAGGACGCCGTCGCGCGCATCCCCGACGGCCTGGAGTTCGCCGAGGTTGCGCCGCTGATGTGCGGCGGCATCACCGCCTTCAACGCGCTGCGCCACTCGCCGGCCCGTCCCGGTGACACGGTCGCCGTACAAGGTGTCGGCGGTGTCGGCCACCTGGCCATCCAGTTCGCCGACAAAATGGGGTTTCGCACCATCGCTATCAACCGCGGCCGGGAGAAGGAGGAGCTGGCTCGCCGGCTTGGCGCCGACGAATACGTCGACAGCAACGAAGGCAGTGCCGGCGAGGCCGTACGCGGGCACGGCGGCGCGGCCGTCATCCTCGCCACCGTCGACCACGCGGACCTGCAGTCCGACCTGGTCAGCGGCCTGCGGCCGAACGGCAGGCTGATCGTGCTGGAGGGCCAGCAGCCGATCCAGGTGACCGGCCACGCGCTGGCCAACGACCGGATCGACGTCGGCGGCTGGTACAGCGGCGTCGCGGCCGACAGCGAGGACACGCTCAACTTCGCCGTCCTCAAAGGCGTACGGCCGATCGTCGAGACGTTCGCGTTGGAGGAGGCGGAGTACGCCTTCAGCAACCAGAGCAAGATCAACATCCGGCCGGTTCTGCTTACCGGCTGACTGCGGGTAGGTTCGGCTGTGTGAGCGCATCGACCGCGGCCAAACTGATGGTCCAGTGCCTGGAATCCGAAGGCGTCACCGTCGTCTTCGGCATTCCCGGCGAGGAGAACATCCATTTCACCCAGGCATTGGACGCGTCCGGCATCCGCTATGTCCTCACGCGACACGAGCAGGCCGCCTCCTTCATGGCCGAGATGTACGGCCGGGTCACCGGCTCGGCCGGTGTGATGTCGGCGACCCTCGGACCAGGCGCGATCAACCTGCAGCTGGGCGTCGCCGACGCGACCACCAACAGCACGCCGGTGGTCGCGCTGTCCGCGCAGGTCGGCCATGACCGCGACTACAAGGAGTCGCACCAGTTCGTGGACCTGGTGTCGATGTTCGCGCCGATCACCAAATGGTCGGCGAGCATGCCGTCGCCGCGTGCCATCCCGGAGATGTTCCGCAAGGCCTTCAAGGTCGCCGAAACCGAGCGCCCCGGCGCGGTTTACCTTGCCATTCCGGAAGATGTCGACGAAGCCGCCGCCGAGCCGGGGCTGAAACCGTTGCCGCGCAATGTCGTACGCGCCGAGGCTCCGTCGCCGGCGCAGCTGCGGCGTGCCGCCGATCTGTTTCGTCAGGCCAAAAAGCCGATCATCCTGGCCGGCCATGGCGCCGCGCGTAACGACGCCGGCAAGGCGTTGGCAGCGTTCGCCGACCGGTTCGGCGTGCCGGTCGCCACGAGTTTCCACGGCAAAGGCGTCGTGCCGGACGACCATCCGTACGCGATCGGCACGATCGGATTCATGCGGCACGACTATGTCAACTTCGGGTTCGACGACGCCGATCTGGTCATCGCGGTCGGCTATGAGCTGCAGGAGTTCGACCCGGTGCGGATCAATCCGCAGGCGGACAAGAACATCATCCACATCCACCGCTTTCCGGCCGAGGTCGACGCGCATTACTCGATCGACGTCGGCATCGAAGGCGACCTCAGTTCGTCGCTGGACGCACTCGCGGCCCAGTTGGACGGCTATCAGCCACCGACCTGTCCGCCGCCGCGGGTGCGCGCGTTGCTGGACGAGGAACTGCGGCGCGGCGAGGCTGACGACCGGTTTCCGCTGGCACCGCAACGAATTGTCGCCGACACACGCGCCGCGCTCGGCCGCGACGACGTGGTGCTGGTCGACACCGGTGCGCTGAAGATGTGGATGGCGCGGCTCTATCCGACGTACGCGCCCAACACCTGCCTGATCTCCAACGGCCTGTCCACGATGGGCTTCGCGTTGCCAGGAGCGCTCGGCGTACGGCTGGCCAGGCCGCAGACCAAGGTGTTGGCGGCCGTCGGCGACGGCGCTTTTCTCATGCATTCCCAGGAAATCGAGACGGCCGTACGCGAGAACATCCCGCTGGTGGTGCTGGTCTGGGAGGACAACGGCTATGGCCTGATCGAGTGGAAGATGGACCTGGAGCTCGGAAAACACAGCAATGTCGCGTTCGGCAACCCGGATGTCGTGCGATATGCCGGAAGTTTCGGCGCGAAGGGCTATCGGATCGGCTCCGCCGGCGAGCTGTTGCCGACGCTGCGCAAGGCACTGGCCGACGACGGCGTGTCGGTGATCGCGTGCCCGGTGGACTATTCGGAAAACCTGCGGCTGACCACTCGCCTCGGCGAGCTGGACGCCGTTCTGTAAGAAGGAGAGCGCAATGAGTGATGTGGACGGCGGCATCATCGGCCGGATCGACGAGCTGATCGCCGAGGAGCACGAGCTGCGCCGCACCGCGGTCGGCCAGGGCGCGGACGCGGACACGCAGAGCCGGCTCAAGCAGATCGAGGAGCAGCTCGACCAGTGCTGGGACCTGCTCCGCCAGCGCCGGGCCCGCGCCGAGTTCAACCAGGACCCGGACGAGGCCGAGGTGCGTCCGGTCTCCGAGGTCGAGTCCTACCGCCAGTAGCGCCAGCCGCGGCGCGCGATCGGATGCCGCCGTCGCCAGGTTCCCTCATTGGCGACTCTAGACAGAGCGTCTAACGCTGGACACTTCGTCTAGAACGCGCGATCGATGAGCCTCCGGCCCGCGCCGTACAACTTGGGTGAATGGTTGCGTCGCGTAAGCGGCAGCCCCGGCGCGAACGTACTCAAGCAAAGCTCGTCGACAGCGAGAACGGGCAAACCGGACTCCTGAGGCAAGTAATGCTGTTGGGACTACTCGCCAGCCAGCCTCTGGTCAAGACTGATATTGACAGTGAACTGTCAGTTGGCAGTACGCTGTCAGATGTGCGTACCGAGATGAGGCGTGTCCGGAAGGCCGGTCCGGCGGCGATGGCCGAGCTGCAACAACGCCGGTTGCGAGAGCTCGAGGCGTACGCGCGCGAGCACTCCGCCGTCTATCGCGAGCGACCGGCGGTGACCAACAAGAAGCTGCTGATGGAGCACTTCGACGAGTGGGTCACCGATCCGGCGGTGACGCTGGCCAAGGTCAGCGAGTTCGTCAGGGATCCGGAGCTGGCGGGCACACCGTTCCTTGGCACGTACACGGTGGCGACCACCTCCGGCACCACCGGCAGTCCGGGGATTTTCGTCAAGGACAAGCAGGACGTGGCGGTCAATCTGGCGCGCAGCTCGGCGATGATGGCCGGCTGGCTGGATGCCGGCGACCTGGCGAAAATCGTCGCGCGCGGCGGCCGGCTGGCGGTGGTGGCGGCGACCGGCGGGCATTTCATGGTGAGTGCCGGCATCGGCCACCTGCGCGCCAACTGGCTCGCCCGGCGGATGGTGCGGCTGTTCTCGGTGCACGATCCGCTGCCGGAGCTGGTCGCCGCGCTCAACGAGTTCCAGCCGGCGATCCTGATGGGATACGGCAGCCTGATGGCGTCGCTGGCGGCCGAGCAGGAGGCCGGGCGGCTGCACATCTCGCCGGTGTTGGTCGAGCCTGCCGGCGAGGCCGTGCCAAGCCGCGAGCGGATGTCCGCGGCGTTCCAAGCGAAAGTACGCGACACGTACGGCTGCACCGAGTGTCCCTACCTGACCGACGGCTGCGCTCACGGCTGGTATCACGTCAACACCGACTGGGCGATTGTCGAGCCGGTGGACGAAAACTACGAGCCGGTGCCGCCAGGAGTCCAGTCGCACACCGTACTCATCAGCAACCTGGCCAACCACGTCCAGCCGATCCTGCGCTATGACCTCGGCGACAGCGCGCTTTTCCGGCCGGACCGCTGCGAATGCGGCAATCCCCTGCCGGCGCTGCGCGTCCGCGGCCGCGCCGCCAACGTGTTGACTTTCGCCGACGCCACCGGCAATTCCGTGACGATCCCGCCGCTCGCGCTCACCACGCTGGTCGATGCCACTCCTGGCGTACGGCTCTACCAGATCGTCCAGACCGCGCCGGACACGGTCCGCATCCGGCTGCGCGGCGACGCCGTGTCGCAGGTGCAGACCGCGGTGAGCCGTTTCCTCGCCGAGCGCGGACTGGCCGCGGTGAAGGTCGTCATGGCCGACGAGCCGCCGGAGCGGTCCGTCGGCGGCAAGGTGCGGACGGTGGTGCCGCTGTGACCGGCCTCCGCGAGCTGAAGAAGGCACGTACCAAGGCCGAAATCCAGCGCCAGGCCGTGCGTCTGTTCGCCGACCAGGGCTATGCGGAGACGACGATGGAGCAGATCGCGGCCGCCGCGGAGGTCTCACCGAGCACGGTTTTCCGCTATTTCGCGACAAAGGAAGATCTGGTGGCATTCGGCGACTTCGCGCCGCTGATCGAGCTTTTCCAGTCGCAGCCCGCACAGCTGCCGCCACTTGCCGCACTCCGCGTCGCATTCCGCACGGCGTTCGCCAGCCACACCTCGCCGGAGCTGCTCGACAGCCAGCTCGCACTGGTCGTCGCGGTGCCGGAACTGTGGGCCGCGTCCCTGGCGACGATCACCGCGCGCATGGACCTGTTGGCGACGGCGATCGCGCACCGCACCGGCGACGACGCCGACTCGGCCGAGGTGCGTACCATCACCGGCGCCGCACTCGGCGTGTTTTTGGCCGTGGCGTTCGCCAAACGCCGCCAACCAAAGCTGGACATTGCCGCCGCTTTGGACGAATCCTTCGCATTGTTAGCGAACAGTGACCACGCGGACCGTACGACCGCCGGCGAACCGCCGGTCGACTAGCTTTCGGGCACCACTGGTCTCGGAAAACGTTTACTCGCCGCCGCCAATGCGATACAACGTTGTACAACCCGAGGTCGGAGGCCTGCATGAGACTGCTCGCGTACGTGATGGCCGCCTTGCTGGCGGCCACTCTGGTCACCCCGCCGGCGCCGGCGGCGGCACACAGCCGCGGCACGTTCCGCAATCCGGTCGTGCTGAACGCCGCCGATCCGCAGATCAGCTTCACCGGCGGCTATTACTACCTGCTGCGCACCGAAGGCGACGGCATCTCGATCATCCGGTCGGCATCGATCACCGGCCTCAGCGCGGCCACGCCGCACCGCGTCTGGACCGGCTCCGCCGACGCGCCGAGCCGCTGCTGCAACATCTGGGCTCCGGAACTGCACCGGATCAACGGCAAATGGTATGTGTACTACACCGCCGACGACGGCATCATCGACCACCACAACATGCACGTCATCGAGGCCGACACCGACGACCCGCTCGGCACATATCACTACAAAGGCCAGGTGTCGTCCGGAAAGTTCTCCATCGACGGCACGATTCTCCAGCAACCGGACGGGTCGCTCTACCTGCTCTATTCCAAGGCCGACAACCTCGACGTCAACAGCATCGTGATCGCGAAGCTGACCAACCCGTGGACGGCGGTCGAGCCGCCGGTGGAGATCTCCCGGCCGACCAATCCGTGGGAGACGCACATCCGGCCGGTGAACGAGGGACCGTACGTGTTGCGGCACAACGGAAAACTCTTCGTCGTGTTTTCGGTCAGCGCCTGTGAGTCACCGGATTACGCGCTGGCGATGCTGACCTACGTCGGCAGCAACCCGCTCGACCCGGCGGCCTGGAAGAAGTCGACGCCGGTCTTCACCCGCAACGACGCGCACTGGGTTTTCGGTCCGGGACACAACAGTTTCTTCAGCTCGCCGGATGGCCGCGAGGTGTGGAACGCCTATCACGCGGTGACCTCCAGCGACGGCTCGGTGCGCGGAAACTGCGGCGGCGAGCGCTCGACGCGCGTACAGAAGGTGGAGTGGAACGCCGACGGTACGCCAAACTTCGGCACGCCGGCGGCGTCGTGGCAGTCGCTCGCGCTGCCGTCGGGTGACCCCGGCGCGACACCGATCCGGCCGGGTTTCTATCGGTTGACACCGCAAAACAGCAAACCCAACGCGCTGCAAAGCTGCCCATCGGTGAACACCGGCGCGTACACCGGCGACCGCTGTCAGCAGTGGTTCGTGCGGCCGGACGGTTTCGGCTCGTACGCCATCACCTCAGCCGCCACCGGCCAGCCGCTGGCCGTCAAGGGCTGCTCGACGGCCAAGGGGTCCACAGTGGACACCCACTGGGGTTTGCGTTGCCAGTCCTGGTATTTCGACGCGGTCGGCGACGGGTCATACCGGATCAGCAACCGGCAGACCGGCCTGGCGCTCGACGTGGCCGGCTGCTCGGCGGCCGCCGGGTCCACAGTGGACGTCTGGCCGTACTGGGCGACCGGTCCCAACACCTGCCAGCAGTGGCGCCTCGAACCACCGCGAGGGTGACCTTTTGACTTGAGCTTCAACCTCTGGGTTGGTGACTGGTTCCGCGCCACTGGACGCCCGACGGCTGGGTCCTGCTCCGAGAGCTGCCCATCCGGGTCATCGTCGGGCAGTGCAGCGACCAGGTGATGTCCTTCCAGCCATCGGCTGCGGACCGGCTTGGAAGGTGCCATGGCGTCGCCGGTCCCCTGGCCGGGTCCTGCTACAGGCTCAGGTGCAGCAGGATCCGGTCGGTGGCGTTGCGTACGTCCACCGAGGAGATGTCGGTGGTGGTCAGCCAGGTCGGCGCGACCACGTTGGTGATCTCCTGGCCTGGCTTGGCGGTCCAGCTGCCGACCTGGTCGGTGCGACCGCGGCGGTCGGTCACCGTCAGTTTGTACCAGCCGGCCGGGTATTTCCGGCCGGTCCCCTCGCTGCAGTGCATCCGGATCTCGGTGCCCCAGTCGTAGTTGGTCAGCTGCACGGTGGCGCGGATCGGCGAGTCGCCGACCGGCTCCATCGCGACCCCCTGCGCCTGCGGCGGTCCGTCCTGCAGATTCGGGATCGTCACGCCGATCACCAGCACCAGCACGACCAGCAGCGCGGCCGCGGTCGCGGTGAGACCACCGAACCACCAGACGCGCTTTCGCCGGTCGCGGGACACCTTTCTCAGCAGCAGCGGCAACACCTGCGCCGGCTCCGGCTCCTGGAAGCCCGAGGACTCCACCGCCGAGACCGGTACGCCGGCGAGCATGCCCGGCATGCCGGCCAGCTCCTGCACCGCCTTGGCGCAGATGTCGCATTCGGCCAGATGTTGTTCGTACGCGCGCCGGTCGGTGGACGACAAGGCCCCCAACACGTAGGCGGCGTCGAAGGTGGCGAACTCGTCGTGCGTACTCATCCGCTCACCCCCATTTCCTGCAGTGCCAACCGTAACGCCCGCAACGCGTAATGCGTGCGAGATTTCACTGTCCCCTCAGGGATTCCGAGCCGGTGTGCGGCTTCCGCGACGGAATGTCCGCG